>CAZTFN010000090.1:0-13073 GCA_964612905.1 uncultured Flavobacterium sp. | reverse complement strand
ATTGAAAATCGGATAGCAAAAGAGCAACGAGCAATTGAAAAATAAAAAGCATTTGATGTTTACTCAGAATTTTTCTGCTCGATTAAACTTTGGAACGAATCGCCAAGAGGATGGGATAGAAACCTACATTGATTTTTATAATGATAAAGCAGAATTGGTTGCCACAATTTTTACAGAATTGTATTGGATCGATTACAACAATTGGGAATGCATTCCATTGCCTCAAAAATTGCAGCATTTATTTGCAATACCGTCTGCTTATAAATATGCGGTTTAAAACAGTTTGGTAATATTTTATCAAGGTATAAATTCATCACTACTTGCATACTTAAACCCTATGGTATGTGATAAGTAAATCAAGGCAACAGCCAAAGCAAGGATTAAAATAAGCGCGAAAGGAATTGTGAAAGATTTGCCTCCTTTTAAGTGAACCACAGGTCTTTTTCTAAAGAAAAGAGGGATAAGACAGAAAAAAGCACCTGTTAGTAAAAGCTTCAAGACAAACTCACTATTCTTCTGTTTGTGTATTTGTGCTCTTTCAAATTGTAGATACTCATACGCTCCATATTGCAGAGAAACGATAGCTTTATCAATTCTTCCTACGGTAAAAGTATTTCCTTTGACAACACTGATTTTAAAAGCTTTTTCTTTCAGGTACTTATAATCGATGCCTTCAATGCGAAATTCTTTTTTTCCTTCGAAAGTCAAATCTACCCAATAGCTTGACCATTCCCTTTGAAAAACAGGATCTTCTTTTAAAAGCAAATCTTCATAAATGATTTCTTTACTCTCATGTCTTGTGGTTGCAAAATATCCAAAAATAGCCAGTGCGATAAAACAGAAAACACCTATGAGATATTTTTCTCTGACTTTTCTCCATGACTCTTTTCTCATACGTATCTTTTGATGGTAAGATACAACATGAAAAATTTATTTTTGGTCGAAAATTTGATGGGTCTTAGTTCGTTTCAGAGGCTTTGATTTCTGAAATGAATTCATTCAACTTTTTCCCATAAAGAGAGTTTTTCACCTTCTCGCTTAAGGAGTTGTTGATAGAATCTAGATACTTGACATTCGCATTTGGAAGATCGGTCAAGGTGATGTATGGAGTCACTTCACTATCTGGATGTCTTAAGGCAAATTGAATGGAGTAAATATATCTCTGTTGAATTAATTTCTCTGAAGCTTTACGCAAAGAATCTGACTTTTTCATATCGTTGTCTTTTTGCGCATTGAAGTTAGCTTCCAAAATATCTAGCTGTTTTCCTTGGAACTTACTGGTCATACCGATGTATTCTTCGTATACCTTCTGATTCTCGGAACCTTCAATTTTTGTATTTACCCCGAAGTTGGTAACGTTGTCATTAATAGTAATGGTTCCTGGTTCAGCGAAGAACATAATCTTTTGTTCTGAAGAGTTTGCATCAAACGTTAGGTAATACATTTCAGGAGACTCTACATCAGCTGTCAAAGTGAAGGAATCTTCTCCCAAAACAGAAATAGAATCTACGGATACAATTAAGGAGTCTGCTAATTTTTGTAGATACAAGGTTCCTTTTTTCAATCCTTGAATTTGTCCTTGAACTACCATGTTTCCCTGCTTTTTCTCACCAGAACAAGCAACGATCAATCCCAACAAACAAATGACTAAAACTTTCTTCATTTTCTCAATACGTTTAGGCTGCAAATATGCTAAAAAGAATTGAGTTAACTCACCCATTTCATTAACAATGCACAGGCAAATGCACCATAGGTTCCAAGTGCATAACCCAATACAGCCAGCAATACTCCCACAGGCGCCAAAGAAGGATGAAAAGCTCCTGCTACAACAGGTGCCGAAGCCGCTCCTCCGATGTTTGCTTTTGATCCAACAGCTAAGAAGAAATACGGCGCTTTAATTAATTTACCTACGATAAACAAGAGTCCCACATGAATAATCATCCAAACCAATCCAATAGCAAACAATCCAATATTTTCTACGATGGCATTTAGGTTCATTTTCATCCCAATGGAAGCCACCAAAATATAGATGAATACAGTTCCAATTTTACTAGCTCCTGCACCTTCGTAGGTTCGTGCTTTTGTAAATGAGAGTATGATTCCAATGGTAGTTGCCAAAATAATCAACCAGAAGAAAGAACTTCCCAGTCCAAAGTCAACTAAAAATGGTGCAGACTCTTTGATCCAAGCACTTAGATTGTTTCCTAAGAAATGGCTCAAGGATGTAAATCCAAAACCAATTCCGAGAAGAATAATTAAGTCGTTAAATGAGGTCACTCGCGCAGTTTCCATGGTGAATTTTTCCATTTTTGCTTGCAGGGTCTTGATGGAAGAATTATCGGCTTTGAAGAATCGATCCAAAGCATCTGATTTTGCAACTCCTAATAACAAGAAGGCCATCCATACTTCTGCCACAAGCACATCCACCACAACCATGACACTAAATAAACTATCACCAACATCCCATTGTTCTTTCATCGCCAATTGATTGGCGCCTCCACCAATCCAACTTCCTGCAACAGTTGATAGTCCTCTCCACAATTCAGTTCCTTCTACAGCAGTTAAAACGCCCGTCGCTAGATACTTAAAGAATAAGATAGCCAAAGGTCCACCAATTAAAACTCCAACGGTGGCTGTTACGAACATAATCAAGGCTTTGGGGCCTAATCTGAAAACTCCTTTAAGGTCGATACTCAGTGTCAAAAAGAGTAATGAAGCTGGTAATAAGAAACGAGACGAAACATAGTATAGGTTACTTTTTCCTATGAATTGTTTGTAATCGGCATCTGGAATCTCATTCGCAACAATATAATCTTTCAAACCTTTCAAGTTTTCTACTCCAGCAAGATTTCCATACAACCCTTGTAGATGTTCAATGGCTGCCGAAACATCAATCCACTTGTCTGCAATAATTCCCAAAGATGTCAGCACCGATGGTAAGAAATAACACAATAAAAGGGTAGGAACAATCTTATAAAATTTTGAAAAGGAGGGAAGCTTAGATGAATAAAATATAGCTGCCAAGGTCATTGCCAAAATTCCAAAAATGATGGTGTCATTGGGGAATAATGGAATGTTACTGTTGATTTCAGAAATGCTCATGGATTTTGGTTTTCGCTAAAGTAAGAAAATCAAACCATAAAAAAAGCGGAGCAATGCTCCGCTTTATATTTAGAATTTCTTCGTCTCTTTAAAAGGCGAGATCGTGATGTTTTCCACTTTTCCTTTGTATTCCGACCAATCTTTGTCAAAGAATGCATTCACCTTGCCAATAGCATCATTCATGGCATCTTTATACTGCTTGATTAATTGTCTTTCTGTAGCTGTCTGATTTCCATATCTACTTCCGACATATCTTCTAGCACCAAAGAAACGTTGATTCACAGTGACTTCTGGATTTCGTGTGATTCCTTGTCGTCTATCTACTTTTCCTAAGAACAGAGCAATCAATTTATCAATCTCTTTCACAACTTCCTTAGATGCTTTGATTTGATCTTTGTATTTCTCTTTGTCTTCTTTAGACAACTTGGATTTGAATCCATTCGCAGTGTTCTTGCTTTCTACCAATTGCTTCACAACATCAGCCATGGTTTGCTGATCTTTTTCCATGTCTTTTAAGGCATTGTATTGTTCATTAATCGCAGCAGCAGACATTTGCAATCTTGGATCGTATTCTACTTTAATGCTACTCTCAGAAGTTTGGTCCCCGAAAGACATTTTTAAACGATAGTTTCCTGGTTTCACAGAAACTCCACCTGGTTCACCACGTCTTTTTCTAATGGTTCTAGAGGGTCTGTCTACTCCTTTTTCGTTCATGTACCAATACATTTTATGAACGCCATTTTCTTTTGGAGCTTTGCGCTTCAAGGTGCGAATCAATCGAGTACCATCATAGATTTCAAGTTTGATGGAGTCGTACTTCACTTTAGGCTTTTCATCCACCTTAGGTTTTGGCTCTTCTTTTTTCTTCTTTTTGTTTTTACGTTTTTTCTTTTTATCCTTTGGCTCTTCTTCTTTTTTCTTATCAGAAGGCCTGTTGATGTAATAAGAAATTGCCGCTCCGAATGCTTTGTTCTCTCCGTTATACAAAGCGTCAGCTCCAAATCGACTTCCTGTTGGTTGTTGATATGCTGCTTGATATGCTGTTGGAGGATCGAACAACTGTAATTTTTTGTTCAAAACGTTTCCATCAGCCATTGCTCTTAAAGGTCGAATATCGTCCAATACCCAAGCTGCTCGACCGAAAGTTCCAATCACTAAGTCGTGTTCTCTAGGTTGAATCACTAAATCCTTCGTCGATACCGTTGGGAAACCAGCCGTCCATTTGGTCCATTTGTTTCCAGCATCTAAAGAGATATACAATCCGTCATCGGTTCCTAGGAACATTAGGTTTGGATTGATTGGATCTTCAACAATACTCAAGGTATAACTTTCAACATCGTTCTCATCTACAATTCGAGTCCATGTTTTTCCGTAGTCCTTGGTTCTGTAGGCATATGGAGTATAGTTGAATCTTCTATAATCATTAGCAATTAATAAAGCTTCACCTTTGTTCTTGTTGGAAGCTTTGATCTGAGCAATCCAACTGTTCGCAGGTAATCCGGGAAGGTTATTGCTCACGTTGGTCCAAGTAGCTCCACCGTTTTGTGTATAATGCACTTGCCCATCATCGGTTCCAGCCCATAGCATGTTTTGTTCAGCAGGAGAAGGTTCAATCACCAAAACAGTGGTATGGTTTTCTGCTCCTGTAGCATCCATGGTCAATCCTCCACTTTCCGATTGCTTCTGCTTTTCTGGATCGTTGGTAGTCAAGTCTGGAGAAATAATTTCCCATGTCAATCCTTTGTCTGTTGATTTGTGTACAAACTGACTTCCAAAGTAAATGGTGTTATTACTAAAAGGATCAATATTGATGGCTGCATTCCAGTTAAAACGAAGTTTCACATTTGGATCTGGGTGCGTTGGTCTTACTGAGTAGTTATTTCCTGTCAAGTAATCATATCGACTTACAAACCCTTGCTGACTCATGGACCATCCGAATCGAGAATCATCTCTATCAGGAACTACGTCAAAACCATCACCAAAACTAATTTCTTGCCAATAAGAATTTCTAATTCCCTGTGCTTTCCATACATAGGCAGGCCCTCTCCAAGAACCGTTGTCTTGCATTCCACCGTATACATTATATGGGTATTCGTTGTCCACAGCAATGTGATAGAACTGAGCGACTGGAATATTTCCAATAAACCTCCAAGTCTTTCCACGATCGTGTGTGATATTGAGTCCACCATCATTTCCATCAATCATAAAAGAACCATCCTTCGGATGAATCCACCAAGCATGGTGATCAGGGTGCACCCCGTTAGATACTCCATAGGCAGGCATTAACTGGTTCCAGCTTTTTCCGCCATCATTGGAAACATTTACATAGGTAAAAATAGTATAGAGTCTATTCTCATTTTGTGGATCAACATATATTTCAGAGTAATAGAAGGGTCTGTTTCCAATACCACTTTTATCACTTACTTTTCTCCATTTGAATCCTCCATCAGTACTTTTATAAAGTGCATTTTTCTTTGATTCAACCAAGGCATAGATAACGTCAGGATTGCTTCTAGAAATTGCAACTCCAATTCTTCCTAGGTCCCCTTTCGGAAACCCTTCTTTCTCGGTGATCTTTTTCCAGTTCTCTCCACCATCATACGTAATGTATAGACCACTTCCTTCACCACCTGATTTGAAGAACCAAGGATCACGCTTGTGTTCCCACATGGCAGCGATCAACTTGTTTGGGTTGGAAGGATCCATCACCAAGTCAGCGGTTCCAGTTCTGATGTTATTGAATAGAATTTGCTTCCAGGTTTTTCCTCCATCGGTCGTTTTATACACACCTCTTTCTGGGTGTTCTCCCCATGGAGACCCAATGGCTCCGACATAAATAACATCCGGATTTGTAGGGTCAATGATAATTCTGTGAATGTGGCGTGTCTTTTCCAACCCCATTGACTTCCAGTTTTTTCCACCGTCGAGAGATTTGAAAACTCCATATCCACCATTCAAACTGTTTCTTGGATTTCCTTCACCGGTTCCAGCCCAAATCACACTTGGATTGGACTGTTGAATGGCCACAGCTCCAATAGAAGCAGTTACTTCTTTGTCAAAGATTGGTTCCCACTTGATTCCACCTGAGGTAGATTTCCAGATACCTCCGGAAGCTGTTCCAGCATATATAATATCAGGATTCGATTCTACGACATCAATGGACGTCACACGACCACTCATTCCACCAGGTCCAATATTTCTTGGCTTCATATTTTTCACCAAATCCATATTGAATTCCTGTGCAGTAAGGGTCAGAGAAATCAATAAAAATAAAAGGGAGAATAGTTTCTTCATATGTAAATAGTTTGGTAGTTTTTTTAACAGGATTTAAAGGTACGATGTACTGATCTCAAAAAATCTTAAAGAAATCTTAAAGAAGGTTAGTCTTCCTTAGAAATTAGAACAGGAATGATCTTGTCTTTTTTGTTGTTCAAGCTCCATCGGGTGCCATAAACATCTTCATAGATAATGTCGAACTCAAGCGTGTTTTTATCAAGATATCGTAGGAACAGTCCTTTGGATTGAGGATCTTTAATGGCAATAACCACGACTTCTTCTCCCGCAGGAATTACTCGGCCTTCTGTAAAAGTGCTTGAGGTGTAATCTGGGTTTTCTACAGCTCCCATGTTTCGATAGATGTGTTTAATGAGATCATCTGTATTATCATACGTTATGCTGTCATTTAGTACGAGTTCGACCTTTTTGACAAATGCAGGACCTACACCGCGATTTCCAAAGACAATCCTGAAACTGTTATCAAATGTGCTATACCACTGACTTAAATGAGGAAGCACACTTGCCTTTTGTTCTTTGCGGATCAATTCATTTTCTTCTCTGGCGAGGTTCAACTGATAGAATAATGCGAAAAGTGAAATGGCACTGACAAAGAGTGCTGAAAGACTCATCACTTTTTCCGCAGACCAGTCAATTCTTTTGGATGGTTTTTCTTCGGTTTCTTCAGACATCGATTTGGATTTTGAACTAAATATAAAAAAGAAAGACGAGTTTAGGACTCGTCTTTTCGTTTGGGTTCTCTTTTGGCTTCTTTGAGCGCTTTCATCAGCATCCACTCAATCTGACCATTGGTGGACCTGAACTCATCTGTTGCCCATTTTTCTATGGCTTTGAGCATGTCTTCATTCAATCGTAGCGCAAACGCTTTCTTCTTTGCCATGAGTCTAGCTTTTTATAAATTCTGTGAGGGTTTGAATCAATTCTTTAGAAAGACTATAATCAGGAGAAAAATAAGATGGCATATTGTCCGCGTCCTTCTCAATATGCTTTAGCACATGATTCATGTTGTCGATAATGATCATTTTTGCCTCTGAATTTCCTCCTTTTAGAGCTTTGGCATCTTCTACCTTGATCTGTATATCTTTTGTTCCATTGATGATCAATGCAGGTATTTTGATCTTTCCAATTTCTTTTACGGGATCATACTTTATCCAGCTTCCAATAAAAGGCAAATTAGGTTTTGCAAAGATGCTCATCAAAAAGGGATTTACTTCTTTGATGTCTCCAGTTTCAGCAAGTTCTTTAAAATGGGCTTCTGTTGTTTTTCCTAGTTCTGCGCTCTGAGCAGTAATTTGTTTTACAATGGTTACGTCAATTCGATCTGAAGGTCCAGACAAAGAAATGTATTTATCAGCTCCTTCCGATGCTAACATTGCTACGAGCGAACCTTGACTGTGTCCGATCAGGGTGATGCTTTTGAATCGTTTTGAATCTTTGAAATGATTCAAGACCAATTTTGCATCTGCTACCAAATCATCAAACAGAATTCCTTGGAGTAAGGCTTTGTTCTTTGGATTTGCAGTGCGTTTGTCGTAGCTAAAAAAGGCAATGTTTTCCTTGTTCAAAGAATCTCTTACTTGCTTGATATAATTGGCTTTTACATTTGCACTGGCTTGATTTCCATTTCTGTCGACATCACCAGAACCGTGAATCCAAATCACTAAATCATTTGATGATTCGGTAGAGGTTAAGGTACCTGGTAATTCGAAATCTCCATTTTTTAGAAGGATTTCCTCCGATTGAATTGAATCTTGGGAAAAGTTCATTCCAATGGCAAAAAGTATGATATAGGTGATAATTCGTATCATGATTTTTTGTTTTTAACGATGATGATAATCATAAAGGTCAAATAGATTGCAGTAAGTATGAGAACTGATGGAAGAATCCAACCTGAATGCTCAACATTACCTTTACTGCTTTCAGTAATGGTAATTACTGCAATTCCTTGAATAATACCAATGAATGGCATGAGTATGGCAACTGATCTAAAATTTGCCAACCTTGTTTTCAACTGTATGTTGTGTAAATGTGTTGCTTTTGCCAAAAAGAAAATACCTACTGTCAACACTGTGAAAATTCCACAGATCAACCACAACATACTTTTATTGCTATAACCATCTGCTTCACCTTTGTGATTGAAATGCGTAGGGATGGTTTCAGGTAAACTCGAATATTCAATGCCCGAATAGACCCATGATAGTAGGATGAGCAAAGCACCAGATCCAACGATTAAGTAATCGATGGGTTCAAATTGAATGCCTTTAGTAGTTGTCATGGTTTAATTTGTGTTGATAGTGCTCCAATACTTTTTGAGCATCGGTCTCTTTTTGTGTGCCAATCAAGAGTTTTTTAGAATCCGTTAATTCCAACTGAATTCCAATATTGCCCTTGGTATTAATGGCTTTCCCTTTTTTTCTTCGAAAGCCACCTTTCAATCCCCAACCGCCGTATTCTGAAATGGCATCATACTGACGTACATAAGCCGATTTAACTTCATTCCATAGAATACTTTTTTGTTTTCTGTGGAAAGGGAAGAAGCGGTAGTGAATTCCTTTTTCGTCGATTCTTGTGATCAATTTAAAGAAGAAGATTGGTAAAGTTGCGCCCAAGAAAATGCCTATAACCGTTACCAATTCAACGAGTTTCATATTACTCCCTTCCCTGGTGTACTCATGAATGACGAGTCCAAAAGTTACCAAGGTACTCATGGTCAAAATGACGATGATAAGTGGTTGTGTAAATCGTTGTTCTTCTTTAAATATTCTCATGTTTATCTGTTTTTATCTCTCTCCAAAACCAATACGCCACCAGAAGTGATCTGTTTGTATTGCCATCCTTCTCTGGCTAATTGGTTCAGTAGGTCTTCTAAGTTTTGAACTCTGTTTCTGATTCCTAGTTTAGGAATCATCACTTTGTATTCTTTCATTTTTTTAATGATTTAAGGTTCCAGTATTTAACACAGGAGAGGCTTCTTTATCGCCACATAAGATGACCATTAGGTTGCTTACCATGGCGGCTTTCCTTTCCTCATCCAATTCAACAATGTCCTTTTTATTCAATTCTTCTAAGGCCATTTCTACCATGCTCACAGCACCTTCCACAATCTTATGTCTTGCCGCAACGATTGCAGTTGCTTGCTGACGCTTCAACATGGCATTGGCAATTTCCTGTGCATAGGCCAAATAACCAATTCTAGCTTCTAAGACTTCAATTCCAGCGATGGACAATCTTTTTTACAATTCTTTTTTCAAAGTGGCACTTCACTCTAGATCTTATGGTGATGTCTTCTTCGTGACCCTCATCAGCTAATTTATCGTAAGGATACATACTGGCTAGTTTTCTTACTGCAGCATCTGTTTGTACTCGAACAAAATTTTCATAATTGTCCACGTCAAAGGCCGCTTTAAAAGTATCTGTTACTCGCCATACCAAAATGGTACTAATCATTACAGGGTTTCCTAGTTTGTCATTTACCTTCAATCGCTCACTGTCAAAGTTGCTTGCTCTCAAGGAGATTTTCTTTTTAGTGTAAAATGGATTTGCCCAGTACAGACCATTTTGTTTCACGGTTCCAACGTACTTTCCAAATAGTAAAATAACTTTTGAAGTATTGGGGTTTACCAAGATGAATCCGAATAGCATTACGAATCCAGCAATAATTGCGATGATGTATAATGGTTCTTCGTGCATAATTGCCATGGTGATACCGCCACCAAATAGTATTAGAAATACGACCAACATTAAATAACCGTTGGCGGGTTTGATAATTTTTTCTGCTTCCATGTTTAATAATTTAAAGTGATATTAAAATGATATCATAAAGATATGAAATTTATCTATATGTACAAGATTTTATCTTTTTGTTACAATCGAATTGAAAAAAAATAAAAAACCACTCCGAAGAGTGGTGTTTATAAAAGGTACGTAGCAAATCAAATATCCAGTTTAAACAGTATTTCTTTTAAGGGTTCGCTAGATTCGAAACTATTATTGTTTATGAGGTCAATAGTCACATAGTTGTTTTTAAACATTCCTACCTGAACGATGTAGTTTTTATTTACATAGTGAATTTGATCGTTCTTATCTGATATTTTAATGAGGTTTCCCATGGTGATATTTTTTTAGTTATTTGAATTTAAGAGTGTTAAGTTACTGATTTATGAGCCTTCCTCGACTTAGATTTGAGGAATTGAAGAGTCATTACCTTTAAATTTTAAGGCTGTTAAGGTTTCGTTAATCTCGGGAGTGTCATTTTCATATTTCGTACTTTTATCATCTATGCGAAACATTTTTCTATACCTATGCCTCTCTTTGTTGATGTTTTCTTGTAAAAAAGAAACTCCGAAGCAAACAGAAATTGTCAAAGAAGAAACGACAGTTACCAAAACTGAGGAGGTCTTCGCCGATGTACCTACTTTTGATTACAAAGGATTAAAGCCATTAATCAACAAGAAAGATGATGACAAAGTTTACGTGGTCAATTTCTGGGCTACTTGGTGTGCACCATGTGTGAAGGAATTACCGTATTTCGAGAAAATCAATCAGGAGTACAAAGACAAAAATGTAGAAGTACTTTTGGTGAGTTTGGACTTTCCCAAGAAGAAGAAAACCAAGTTACTTCCTTTTATAAAGAATAAGAATATTCAGTCTGAAGTAGTACATCTAGATGATATAGATGAGCAATTCTGGATTGCAGATATTGATGATTCTTGGTCTGGAGCGTTACCAGCCACAATCATTTACAATAAGAACAACAGAAAGTTCTATGAAAAATCATTCACGGAACAAGAATTAATAAACGAACTCGAACAATTTTTAAATTAACGATCATGAAGAAAACAATCAAAGCAGTTTTGGTACTTGCAGTATTTGCTGTTGTGACGGCTTTTACGATGGCCCCAGCAAAAGGGTACAAAGTAGGTGATGTAGCTACCGACTTCTCATTAGAGAATATAGATGGGAAAATGGTCTCACTATCTGACTATAAAGATGCAAAGGGATTTGTTGTAATATTTACCTGTAATACTTGTCCTTATTCAGTAGCATATGAGGATAGAATCATCGCTTTGGATAAAAAGTACAAAGACAAAGGATATCCAGTGATTGCAATCAATCCGAACGACCCAGCAGCTAAAAGTGGCGATAGCATGGCAGATATGAAAGTTCGCGCTAAAGACAAAGGATTTACCTTTCCTTATTTATTTGACAAAGGACAAAAGATCTATCCGCAATATGGAGCTTCAAGAACTCCACATGTATACATCTTAGAGAAAAAAGGAGGGAAGAACATTGTGCAGTACATCGGAGCTATTGACAATAGTTCAAGAGATGCTTCAGCAGTAACAGAGAAATACGCAGAAGATGCCATTGATGCATTGTTAGCAGGAAAGAAGCCTGCCAAAACAAACACAAGAGCAATTGGTTGCTCTATTAAAACTGTAAAATAAAATCTTAGTGATTTGTCAATCTGTCCCGAAGCTTCGGGAGTTTCAGATTCTTACTAATATCAAGAACTGTCATTCTGAAAAGAATTCAGAATGACAGTTTTCTTTTTAAAAAAGATATTATTCTGTTACTTTCAAGCGTGCCTCTGCTTTTGTAGAGATGTCTGAGAAATTCTTTTCTAGAAACTTCAAATACCCTGTTATGGCGATCATCGCTGCATTATCTGTGGTGTATTGAAACTTTGGGATGTAGGTGGTCCAACCATTGTGTTTTTCAGTCAGTGCCAATCTCCTTCGAATTTCTGAATTTGCAGAAACACCTCCAGCAATGGCAACATGCTTGATTCCTGTTTGCTTTACCGCTTTCTTTAGCTTGTCCATGAGAATCTCAACAATGGTATGCTGAATGGACGCACAGATATCATACAAGTTCTCTTCTATAAAGTTCGGATTCTCTTTTACATTTCTCTGAACGAAGTATAAAATTCCAGTTTTCAATCCGCTAAAGCTAAATTCTAAGTCGCCTACTTTGGGTTTGGTGAATGTGAATGCTTTTGGATTCCCTTTTTGTGCATATTTATCTACCAAGGGTCCACCAGGATAAGGAAGCCCTAATATTTTTGCCGATTTATCAAAAGCTTCTCCAACCGCGTCATCAATGGTTTCACCAAGAATTTCTATATCAAAGTGACTGTTCATTTTCACAATCTGTGTATGCCCACCACTTATAGTCAAACAAAGAAATGGAAAAGGAGGAATCTTACTTCCTTCTTCTTTAATGAAATGCGCCAATACATGTCCTTGCATGTGGTTCACATCAATCAATGGAACATCCAGCCCTAATGCCAAGGATTTTGCGAAAGAAGTTCCCACCAACAAAGAACCCATCAAACCTGGTCCCTTTGTAAAAGAAATGGCATCCAAATCTTCTTTGGTAATTCCAGCTCGTTCAATTGCTTGTTGCACTACGGGAACAATGTTCTGTTGATGCGCTCTTGAAGCCAGTTCAGGAACCACACCTCCATATTTGGAATGCACATCTTGATTGGCAATCACATTACTCAACACCTCACCATCACAAATCACTGCTGCACTTGTGTCATCGCAAGAAGATTCAATTCCTAAGATATATGTTTTTTGTTGCGCTTTCATATTCGATTGCAAAATTAGTGATTACAGATAAAGTTGCAAAGCGATGCTCTGAGCGAAGTCGAAGAGTGGCAAAGTTCTCTA
>CAZTFN010000089.1:0-13159 GCA_964612905.1 uncultured Flavobacterium sp. | reverse complement strand
TTGACAGAGTTGCTGGAAGATTGAGTCTAAAAATCCAACAGTTGGATGTGATTGTTGAAACCAAAACTTTAGACGATGTGTTTGTCAAACTGAAAGTTTCCGTTCAGTTTAAAGTAATCAAAGACAAAGTATACGATGCTTTTTACAAATTAGATTATCCACATGATCAAATTACTTCGTATGTATTTGACGTAGTTCGTGCTGAGGTTCCAAAAATGAAATTAGACGACGTATTTGTAAAGAAAGATGATATAGCAATTGCAGTAAAATCTGAATTGAATGATGCCATGGTAGAGTATGGATACGATATCATCAAAACCTTAGTAACAGATATTGACCCAGATTCTCAAGTAAAGGCAGCAATGAACAGAATTAATGCTGCTGAGCGTGAAAAAATTGCTGCTCAATTTGAAGGAGATGCACAACGTATTTTAATTGTTGAAAAAGCAAAAGCTGAAGCCGAAAGTAAACGTTTACAAGGACAAGGTATTGCTGATCAAAGAAGAGAGATTGCTCGTGGTTTGGAAGAGTCGGTAGAAGTATTGAACAAAGTTGGTATCAATTCTCAAGAAGCTTCTGCATTGATTGTTGTGACACAACACTATGATACATTGCAGTCTATTGGAGAAGAAACCAATAGCAACTTGATCTTATTACCTAACTCGCCTCAAGCTGGAAGCGATATGTTAAACAATATGGTAGCTAGTTTCACCGCTAGTAATCAAATAGGAGAAGCTATGAAAGCTGCTAAAAACAAAAAGAAAGATGAATAAAATCATTGTAACTACTACCAACGGTGTTGATGGAAAAACAGCCAATCAATACCTAGGAATTGTCACTGGAGAAACCATTATTGGAGCCAACATTTTTAAAGATTTCTTCGCGGGAATCAGAGACATTGTTGGAGGAAGATCTGGATCGTATGAAAGAGTCCTACGAGAAGCTAAAGACACTGCTCTGGCAGAAATGGAAGACATGGCTTTAAGAATGGGCGCTGATGCCGTTATAGGTGTTGATCTTGACTACGAAACGGTGGGTGCGAATGGCGGAATGCTCATGGTCACCGCTTCCGGAACTGCAGTGAAGTTTTAAAGAACAAAAAACCCTGACAAATTCGTCAGGGTCTTTCTTTATTTCTTTTCTTCTAGTTTTTCTTCTGGGTCTTCTTTAGAAGCATTTTTAAATTCTTTAATTCCGCTTCCCAATCCACGCATCAACTCTGGAATTTTTCTTCCTCCAAATAAAAGTAGAATTACAACCACAATAATCACTATTTGTGGTCCTCCGATCATACCGAATAATATATTGAATAATGGCATTTCTTTCTTGTTTTATGGCACAAAGATACAAAAAACGCTGAAATAGAGAATTTACAGAACCTTGTATTTATCTCTGATTTTTCTTGTTATCAAGCTCTTTGTTTGAAACTAAATTCACTCGTCTACCAAAGCATTTGCGTAGGTAGGTTAATCGACCTGTTTGATAATTCCTCCGGCGACCTTCTTATCCTTGATTACTTCTGGATTTCCTTTGTAAAAAATAGATCCTCCAAAACTTACTTTTGCATTCAAGGTTTCTCCAGCATTTACCTCTGCTTTGGCTCCTGATCCTGCTCTAATACTTGTATTATCAGTAACCTCTAATCCATAACCGTGGTAAATTCCATAAAGATCTACGTCAATATCTTGGTTTTTAGAACTTCCGGTTAACTTGATAATTCCTCCCGAAGAAGATTTCACTTTCAAATGTTTTGTTTTCACCACCAAATTGATAAATGCTCTTTCTTGAGATTTTACTTCCAATTGGGTTTGATCAATATCCTTTCCAGTAATCGTTGAACCTTCATTTCCATCGATAATTTTGATCTCTTGATTGTAAAAAAGTTTAATATTCACTTTTCCATCCGCAGAAAGATCAGGAAACTTCAAAGTGAGTTTTAAGACTCCATTGTTGTTTTTAACCTTTACTTTTTCTGCCTTCTCACCAGTGATTTCAAGCTTTTGCTCATCAGATTTGATTAACTCCAATTCAATTCCATTGTAAACTTTTAGTTTATCAAATTCACCAAGCTGTTTTGTAATTGTGGTCTGAGAAAATATGAGATTACTCCCAAGAACGGCCATAAGAAGCAATACTTTTTTCATAAGATGTGTTTTTTTGGTTAGGGACTTTTAATGGTTATACCATTATAAAGACAAAGTTGACCTTTTATTGTGGCAACTTATATTAAATTTTTGGTAAAAAAATGATTGTTAAAGTGAGAGAACTCCAGTAAACATTAATACAATCATCACAAAACATACTCCCATAAACAGTGCATTGCCTTTTCTAACCAACTTTCTTTGCTTTGGTAAAGTCAGTTGATTGAAGTAAGCAATGTTCTTCTCAAAATTCTTCCGTGTTCCTATGGTAAATCGTACGATTATAAACAAGACAGATAGAAGAATAGCTCCTAGGATTTGTCCATTAAACTTTCCAGAAGCACTAGGTATAAATTCTACTAGTAAATCACCCAATGCATGAGATTTTGGAAAGAAAATCATCTCTATAAAAAAAAGACAGGCGGCAACAAATGCAAAAAGTGTGGCTACCAAGACATTTCCGTTTAAAAAAGCTTTTTCTTCCTTTCCTTTTTTCTTCAATTCATAATACTGACTAAAGTATATGTTTCTTAAAAACTTCATTTTTATTTTATTCCTCTATCAAATCAAAGTCTAAGTGTTTTCGCTCTAAATCGGTGTGTTTTACTTTCACCACAACTTCATCACCTAATTGATACATATGCTTGGTAGATTGCCCCACAATGGCAAATTGTTGTTCATCAAAAATGTAATAATCACTCTTGATGTCTCTAATTCGAACCATTCCTTCGCATTTGTTGGATACAATTTCGACATAAATTCCCCATTCAGTCACTCCTGAAATGACTCCAGGAAACTCTTCATCTTTATGATCCTCCATGTAATTTACTTGCATGTATTTGATGGAATCTCGTTCAGCTTTGGCTGCTAATTCTTCCATTTTTGAAGAATGCTTGCATCGAACCTCATAATCCTCTGCTTTTGGCGTACTTCCTCCATCCAAATAATGTTGTAACAATCGATGAGTCATCACATCTGGATATCGACGAATGGGTGAGGTAAAGTGCGAATAGTAATCAAAAGCCAAACCATAATGCCCAATATTCATAGTTGTATAAGCCGCTTTACTCATAGATCGAATCGCTAAGGTTTCCACCATATTTGCTTCTGCTTTTCCATGAACATCTTTTAAAAGTTTGTTCAAACTAGTAGTAGTACTTTCTCTGGTCTGAGTATCCATCTTATAACCAAATTTGAACACTATATTCTGCAAAGCAGCTAATTTTTCAATATCCGGTTCGTCATGAACTCTGTAAATAAAGGTTTTATTGGTGGGTCCTCTCCTGCCCTTTCCAATGAATTCTGCTACTTTTCTATTGGCTAGCAACATGAATTCTTCAATCAATTTATTCGCATCTTTTGCTTCTTTGAAATACACCCCTGTTGGATCTAAATGTTCGTTCAAGTGAAATCTTACTTCAATTCGATCAAAAGATATCGCTCCTGCTTTCATTCTTTTCTTTCGAAGAATTTTAGCAAGCTCATCTAGTTTTAACACAGCTTCAACAATGGCATCATCCACTTCATAAGTCTCTCCTGTTAAAGAAACATTTTCAGGAATAATATTTTGCTTGGTTTCAATAATCGCTTGTGCCTCTTCATAGGCAAAACGTTTGTCAGAATAGGTCACTGTTCTCCCAAACCATTGATCGATAATTTCAGCTTTTTCGTTGATCTCAAAGACTGCAGAAAAGGTAAGTTTCTCTTCATTCGGACGTAAAGAACAAACACCGTTCGATAGCATTTCTGGCAACATAGGAACTACTCTATCTACTAAATACACTGAAGTTGCTCTGTCAAATGCTTCTTTATCTAAGTCTGTTTTTGGTTGCACATAATGAGAAACATCGGCAATGTGAATTCCTATTTCATAGTTCCCATTTTCCAACTTTGTACACGACAAAGCATCGTCAAAATCTTTGGCATCTTTCGGATCGATGGTAAAAGTCAGATCCGAACGCATATCTCTCCGTTTTAAAATTTCCTCTTTGGTAATTTCAATGGGTAACTTAGAAGCTTCTTCCTCTATATGTCCAGGAAATTCATAAGGCAATCCATATTCTAATAAAATGGAATGAATCTCTGTATCATGATCTCCAGGTTTTCCGAGAACTTGCGTGATCTTCCCAAATGGATTCTTAGAATTGTCTGGCCAATCGGTCAATTTCGCCAGCACTTTATCTCCATGTTCAGCTCCATTGATCTTACTTTTTGCTATAAAAATATCGACAGGAATTCTAGGATTATCGGGCAATACAAAACCGAAGTTTTTATTCATTTGAAGTGTCCCTACAAATTCTTGTTTGGCTCTTTCAACGATTTCAACTACATCAGCCTCCAACTTATTACTACGTTTTCTTTGATAAACATATACACGAACCAAATCTTCATGCAATGCCTTTCCTAAATTCACCGATGGAATGAAAATATCCTTTTCAAAATCATCACAAATGAAATACGCGTTTCCTGATTTTGTAACATCTACAGTTCCAATAAAATATTTACGTTCTTCGTTGATTTGGAACTTTCCTCGATCAATCTCTTTAATTTTCTTTTTCTCTTTTAATTCTATCAATTTTTGAAGTATCTGGGTTTTTCCATCAGTATCTGTGACGCCCAGTTTCGCAGCAATTTGTTTGTAATTGTAAAACTTGCTGCTATCTTCATTCAGGATCTTAAAGATGTTCCTTGTGAGGTCTTTAATTACCCTTCCTTTCTTCTTGTAGATCTTTTTCTTTTTTCTACTCATTAGTTCTTCTTATATTTTTGAAAAGTACAAATTAATTGGCCTTCCTTCTTACTTAAGAATGAATTATCATTCGATTTTGTACTTTGCTATTTTATTATTCATTTTATCTTGATCAACCTCTCTATGTTCCATGTGAATTCATTCTTTCTGATTGTCAATCCAAACTCTGGAACTGGTAACTTTCAAAAATCTTGGCAGCGGATTCAGGAATGTCTGAGAGAACAGGAAGTTGATTATTCTTTTTCATTTACTCAATATCCGAAACATGAAATTTTGCTGGTAGAAGAGGCAATACAACAAGGCTTTCGGAACATCATTTCTGTAGGCGGAGATGGAACCCTACATCATGTTTTGAATGGAATGATGCGGCAAAGATATACAAAATCCTCAGAAATCAAATTAGGTGTAATTCCTTTGGGTACTGGAAATGATTGGATTAAAACCTATGATATTCCAAAAGATATCAATCAAGCTATTCAGATTATTAAGAATGGACAAACTGATTTTCAAGATGTTGGACAGATTCAATTAGAAAATTCGACCAAAGAATATTTCATCAATATGGCTGGAATTGGGTATGATGGATACGTAGTGAATAAACTCAATACATTGAAAAGATTCGGTTCGATTGCTTATTTATTAAGTGGGCTTCAAGGACTTTTGTTCTATAAAAAATCGAATTATACTATTGAAATCAACAACCAAAGAGTAGAGGAGAAGTGCCTAATGATCTTATTTGGGATTTGTCAGTATTCTGGAGGTGGCATGCAAATGACTAAGGATTCCAATCCAACAGATGGTTTGTTAGACGTTACAATTGCTAAAAACTTTTCATTTTTTGATCTGATCCTAAACTTACCAAAACTTTACAATGGAAAAATTGTACATCATAAAAAAGTTGACAACTTCAAAGTGACTTCCTTAAAAATCACTGAACGATCCAATCAACAATCGCATATAGAAGCGGATGGAGAATTGATTGGAAAAGGATCTTTGGAAGTATCTATTTTACCGAAGGCTGCACAAGTTATTATTCCTGCTATTCGATAATCAATTTTTTAATGGATCTACCTTTATTAGAGGTAACCTCCACAAAATAAATACCTTGAGCCCAATTTTTAGTACTGATATTTAGTTCTTTAGATTCAATAATTAACTGTCCAATATTGTTATGAACACGTACTCGTTCCAATTCGGTTCCATCACTCAGCTGAACGTTAAATTCATCTTTTGCTGGGTTTGGATAGATATCAAAACTGTTAAGATCATATGTAGTTGAAGACAAAACACTCACTAAGCTATATACACGAACTCTTCCAGAATTATTTCCATTTTCATCACTCTGAGTTGTAACTGCCAAAGTAAATCCGTCTGAAGATAAACTCAAACTCGTTCCTGTACCATCGATCACATTTTCACCTTCAATATCTTCACCTACTTGAACCCAAGTATCATTGATATTTTGAAAAACTCTTACATGACCTGAATTCGATGCATTAGCATCATTTCCAGGTGCTCCAACGGCAATTATGGAACCATCATTTGAAATACCAAAGCTATGACCAAACAAATCTGTTACTGTTTCACCATTAATATCTGATCCAACTTGAATCCACTCATCATTCACATTTTTATAAATTCGAACAAAACCTATACCTTGATCTCCTGTAATTGCTATAGTACTAGATACAGCTAATAAAGAACCATCTGCTGATAATTTCAAATCAGCATTCCCTAATAGTTCATAATTACCACCATTATTTTCAGGTAATTGTCCATAAATATCATCACCTATTTGAGTCCATACATCGTTTACATTTTTAAATATACGAACCTGGCCAAGTCCATCACCATTTGGATAACTTATGGCACTCATAGTGACAACAGAACCGTCCGAAGATAAACCCACACGAAATCCTGATAGATCTGATTCAAATTCCCCATCAATATCGTCACCTATCTGAGTCCAAACATCATCCATATTTTTATAAATTCGAACATGACCTGAGCGATCTCCATTTCCGTCATTGTAGGGAGCTCCAATAGCAACAATAGAACCATCAGAAGATAATTTAAGATCAAATCCAAACTGATCACCTAAATTTTCTCCGAAAATATCAGATCCTATTTGGGTCCAAACATCATTTATATTTTTATATAGACGTACATATCCACGTTTAGAATCATTTGAATACGGTTGATGAGCTCCAATGGCAATAACAGTGCCATCCGAGGATAGACTTATGCTGTATCCAAACTCATCTCCTAGTTCTGCTCCAATAAGATCTGAACCAATTTGTGTCCAATTATTGTTTACATTTCTGTAGACTCTTACAAAACCGTTTCCATGAGTTGTTCCTGATTGAGTTAATTGTGGGGCACCAACAGCTAGAGTGGTACCATCTGAGGATAAACTCACACTCCATCCTAACCGATTGTGTTCGGCATCACCATAAATATCTTGACCTATTTGTACTTGAGAATATCCTTGAAAACTAAGGAGTATAAATAAAAAGTAGATTATCTTTTTCATAACAGTTTGATTTTCAATCAAAGTTAGAATTTCTTTTGAAAAAACAAAAAGTTAAAAAAAACTTAAGAAAACTGTAACGATTGTTAAAATGTCTCGTCTTTACTATAGAAACAATCTTTTAGAAGTGAAAGACTTACGAAAAATAATCGCTTTATTTCTTTTCATCTTTGTGGTAGGTACCGCAGTGATTATTGGCTCTATCAATCAAAAACTAGATAGCAACCAAACCAAAGAAACTGTTGAGATTTCAAAGGATTCAACTCAATCTGAATCCAAAGAAAAGAAGACAGTTTAATTTTTTGAAAACTCTTCTCATATCATATAACAATCTTACTTAAGATCTGAATAGAAAGAAATTTAAATTTTCTTTCTATTCACAGTTATTAACATATCTTATTATTATCATTCTTTTCTTCTTTTTTTAAATTTTAAATATGATGGTTATGATTGTCTGTTAATTTCAACAATAAAAAAGAGTGTCTTTATTTTGATTTATCACTTATTAAAAAGGATTCACAGGTTATAAAAAGTTTAAGTCCTTTAAAATCAATTGAAGTTTGAGTTTATTAACAAAAGTTATAAACAACTCTCCACAGCTTTTTATGAATTTCTTCCTTAAATTTTGATGTAAACAAAATGTAAATTCTTTGTTGATAAATGTTCATTAAAAACTAAAAACTTTGGTTGTGTATTTCATCTAAACTCTGGTATTGTAATAAATTCCAAGAAAGCCAAATTTATTTTTTAAAATTTACTGATAGTTCTTAACATTTACCTAATATCATGTAAAGAGTTAGAAAATAAAGACTTATTAAAAAAATAGAAAAATAGGCTGATTTTACATGTTCATAACTCTAGATTCTTGTCCTTTTTTAAAAATTAAAGGATATCGATGGTTTTTATTTCTCTTTTCAAAAATTTATTGATTATATTTCATGATCGCTATGAGCCCCCTCTACTAATAAGATTTAATTATTTATAATTAAAATCTGATCACCTTGTAAAATTGCTTTTTATGAAAAAAACAGTACTCCAAGTATTCAAATTCATCATTTTTTGTAGTGTATTAAATATGAATGCACAGGAAGGAGATATCGTAGTTGTAGATCTTCAGATAAGTATAGATATTCCTGGAGAAGGTGCGGATAGGTTTGGATCATCGGTGAGTATTAATTCCTCTGGAAAAATTATAGCTATTGGAGCTCCAGACAATGATGGAAATGGAAGTAACTCAGGTCACGTACGTGTTTATAGAGAACTATATGAAAGTTGGGGTAAACTTGGAGGTGATATTGACGGTGAGGCTGCAGGAGATTTATCCGGAAGTTCTGTGAGTATCAATTCTGACGGAACCATTGTTGCCATTGGTGCCCCAGATAATGATGGAAATGGAAGTAACTCTGGTCATGTCCGAGTTTATCAGTTAATATCAAATACTTGGACACAGCTTGGGGGAGATATAGATGGAGAAGCGGTAGATGATGAATTTGGTTCTTCTGTAAGTATCAATTCTGATGGAACGATTGTCGCAATTGGTGCTAAAAGAAATGATGATGGAGGAAGCAGCGCAGGCCACGTTCGTGTATATCAATATAGTTCTGGAACTTGGACACAATTAGGAGGTGATATTGACGGAGAAAGTTCAGGAGATTTATCAGGAGGGTCGGTAAGCATCAATTGTGATGGAACGGTTGTCGCTATTGGAGCCACAGGGAATGATGGTGGAGGAAGTAATGCGGGTCATGTGCGTATATATCAATATAGCGCTGGAACTTGGACACAATTAGGAGGTGATATTGATGGAGAAAATTTAGGTGATGTTTCAGGTGGATCCGTAAGTATCAATTGTGATGGAACGGTTGTCGCAATTGGAGCCACAGGAAATGATGATGGAGGAAGCAATGCAGGTCATGTTCGAATATATCAATATACATCTGGAACCTGGACACAAATGGGTGGTGATATAGATGGAGATTCAGGTAGTAAATCAGGAACCTCTGTAAGTATAAATTCTGATGGAACTATTGTTGCCATTGGTTCACCTGATGGTTTGGGTGAAATTAGTAATGCAGGTCATGTAAAAGCATATCAATATAGATATGGAACCTGGACAAAACTAGGGGGAAATATGAATGGAGAAGATATCAATGATAAATTTGGAACCTCTGTAAGTATAAATTCTGATGGAACCATTGTGGGTATTGGTGATCCAGAGAGTAACGTTTATGGTGATACTGATACTGGTTATGCAAGTATATTTATGACGATGCATAAATGGACTGGCGCTACAAGTAGTGATTGGAACACACAAGTAAACTGGCGAGTTAATGCAATTCCTGGACTCAACCCTGAGGTATACATTCCAAAAGAAGTAACCAATTTTTTAACTTTAGATATTCCTTTTACATCACCATCAAGTACCATCATTGTCGAAAGTGGAGCAAGCTTTATAAGCACGAATGATTTTGTTACTAGTAATCTTATGTATAGGCGAAATATTCCAACAACAAATTGGTATTTAACTGCTGCGCCCGTAACGGGCTTAGATGTAGATGATTTTGTAAGCAACTCAAGTTTGGCTACAGGTACTGGTAATAATATTGCTTTAGGAAGTTATGACAATAGCATCCCCGGTTGGACCTATTATCAGAATGGAACATCCAACTCAGATACTTTTACTCCAGGTGTAGGATATGCGATTAAGAGAACTTCGACAGGTACTTTGGATTATGTAGGAGGAATGAATTTAGACGATGTCACAGTAGCAATTACTAGAAATGCCAATGGATTCAATTCATTAGGAAATCCTTATCCTTCTTATATTGCTGGAAATACAGGTGCCGCTAACTTACTTTCTACAAAT
Organism: uncultured Flavobacterium sp.; assembly: GCA_964612905.1. Taxonomy (GTDB): domain Bacteria; phylum Bacteroidota; class Bacteroidia; order Flavobacteriales; family Flavobacteriaceae; genus Polaribacter. Next base: position 2,873 of record CAZTFN010000089.1, on the reverse strand, counting down.
ACGGCTATTCTAGAAGAAACCACCATATGGTTGTGGAATAGTTCTACGGCAAGCTATGAACAAAAGAACTTAGCATCTGCTGAATTTCAAATAGCGCCTGGTCAAGGCTTCTTTGTGGAAGCGAAATCAGGTGGAGGTAATTTTCAAATTACGGAAGCAATGCAATCTCATCAATCTACAGACTCCTTTCAAAGAACAGGAACCACAAGCAGACCTGAAATTCATGTTAAAGCTTCTAATGAATCTCACAGCAAATCAGTGGATGTGTATTATATAACTGACACAACTACGGGATTTGACAATGGTTATGACAGTACAATATTTGGTGGAGTATCCAGCGATTTCTTGGTGTACACGAAGCATGTAAATGGAGAGGATGATGGAAATTTAGGGATTCAATCCCTGCCAAATACTGATTATGAAAATATGGTAATCCCTATTGGAATCAAGACTGAAGAAGGAAACCTAGATTTTGATATCAGTGCGGTAAATTTCCCATCTGAGATAGATCTTTATTTGGAAGACCGAGAAAAAAATATATTCACTAAAATTGATGGCTCTATCATTAGTATCACACTCGATACTGGAATTGAAGGAGTCGGTCGTTTTTATCTTCATACAACTTCAGAAGCATTAAGTTTGAATGATGCTGAAAAATTGAATGGTATCCAAATTTTTTCGGATGATCAACGGAGTATTCATTTTCGTGGGATTGAAGAAGAAGCTACAGCAAAAGTATTTTCAATTACAGGAAAACAAATTGTAAAAAGGGAGTTGACAACCGAGATCAATCAAAAAATTGATTTACCCAGAATTGTAAGAGGAATCTACTTGGTACAGTTAACAAATTCAAAAGGGACTATCCTCAAAAAAATTGTTCTAAAGTAAAAGCTACAGATGAAAAAGACCGATGTAAATTCAAATACTAGTATTTCTAGAAAAGAAGCAATTCAAAAGATAGGGACTTATGGAAAATATGCCGCGTTAACTGCACTGGGAACCTACCTTTTGTTACACCCAAAAAAAGCGCAAGCATTCAGTTTAGATGATCTTGGTACTGATTTTTAAGAGATTTAAAAAACCATTTCTTTTTAGATAATATACCTTCTATTTCTATATTTTTGTATAGCTATTTTGATCATGTCAATAGTAGAAACAAACCTTCAACCTTACATCTTTAGAAAGTTGAAAAAACCATTTAAAACCAACAAATTATGACTATTTCCATTGGAAACGACCACGCAGGACCTGATTACAAATTTGCCATTGTTGATTATTTGAAATCGAAAGGAATTGAAGTAACCAATCATGGAACGGATTCAACAGACAGTGTGGACTATCCAGATTTTGTACATCCTGTGGCAAAAGATGTTTCTGAAGGAAAATCTGATTTAGGAATTTTAATTTGTGGTAGTGCAAATGGAGTAGCAATGACCGCAAACAAATACCAAGATATTAGAGCTGGAATTTGTTGGACGAAGGAAATTGTTGAATTGATCAAACAACACAACAATGCAAATGTGTTATGTATTCCTGCACGATTTACAGCCATTCCACAAGCCATTAAAATGGTAGAGACTTTTTTGAATACTGAATTTGAAGGTGGACGTCACCAACGAAGAGTTGATAAAATTCCAGCTTGTTAATGGTCAACTTTACGGTTAAAACATTCCAAGAACTATCTCCTACAGAAATTTATGAGCTGCTACAACTTCGTTGTGAAGTTTTTGTCGTAGAACAAGATTGTGTGTATCAAGACGTGGATAATAAAGATCAAAAAGCTTTTCATGTTTTAGGTTACAAAGAGAATCGATTGGTCGCTTATGCTAGAATATTCGATGGGGGTGATTATTTTAACCTACCAAGCATTGGCCGAATTGTTGTCAAAGAAGGAGAACGAAAATTTAAATACGGTCACGAACTTGTGGCAACCTCTATTGATTTTATACTGAATAATTTTCAAGAAAAAGATATCTTGATATCTGCCCAAACTTACCTGACTAAATTCTACAATTCTCATGGATTCCAACAACAAGGAAAGGAATATTTGGAAGACGGAATTCCGCACATTGAGATGTTGAGAAAAGTCTAAACTTTTAATTTCCAAACGTCTACTTTAGAGAAAGTATTTTACGAAAAAAATTAAAATGCTACAAATTGTAGCAAACATTACCAACGAGATTTCGTAAATTGCTCCACCAATTTATAAAGAAAATTATGTCAACAGATAAAGAAAAACAAGCCAAACTTAAAGCCTTACAGTTAACATTAGACAAGCTAGATAAAACCTACGGTAAAGGAACTGTAATGAAGATGGGAGATAGTGTAGTAGATGATGTAGATGCTATTTCATCCGGATCCTTAGGATTGGATTTGGCTTTAGGTGTAGGAGGATACCCAAGAGGAAGAATCATTGAAATTTATGGACCAGAATCTTCGGGTAAAACTACGTTGACATTACACGCTATTGCTGAAGCTCAAAAAGCAGGTGGAATTGCTGCATTCGTAGATGCAGAGCATGCCTTCGATCGTTTTTATGCGGAAAGCTTGAACGTAGATATTGATAACTTGATTATCTCTCAACCTGATCATGGTGAACAGGCCTTAGAAATTGCTGATAACTTAATTCGTTCTGGAGCCATTGATATTGTTGTGATTGACTCGGTGGCAGCCTTGACTCCAAAATCTGAGATTGAAGGAGAAATGGGTGACTCAAAAATGGGATTACATGCGCGATTGATGTCACAAGCACTTCGTAAGTTGACTGCAACTATTAGTAAAACAAATTGTACGGTAATTTTCATCAACCAGTTGCGTGAGAAGATTGGAGTGATGTTTGGAAACCCAGAAACCACAACTGGAGGAAATGCATT
>CAZTFN010000088.1:0-13223 GCA_964612905.1 uncultured Flavobacterium sp. | reverse complement strand
CATTGACACCTTGCCCAAAGGCAAACATTTATTAAGCATTAAACGTAAGTACATTGAAAAGAAAAAAGTAGATGGCGAAGTTAAAATTGATACCACACGATATTCTCTAGTTCAAATCCCATTTTGGAACTTCAAGAAAAACAAACAATAAATGAAACGATTCATAATCTCCCTCACATTCCTAGCAGTAGGAATTCTTCAAGCACAAACAGATACCCGTATTTATGACATCATTAATGATGTAAGTACAGAACGTATCAAAGCTGATATTACAACGCTCGCCAATTTTGGAACACGACATACCTTAAGTGATACCATTTCTGAAACGAGAGGAATTGGTGCAGCACGAAGATGGATTAAAAGTCAATTTGATCAAATTTCTTCGGATTGTAAAAATTGCTTGGATGTATTCTATCAAAAAGATTTGGTCAAAAAAGGAACCAACAGACGCATTGTAAATGATGTATGGGTGGTAAATGTGGTTGCCATCCAAAAAGGAACAAAATATCCAAATCGATTCATCATCATGAGCGGTGATATTGATTCACGTGTGTCAAATGCATCAGATTACACCTCCGATTCTCCAGGTGCCAATGACAATGCCTCAGGAATGGCAGGAACTATTGAAGCTGCAAGAGTCTTATCCAAATACAAATTTGAAAGCAGTATTATTTATGTTGGTCTTTCAGGGGAAGAACAAGGATTGTTCGGTGGAAAAGGTTTGGCTGCCTATGCCAAAGAAAAGGGATGGGATATTGTAGGAATACTCAACAACGATATGATTGGAAACATCAAAGGAGTTGATGGAGTGATTGACAATCGCACCTTTCGAATTTTCTCTGAGCCTGTTCCTCCGACTGAAACGGACAGACAAAGAAGGGCACGTCGTTTCTATGGTGGTGAGGTAGACGGCATCTCTCGCCAACTTGCTAGATATGTCCATAAAACCACCAAAACATATATGCCTGAAATGAACCCCAAAATGATTTATCGATTGGATCGTTTTGGACGTGGTGGACATCACCGACCTTTTAACGATGCTGGATTTGCGGGAATTCGCATCATGGAAATGCACGAAAACTACACACAACAGCATCAAGATATTCGCACTGAAAATGGCATCGAATATGGAGACAAACTCAAATTTGTCAACTTTGAATATGCCAACAAACTTACGGCTGTCAATGCCATCAATTTAGCAAGCGTTGCTTGGGCTCCACCTTCACCAAAGAATGTTCGAATCGGTGGAATTGTACAACCTTCTACAAAATTGATTTGGGACCCTGTTGAGAATGCCAAAGGGTATCGCGTATATTGGAGAGAAACCACCTCTGCCACTTGGGAATATTCCAGATACATTGAAGGTACAGCTGGTTGTATTCTTGAAGGAATCGTGATTGACAACTTTTTATTTGGGGTGGCTGCCGTTGGAAAAGATGGACATGAAAGTATTGTAAGCTATCCAACAGGAATATTAAGAAACTAATGATGAAACCAGCAAAGACATTCATTTTATTGCTATTCATTTGTCTTTGTACGACCATCACCAATGCTCAAAAAAAGCCATTTTATCTATCCTTTGAGGCAGATAGTGATTCACTACATGTTCTGGTAGAGAACCCGTTTCATTGCCCAACTTTCATCCGATATCAAAAACTTGCTGATAAATCCACCACCTATGTTCAACTCAAGGAAAAAGAACAGCAAAAAATTTTGTCGTTTGCATCCAATGAAATGGATACGATTGCCATTTATAAGAAGTACGAGTTCCTCGGCATGAGCTATGGGAATCCACCACTATCTTCTTATGATACCTTGTATAACTACGCCTTACCTTTTCCCAAAGGAAAACGTTACAGAGTCATGCAAGGACAAAATACCAAGTTCACGCATATGGGACCCTTTTCTAAATATGCAATTGACTTTGACATGCGAGTAGGACAAACGGTTTGTGCCATGAGAGATGGAGTCGTTGTAAGGACAGTATCCAAGTTTAACAAAGGTGGTAGAGGGAAAAAATATCGAGACTTGGCCAACTACATTGTCTTATATCATAAAGACGGACTGTTCACACAATATGTGCATTTAAAGAAAGATGGTGTCTTAGTGAAGGCAGGCGATTCTGTCAAAAGAGGACAGCCCATTGGATATTCGGGAAATACAGGAATGTCTACAGCACCACATTTGCATTTTGCTGTATTCAAGCCTACAAAAAAAGGATTGGTTTCCATTCCATATATCTTAGATTCAATTCCAACAAGGAGGTATTTAAAAGGAAAATATGCCGTCAATGACTAAGCCAGAACTCTATTTTAAAACCGATGTTGAATGGAGGCAATGGCTCTCTGAAAATTACGATGCTTCAGAGGGTATTTATTTGATCTTTTACAAAATCGAAACCAAGATTCCTAGCATGCGTTGGGAAGAAGCGGTGAAAGTTGCTTTGTGTTATGGCTGGATTGATTCGACGGTAAAGAGTCTAGGAAACGGCAAACGACGACAATACTTCTGTCCACGAAAACCCAAAAGCGTTTGGAGCGCATTGAACAAACGCTACATTAAAGAACTCACTGAAGCAGGTTTGATGCATGAAAGTGGTTTCAAAATTATTGAACTTGGCAAACAAAACGGCTCATGGACTGCATTGGACGATGTTGAAAAAGGCATCATTCCAGAGGATCTTCAAAAAGCCTTTGATGCCAATTCGAAAGCTTTTGAAAATTATCAAAACTTCGCACCCAGTTATCGTAAATCGTATCTGTATTGGTTGAATCAAGCCAAACGAGAAGCCACTCGACAAAATAGAATTGCGAAGATTGTGGAATTATGTGCAGCGAATGTCAAGTCGCAGTCAAGTAGATGATTTTATATTTTAATTGACGACTGCAGATCTTGACTTGACAATAGTTTCCTGAACTCCTGTCATCCCTTTTTCAATTTATCTCCTAAATACTCGTCTGTGTAATCAATCTTCACTTCAATCCATAGTGGCAAATGATCAGAGATTTGATGCGTACGCCACTGTTTGTAACTCTTATAAAACACATCTGGATCCGTTTCTTTTTTCTTCTTTTTTAGCATGAATGGACGGTAAATATCTTCTTCATCATCTTTGAAAACATAGTCGAAGAACTTAAAGGTTCCTCCATCGAGGACCTCAAATCTATTTTCTCGCTCACGAAGTAAGATTTGATCGTAGGTTCTTTTTTTCTTCCCCATATTCGTGATGGTATTGAACACAGGTTCTGGACATCGGAAACCTTGATCCATCAAAGCTTTATAGGTTTTGTCTTCTGTAGAGAAGATATTAAAATCTCCCAATAAAATGAGTTTTCTTGCCCAAGCGGTTTCATCCTCAGTTCGGTCTTTTAAAAACTTCGCTACGTGCTCAATTTCTTGCACTCTTCCTTCAGCATCTGCCTCAGACCCACCCCATTGTATATGAACGCTGGACAGCATGAACTTTGCCCACCCTGCCTGAAAACCACAAATAAGTGGAGATCGCCAAACTTGATTCACTGGGGTATATACGGTTTTCTTTTTTCCATCTTCTCCAGTAACTCGCGTTGCAATAGGTGGCAAGACCAACTCCCCTGCCAACCCACCAAATTTGGCTTTTCGTGAGTCATACACGTAGGCAATTCGTTCATCGTTCCCTCTTGTTCCTTCTGTTGTATCAGAAAAGACATACTTCCAATGTCCGCCCAAAATGGACATCAACTTGTTTAAACCTGTCAAATCTCTGTATACCTCTTGAATGGCTACAATATCAAAAGCATTAATGATCTCAGCCATGTAATAATAGGATTCAGACAGTCTTTCTCCATAGGAAGATTTATCAAAATCTCGAATGTTCCAAGTGGCAACCAATAAGGTTCTTGAAAGTGTTCTTTCAGGGATTTGTTCTTTTAGTTCTTGACGCAATAAAAGAAGTTTCTCCATGGTTCTTTTATCGTCCTTCTTTTTGGAATTCAATCGGTGGTAAAATGGCATAGCAGTAAGTCTTGAGGTTGATGTGAATTGATACCTCTCAAATTACTACATCCACACGAGATGCGCATGCAGATTTCTGCACCTAAAAATGCAGATTTCCGCACTTCGGCTCCGCTCAGTGCAGGCAGTTCAATTACTTCGTTCTAAAGAGCTACGTACTGCGCTGCACTTTCTTGAAAACACTTTGACAATTCGATTGCACTCAGGGGAGTACCTTATTGAAAGCATTTTGCTCTTTTAATCCAGTTCCTCAATCACTCGCAACAACTCTCCCTTGACCAGCTCGTAATTTTTCCATGGAATGAAGTGATTTCCTTTTGGAATGACAATCGTATCTAAATATTGAGCATTAAAATTTCTTTTTGAAAATTCTAGATTTTCAAAGGGAACAATCATATCCTTGGTTCCATGAATGTGAAGTATAGGCACTTTGACTTCTTGCCAAACATCTTTGATTTTCGCTAGCTCGGCTTCATGTGTAAACTTTTCATCGCCAGCAACGCCCATGGCGCCTGGTACCATCCACTTGGTGAGTTTCCATTTAGCGATGTAAGCCACCCAAAATATCTTCTCATTTTCTGGATCAATGGCTGGAGCCAACATAATGACGTTCTTAACTTTCGATGATAGCAAACTTGAATAAGCTGCAATGGGGCCGCCATATGAATGCCCTAGAACAACTACTTTATTTTCAGGCAAACTATCAATGACTTCTGCCGCTACTTCAGTTTGTTTTTTAATAGAAGTTTCTGCTTTTCCGAAGTTGGAATATCCATATCCAGGTCGGTCTATACTGTACAAATTGGCTTTACTCAACAGAACAGAATCTTGTAAATAGGTATAATAATTATCCGAAGCTCCAGGTGCTCCGTGAATAAAGAAAATGGCAATGTCTTTTTCTTCATCAAACGAACCACTCACCACACGTACTGGATAATCAACCGTTTTAAGTTGATATCTCTTGATATTGACCTGTGCATTTTTCTTTCTAAATTTCACTTGTGTTCTCGTGTCTGAAGTTCGAAATCGGAAACAGGAAGAGAGTAAAACGCAGGTTAGAATGAAAAGAAAAAGCTTTTTTAACAATCGAATGGACATGAATCTTGCGCAAGGTTTCCACAAAGATACAGCATTCGATGCATCATGCTATTGGGAAAATATCCTCACTTTCTTAATTCAACTTTCTAATAAAGAAATCAGTATAGTATTCATTACTAGGATCGCTGAATAATATTGGGTTTCCATAAGTTGCCACCACAGTGACTCCAACTGCCTCGGCAAATTCTTTGATCTCTCTGGCATGAAACGGATGATGATACCAACTACTGGTGGTTTCTGGCACAAGATTATGTCCACCTGTATTTCTCACCCAGATATCTGGATCATCTGCCGAAAGCAATGCTAGCATATCTACTTGTTCTCTATAGGCATCAATTTCTGGACTTTCATATTCGGCTTGAGAACTGACCCCATAAAAATTAAATAGGGTACTGGTTCCAACTTCAGCAAGTAAATCATCAATGGTTACATTGAAGTCTCCAAATACATCGTTCAACCATTTGTCTTCAATATTCAAACTAGATTGTGTGGCATTCAAAGCAATGGCAGCAACTCTGGAACTTTCTCGTGAGACAGGATCATCGCTAAAGGCTTCTCTTAAATCATCATTGGTTGCCAACCACAAAGAAGTTGAGGCTCCTGCGGAACTACCGAACAATCCAATTTTATCTTTGTCAATATTCAATTCGTTGTGTACATATCGTATGAATTGCAAAGCACGTTTTGAATCGTTCAAGCTTTTTAAAACTCCCTCTGTATCATTGGATTGTATCAATCGATAATTGATGGTTGCCACTGCAATGTTATTGGATAATAACTGTACAATATCAGTTGGATAATTATTGGCATAGGCAAAAGCTTTATCACCTCCAGTAAATCCACCTCCATGAATAAACACTACAAGGCTTGTAGGTGTGGTTACATTGGGTAAAAAAATATCAAATTTCGTATCCTCATATTGATCGTAAGGAACATCCGCAGCAAATTGAACATCCAATCCTTGCAAATCAATGGGTGAACTAGAAAAAGTCAGTTCAATTAAAGGATTTTCCTGATCTACAATGGTTTCATCGATAATATCATTGTCATCTGAATTACTACAAGCGGTCATGATGAATGTAGTAAGAACGAATACGATAATTTTTAATGTAAGTTGTTTCATGTTATCTGAGACTCAACTGTTTGGAAAAAGTTTAATCCACCTCCGCTAAAGCTGCGGTGGATGGATCCTTTTCGCCAATGCTTCGGTAGACATACCTATTTTGATAAAGTTAGAAAATAAGTACAAGAAACTGCCGCGTAGCTAACATGTACTACGAAGCTTTAGCGAAGCCAACATGTACTACGAAGCTTTAGCGAAGTTAGTACATCAACTTTTTGATATTATCCATATACCCCCGACTGACACGAACCACATCATCATTTTGCATCACTACGTCATAGCTTTTGGTGTACTTATTGAGTTCTTTCACCTTGTTCAAATTGATAATCGAAGAACGGTGTACTCGAATAAAAATAGCAGGGTTGAGTTTTTCCTCCAAGGTAGAAATTCCATAGTTGCTCAAATAGGTTTTGTCTTCGGTAATGAGTTTCGAATAATCTCCAAAGGCTTCAATTCTGATTACGTCTTCCAAGGCAACCGTCACTAGTTTATTCTGGGATTGTACCAAAATCTTGGCTGGATAACTCGCTGATTCCATCAACAAGCTGTTTGCTAGCCCTTCTGCTTTGTTGGTCTCTTTATTTTGAAACAATCGCTCTACAGCAATCTTGAATCGGTCTTTGGTATAAGGCTTTAACAGGTAATCCACTGCATGCACTTCAAACGCTTTCAAAGCATACTGATCGTACGCTGTAGAGAAAATAATTTGTGGAAGTTCATCCAAATGTTTCAGCACATCAAAACCTGTCAGTCCAGGCATTTGAATGTCTAAGAAAACCAAGTCCGGCTTAAATTCGTTGATCATCTTTACGGCATCAACCCCATTATTGGCTTCACCCAAAACAATCAGGTCAGGGTAGTCCTCCAAATATTCCTTGATGAGTTGACGGCCTGCTTTTTCATCGTCTACAATAATGACTTTCTTCATATTTCGAAGCTAATTTTCAGTCCTCTTGGACTGTTATCGGAAAGTTGTAAGGTTGATTGGTATAATTTCTCCAATCGTAATTTTGTGTTGGTCAATCCAATTCCTTTGTCGAAAACCGACTCTTTGTCCTCTACTCCTACTCCAGTATCAGAGATTTCAAAGAAGAGTTTTTCATCTTTTCGTTTGATACGAATGGTAATGGTTCCTCCTTCAATCAAAGAAGACAAACCATGCTTGATAGAATTCTCAACCAATGGTTGTAATAACATGGGTGGAATCAACTCGTTCATAATATCATGATCTACCTCAAACTGAATGTTCAATCGATCTTCAAATCGCTCTTTCTCTAGCTCTAGGTATTTGTTGACAAACTCCAATTCTTCATGCAAAGGCACCTGCTCTACTTTGGATGCTTTCAATTGATATCGAAATAAATCCGACAATTCAGCAATCATACGTCGAGTTCGCTCGTTCTTCGCTGGAACTGATGCGCTAATGGTGTTGAATACATTGTATAAGAAATGTGGATTCAATTGAGCTTTCAAAGCTGAGAGTTCACTCTTCAAAGCTGCAGTTCTTAGCTCTCCTTCCAACTTTAACTTTCGCTGATTCTCTAAATGATAATTGTATGCATGAAAAACTCCGAACTGCAACGCATAAAACAATGCGGGGATATAAATATCCCATGCAGAGGCAACTCCACTTAAATGACCGTAACCAATCCAATCTGTCAAAACATAATAAATTTGTTGCCATCCTAATACGAAAGCTGGCAACAAGAAAAGATGCATCAAAATTCGATCTCGAGTTCTCCAATGCTTTAGTGTCTTGAACAACAAATACCAAATTGGATAGGTAATGATGGCCTTCAAAATATAATCGAATCCGACCGTATTCATGAATTCTCCCATATTCATAAATGTATCCGCCCCTTCTTGCCATCTTCTACTGTTGATAGAAATTGCCAAGTGGTAGAAAAAGGACCAGAAAAGGTAAAAGCCAACGAAAGCTAATAATTCCGATATTTTGATTCCAAAAATTCTTTTGGGTTGATTGGTGGTGTCCATAGTTCTGTATTTTCCACAAATTTAAAGGTACATCTTTTTATATAATGAAGTTCTCCGACGAATGGTCCTATTTGCCGACGAACTGGAATTCCCATTCGTCAGCATATTGGTCAACTCGACGGTTTCTAGATGTTTGCCTTTACATGTTTTCAAATATTTGCATCAGCGTTATTTCCGTAGGCAAAATATATACCTCAAGATGTAACACTTTATAATTTAAAAAGTAATACAAAGTATAAAGCAACTCATTATGAAAGTCAAGATCTTAATTCTACTATTTGTATGTATTCAAACGAGTATTTTTTCTCAAAACTCCATCAAAGGAAAAATTGTAGACGATGAAAACCAAGCTTTAGAAGCTGCCGTTATTTCCCTAATGGATGCCAATAATAAATTTCTAAAAGCTGCTTTGTCCAACGATGAAGGGTTCTTTGCTATATCAAACTTGAAAAATGGAAAATATCAAGTTAAGATTAGCATCTTAGGGTTTAAAGAGCTGGTGAAGAATGTTGAATTGACCAAATCGATCAACTTCGGAACCATCAAACTAGAATCCGAATCTGAAAACTTAGACGAAGTGGTGATCAAAACAGAGAAACCTATGGTGCAAGTTTTGGCAGATAAAACAGTCTTCAATGTTCAGAATACCATCAATGCCGCGGGCGACTCTGGTTTCGATCTTTTACGAAAAGCTCCTGGAATCATCGTAGACAATAATGATCAAGTGATTGTAGAAGGAAAAACAGGTGTGCTATTCTATATTGACGGGAAGCCTTCCGTATTGCGCGGACAAGACTTGGTGAACTTCTTAAAAACCTTACAATCCAGTGATATTGAATCGGTAGAAATCATCACACAACCTTCATCAAAATATGATGCTGAGGGAAATGCAGGAATCGTAAACATTGTATTGAAGCGCGATAAATCTTTGGGAATTAATGGAACCTTGGGCTCTGGATTTACTTATGGAGATTTTGCTCGATACAACAACTCGGTTTCTTTTAATAACCGAAATAAGAAGACCAGTTTCTACGGAACCTTTAGCAATCGCGTAGGGAATAGTTTCGATTTCATCAACCTATTCAGAACACAAAACAACACCATTTTTGATGCAAGATCAGAATCACAACGTTATAACAATAGTAACAACGCTCGATTTGGTTTTGACTACTATGCCAATGAAAAATCGACCTTTGGGGTGATTCTTTCTGGAAACTTTAATGATGGAATCTCTGAAACTGATTCTAGAACCCCTATTACTCCTATTGGGAATCAAACCCCAGATCAAGTCTTAGTAGCGGGAAGTGATACACGAAGTGATGTTTCCAATTTGTATGGAAACGTGAATTACAAATACAAAGACAAGAAAGGCTATTCATTCAACGTGGATTTGGATATGGGTAGATACAACAGTGATCGCTCCAACCTACAACCCAACACCTATTTCAATGGAACCGAAACGGTGGTTCTAAGTGAAGTGATCAACTATATGATTACTCCAATCACGATTGACTTATTGACTTCAAAAGCGGATTACGAGCAGAATCTTTGGAAAGGGAAGTTAGGTTTGGGAGTGAAATATTCACGAATCAAAACCGAAAATCAGTTCGACTTTTTCAACAGAGAAAATGGTGTGGACATCATTGATATGGACAGAACCAACAACTTTCAATACGATGAGCAAATCAACGCTGCCTACATTAACTATAGCCGAAAATATAAGAAGTGGAGCGTACAAGCAGGATTACGTGTAGAACAAACCTCTTCAGACGGAGTTTTAACTAGTAACCAAGTGAACAACAACGATCGCGTAAAAAGAAACTACACCGATTGGTTTCCAAGTGGTGGCGTTACCTATCAAGCGAATCAGATCAACTCGATTGCCTTCAACTACAGTCGAAGAATTCAACGTCCGAATTACCAAAGTTTGAATCCGTTTGTGTACAATATTGACGAATTATCTTTTAGTCAAGGAAATCCATTCCTGCAACCACAATACACGAACAATTTAAAGTTGTCGCACACCTATAAATATACTTTGACCACCTCAATTAGTTACAGCTTTATTAGTGATTTCTCAGCTCAGATTACCGAGGCTGTGGGAACTGATCAAAGTGTCTTGATTCAACGAAATGTGGCGAATCAACGCGTGGTAAACTTGGGAATCTCTTATCCTACTCGATTCAACAAGTGGTGGAGTATCTACTTTAGCGTGAATGCTTACAGAAGTATGTTTGAAGCGACCAATGAAGACTTCAATCCGATCTCACAGAACTCATTGAGTTTGTATGCACAAAATACCTTTAAACTACCCAATAACTGGCGAGCAGAAGTATCTGGCTGGTATAGCTCGCCATCCATTTGGGGAGGAACCTACGAGACGAGAAGTTTAGGATCCTTAAACCTAGCGGTGCAAAAGAAATTCTTTGAAGACAGAATGACCTTACGCTTGGCAGTGAATGATGTCTTATACACCTCACCTTGGGCAGGAGACACGCGTTTTGGTGATGTGACCATCTTAGGTGACGGAGGAAACGACAGCAGACAATTCAGAGTGAACATCACGTATAACTTCGGACGAAATGAAATCCGTAAAGCGAGAAAGCGTGATACGGGAATTGAGGATGAGAAAGGGAGAATTGGACGATAACAGTGTACAGTGATCAGTTATCAGTGATCAGTGATCAGTTATCAGTTATCAATAAACAGTGATTATTACTAACTGATTGCAAACAACCAACAACCAACAACCAACAACCAACATATATTTACAATGAACCAAAAACATCTCATTTTCGTACTAAGCCTGCTGTTCCTTTTGAGTTGCAAATCCGAGGACAAAGCTTTATTCCAGCCCGTATTTAAAGTCTCTAAAGACACCACACACAAAATTAAAGAAGGGCAGTTATTTGCTTTTGGATATCTTGAAGTTCCTGAAAACAGAGCGAATCCTTCAAGTAGATCGATTGAAATTCCAGTGTACATTTTCAAGAGTAGAAACAAAGAATACAAAAAAGACCCAATTATTTACACCGTGGGTGGTCCAGGTTCAAGTACTATGCCTAGCGCTCAATACATGAACTATTATAAATATCTGGATGATCGAGATTTTATCTTGATCGAGCAACGCGGAACTCGATACTCAAAACCACATTTAGACTGTCCTGAATGGGCAAAGGCAGTTTATGAGTCGAATCTCCCTGATTTTAATGCATCGGATTCTAACGCTCATTTTGAAAAAGCGGCACAAGCTTGTCGGGATCGATTAACTGAAGACGGCATCGATTTGAATGGATACAACACCAACGAAACTGCAGCGGACATTAACGATTTGGTGAATGTATTGAATATTGAAAAATACAATCTATTGACCCTTTCTTACAGCACCAAGATTGCCCAAGTACTGATGCGGGATTATCCCGAAAAAATTCGAAGTGTTGTGATGGATTCGCCGCTTCCTTTAGAAGTGAGCTACGATGAAGAAAGTGTTGGCAATCTCTTAGAGTTCATTGACACCATGCTCTCCGACTGTGAGGCGGATGCCAATTGCAATGCTGCTTACCCCAATTTAAAAACTCGATTTTTTGAGCTTCTCAAAGAGAAAACTGCCAATCCATTGGAGGTGAGTGTAAAAAATCCGAAGACAGGAGAAATGGAAATCTTCCGATTGCAAGGAAAGGACTTGGTCACCGTTTTTAGTTCCCTATCAAATGGATTGGTTCCTTACATTCCATCAGAGATTGAGAAACTACTTGGTGGAGATCTAAGCTCTGTAAAACAACAATTATCTTCCTTATTTGAAGGACCTGGAACTGGTGAAGGATTGGGCATGCGATTGTCGGTTTGGTGTGCTGAAGAATATCCCTTTAATTCCCAAGAAGTGATTGAACAGGAAACCAATCGATATCCAGAAGTAAGTGGATTATCACCTGCCGTTTTTAAAGAAAATATTTGCAAACTCTGGAAAGTCGAAAAGGTAGATTCCATAGAAAATAAAGCCATCAAAAGTGACATCCCAACGCTTCTTATCAATGGATCTTATGATGCAGACACACCAGTAAAATGGGCACAAAACATGCTACCTAATTTGTCCAACAGTCATCATGTAATTTTTAAAGGTTGGACGCATGGCCCCACAACGAATTGGGGTAATAATTGTGCAATGCAAATCGCGAATGATTTTTTTAATGATCCAATGAGAAAACCTCAAACCGATTGTCTTGAGCAGATCAAATCCCCGGAGTTTTATACGAATTAAACACAACAACGATGACTCGACTTTTCACCTTTCTGGCCTTCTTTGCTTTCCTCTCACTAAGTGCACAAAAGACCTATTTGAAAATCACTCAGAATGAACAATCGACATTCTATCCTCCCGGAACACAATTTGAATTGAAGAATCCAAATGGCTATATTGTTTTAAAGTACAGCGAGACACCGAGAGAGGAGCATATTGATGGGAACTACCAACTCATTGTGTCTCCTACGTGGAAAAAAGAAAAGGACATCTTTAAACTCACTCTTGGTGATAAAGTAGAGTTGGTGAGAACAGGTAGTTTTAGCCTTGGAAAGGAGTACAAAAAAGGCGTCTTTCCGTTGAGTTCTGTCAAAGCTGAGAAAACAATCACCGACTCACAAACACTGGCAAGCAAAAAGAACCTACGTTTGACGTTAGACAATGGATTACTCTTTGTCTATGAAGATGGAAATTATTACGCGAAGCTAGATAGTGAATACATAGACATCCAAAACAAATACGTCATCAAAACCCAAAAAGGAATTTTACGTGTGAGTTTTAATCCAGATAATGGGGTGACTTGGTGGTTTTTTGGGGAGTGAAATAATAAGCCTTAAAGCTTGATTAGATAATCGTTTTATTCGTGAAAAGTACTTTTAAGTGTATTGATTTAAATCCAATTCTTGGATAATTTGCTTAATAGACTTTAGCCTCGAGTTATCTTTTATAAGTTTAAACTCATTTAATCTAAATATTATACTCGTTTTTGAGACATTA
>CAZTFN010000087.1:11003-13375 GCA_964612905.1 uncultured Flavobacterium sp. | reverse complement strand
CCTACTCCATGGCCTTGTTTTGTGATTGCAGTGCGAAATGAAACGCTTGAAAATCATCCAGAAAAGATCAAAAGTATCTTGGATGTTATCAACAAGCAGAATATGAATTTCAAAGGAATCGACGATATTGATCAAGTATTATCAAAGCGATACAAACAACAGGTAGAAGACATTCAAAAGTGGTTATCGCTTACTGAGTGGAACCATGGAAAACCGATTACCGCTCAATTTATTTCAGAACTACAAAATAAACTCATGACCTTCAACGTTATCAATACGAAGAAAAACGCAAAGGAGTTCATAAAAAATATGTACATTTAGCGCATCAAAGGAAAACAATCATGAAAAGAATCGTATTTATTGCAATTTGTGTGTTAGGTCTGTTGAGTTTTTCTTCTTGTAGAAGTACTTCTGATCCTTGTGGATTGGCAGAAAATTCAACGAATCAAACAAAACAGTTACAATTGCCGACAGAGTCTACTGCGTCTGACTTGTCAGAATTTATCTAGGCAATTGTTCTTATTCAAATTCAGTAAATCCGCTTTTCTCAGAGGCGGATTTTTTATTGCTCTCACAATTAATTAACCTTTCTTCAACTTTTCGCTAAAGATTTTATCATCATCTTTTTACGCAGAGTTTACTATTTCCATACATTCTGCGAGTAGTTTTGATAAACCAATCTATCAAAGCAATCAAAAGCCTTCGCTTTCATAGCATCTTGGAACCTCTCATTTTTAAAGCCCAAAACTTTAGACCAAACTTTCACCCTCTAATTCTAACCTTTTATGAAGAAGTTTAAAAAACGTAAGCTCGATGTAGCTGTAATTTCTGACGTCCATTTAGGAACTTTCGGATGTAGAGCCACGGAACTATTAAATTATTTGAAAACAATCAATCCCAAAGTATTGATCTTAAATGGCGATATCATTGACATTTGGCAATTCAACAAACGATACTTTCCTAAGTCGCATATGAAAGTTGTGAAGTACATCACCTCATTACTGACGAACGGTACCAAAGTCTATTACATCACAGGAAATCATGATGAAATGCTACGTAAGTTCAAAGGATTTCGTTTAGGGTCCTTTGAAATTGTCAACAAGCTCATTCTTGATCTAGATGGAAAAAAGGCTTGGATATTCCATGGTGATGTTTTTGATGTGACCATGCAACATTCCAAATGGCTCGCTAAACTGGGTGGTGTCGGTTACGATCTATTGATTATGATCAACACTTTTGTGAATTGGTTGAGTACACTATTTGGATTCGGAAGATTGTCCTTATCAAAAAAGGTAAAAAACAGTGTGAAAAGTGCTGTGAAGTTCATCAATAACTTCGAGCAAACAGCCGCTAGTATAGCTATTGACAACAATTATGATTATGTGATTTGTGGACATATTCATCAACCTCAACAAAGAGTCATCAAGAATAAAAATGAACAAGAAGTATTATATCTCAATTCTGGCGATTGGATAGAAAACTTAACAGCTCTAGAATATAAAAACAAAGAATGGTCCATTTACAAATATGAAGAAGATGAAATAGCACAAAACTTCCATCTCAACTACAAAGTAAAAGATCCCGAACTGATTCAAGTCGAAAGCAAGAACAAAGAGCTGTTCAATGATCTACTCAAAGAGTTTGATATTTCTAAATTCTCAAAATAAATAGATCATGAAAATATTATACGCAATTCAAGGCACGGGAAATGGTCATATTAGCAGAGCCAGAGATATCGTTCCAATTTTAAAATTGAAGGGAGAAGTAGATATTTTAATTAGTGGAGACATCAAACAACTGAACATTCCTTTTGATGTAAAATACCGCCTTCATGGTTTAGGCTTTACTTTTGGAAAAAAGGGTGGTATTGACCTTTGGAAAACCTATAAAAATGCAGATATCAAAAAACTGATAAAAGAGGTTAAATCCATTCCTGTAGAAGACTACGACGTTATCATCAATGACTTTGAACCGATCTCAGCTTGGGCAGGACAATTGAGAAAAGTTCCAGTGATCGCCTTAAGTCATCAATCGGCAGTATTCCATAAAAAATCACCGAAAGCAAAGAAATTCAATTGGATCGAACGATTGACCATGAAGTGGTATGCTCCTGCCAAACATCATTATGGTTTTCACTTTGAGAGTTATAACGAAAACATCTTTACGCCAGTTATTCGAGATGAGGTTCGCAGACAACAACCTAGTAATAAAGGTCATTACACCGTTTATCTACCTGCGTACAGCGACAAAAAAATGATCAAAGTATTATCTCAATTTAAAGATGTAAAGTGGCATGTATTTTCGAAGCATTCTAAAGAATCTTATGTAGCCAATAATATCTTGATCTTTCCAATTCATAACGAAAGATTTAT
>CAZTFN010000087.1:0-10993 GCA_964612905.1 uncultured Flavobacterium sp. | reverse complement strand
CAAACTCCTACTCAGAGATTTGTTGACAGTTTCCTTTCTACATAAGGCATTTTGTGTCGCGCTGGTTTTGAAGCTCCTGCGGAAGCATTATTCTTGAAAAAAAAACTGTTGGTAATTCCTATGAAAACCCAGTTTGAGCAAAAGTGCAATGCAAAAGCTTTGAAAAAAATGGGAGTGTTAGTGATTAAAAAATTAAGTACGAAATAGACGACTCATATAAAAAAATGGTTGAAAGATGACCGAATTATTGAGGTAGATTATCCAGACATAACGGCGGATATTATCAATATGATTTTCAATCGACATGTATATCAAGAGCAAGAGCAAACAGTGTCAATCTCTGAAATTAGTCTGAACAAATTACCAGTCAATCAATGACTTACTCATTCCACTAAGCAGGGTATTCGCCTTAGAAAAATGTTTGTTCCCAAACCAATACCCTCTGTTGGCACTTAAGGGTGACGGATGACCAGAAGTTAGAATGTGGTGTCTAGATTTGTCAATCTTAGCTCCTTTCTTTTTGGCGAATCCACCCCAAAGTAGAAAAACAATTCCTTCCCTATGCTGAGATACTTTTTGAATCACAGCATCTGTAAACTGTTCCCAGCCCCGTTTTTGGTGACTTCCTGCCTGATGCGCTCTCACAGTTAATGTAGCATTCAATAACAGAACTCCTTGACTAGCCCACTTGGATAAATCCCCAGATGTTGGGTAGGGTTTTCCCAAATCTTGTTCGATTTCCTTAAAGATATTAATTAAAGAAGGTGGATGCGGAATTCCGTCATGAACAGAAAAACAAAGTCCGTTTGCTTGTCCCGGACCATGATAAGGGTCTTGCCCAATAATTACAACTTTTACTTGATCAAAGGGACAATGATCAAATGCAGAAAAAATATCAGCTCCTTTTGGAAAACATCGATGGGATTGATATTCTGATTTTACAAATTGGATCAATTCAGAGAAATACGGTTTTTCAAATTCATCCTTTAGGATATTTTTCCAGCTTTCCTCAATTTTTACATTCATTCTTCCTTATTTTTGTCGACCATTCAAAGATAGAATTTTGAGGCCACAAATATCTGAGAAAGTTTTAAAGGATTTAGAGTTTACAACCGTTTTACAACAGGTTGCAGAATTCTGTATCTCAGACTTGGGGAAACAAAGTATTCTTGAAATTCAACCCATTGAAAACAAAAGACGTCTTCTCAAAGAACTCAACGCTACCAATGAATATCTCGCTTCTTTTGAAAGTGAAAACAGAGTTCCTAATCATCGATTTGACAATGTCTACGAGAAGATCAAGCGGCTTTCCATTGACAACAGCTATATTGAGCCCAAGGACTTTTTAAAAATTGCTGCAACCACAGAAACTGTTGGTGAATTAAAAAAGTTCTTCAAGAAGTTTTATGAACAATTTCCTACGCTATTTGAATTTAGTGAAGAGATCGATTTTTATAAAGAGATCATTCAAGAAATCAAAAAGATTGTCTCTAGTTATGGCGATATTCTAGACAGTGCTTCTCCTACTTTGAGAAAAATCCGTAGAGATAAAAGTGTCATTCAAGGAAAAATCGGGCAAAGCTTCTCCTCTGCTCT
This sequence comes from uncultured Flavobacterium sp., assembly GCA_964612905.1. Classification (GTDB taxonomy): domain Bacteria; phylum Bacteroidota; class Bacteroidia; order Flavobacteriales; family Flavobacteriaceae; genus Polaribacter. Next base: position 9,397 of record CAZTFN010000087.1, on the reverse strand, counting down.
AGAGCGAGCCAAAGCGAATGGTTATTTGGACGATATTAAAGAAACAATCATTGACAATCAGCGTGTTTTGGCGGTACTTGCCATGCACCGAAAAAAGATCAAAGGAAGCTTACTAGGATCGTCAAAATCAGGAAATATTGTCTACGTCGCTCCGCAAGCAACCCTAGGTTTCCATAGAGATTTGCAAAACTTGATCTATGAAGAGAAACAAGAAATCATTCGAATTTTACGCGAATTGAGTGATCGAATTCGTCCATATACTCCGATTCTAGAAGAATACTTGGCATATTTAACGCATTTGGATGTCGTTGGCTCCAAGGCAAATTACGCCAATGCAATCAACGGTCTATTACCGAAGATTAGTCGGGAGAAAAAAATCTTTCTCAAGAATGCCTATCATCCCATTCTTTGGTTGAAAAATAAAGAGCAGAAACTTGAGACCATTCCGCAGACGATTGAGTTGAATGGCAAACAACAGATCATTGTTATATCTGGCCCCAATGCTGGTGGAAAAAGTATCACGCTGAAAACGATTGGTTTACTTCAAGTGATGCTGCAAAGTGGATTGTTAATTCCAGTCCATGAACGCAGTGAAACTTATATTTTCGATACCATTTTAACCGATATTGGAGACAACCAGTCGATTGAAAATCAACTGAGTACCTACAGCTACCGATTGAAGAACATGCGTTATTTCTTGCGAAAGTGCAATGAAAACACTCTATTCCTGATTGATGAATTTGGAACGGGAAGTGATCCTGAGTTGGGTGGTGCTTTGGCTGAAATTTTCTTGGAAGAGTTCTATCGTAAAAAAGCTTTTGGAATTATCACGACACATTATGCCAACTTGAAGGTTCTTGCGAATGAGTTGGACAATGTAACCAATGCGAACATGCAATTTGATGAAAGGACCTTGGAGCCTTTGTTTAAACTATTTATTGGTCAAGCAGGAAGTTCATTCACTTTTGAAGTTGCTCAGAAAAACGGGATTCCTTATAGTCTTATTAATAAGGCAAAAAAGCGCGTGGAAACCGAGAAAATTCGCTTAGACAAAACTATTTCCAAACTTCAGAAAGAAAGAAATCGACTGCAAAAAACCTCTGACAGCTTAGAAAAACAGCAAAATAAAGAACAAGAGCGGTTAGAAAGCTTGTCTGAGAAAGAGCAAAAGATCAAAGAAAAACTAGCTGATTTTCAAGAGTTGTACGACAACAATCAACGTATGTTAACCTTGGGAAGAAAGACCAATGAATTCTTGAATAAATACTTCCAAACGAATAACAAAAAAGAACTCATTGCCAACTTCTTGAAATGGGTTGCAGGAGAGAAAACCAAATACCTGAAGAAGAATCCTCCCAAACCTAAGACCAAAGCACAAAAGAAAGAGGTCAAGAAGCAAGAAGTAGTGAAAAAAGAGGTAATTCAACGTGTTGAAAAAGAAGTATTAAAACAAGTAGTTGAAGTTCGTAAAGAGAAAAAGGAAGAGGCTAAGAAAATTGCGAAGGCCAAGGCTGATTATGTATTTAAAATCAATGACCGAGTTCGCTTAGAAGATGGAAATGCTGTGGGAACCATCGAACGCATTGAAAAGAAAAAAGCCTTAATCAACTATGGCTTGTTCACAACAGAAGCTGATGTAAGCAAACTCGAATTAGTTGAAAAAGGCAAATAAAGCTAAAATAATGGACTTAATTTTTGGAGAAAATAGCTCCAGTGATAGAACTTGGATTCCTCTCCAGGGATTTTAGGGTGAGTTCTCTCATAAACTTCATATTATCTTTCTGAACCTTTACATCGAGTAATTTCATATCAAATTTAAAGTCTTCTCCTAGTTTTTCTCGAACTCCCTTGGCAATTTCGTTATACAGCTGTGCAATTTCTTTTTTACAATAAGCTCTAGGACCAATCTGTCGTAGATAGTCTGCAGCCTCTCGAGCTCCCTTTATAGACTGACTTGAATACCAACTGGCTCTAGCTTGATTCAATAGTGATGCACATTCCTGTTGCAAAAAATCTTGATACAATCTCCCAATACTCCTTTCACTCTTAGCATAACATTTGCTAGAAAGAGGAATGTTGGCAATCACTTTTACCGCATCGTCCATCTTTTTCTGAGCTTTTAAAGCGTATGCTTTTTTGGTAATGATGTCACAGTTTTCTTCGTAGTATTGAATGATTTCGACTTTTACATTTTCAACAAAAGAATTCAACTGAGCACTTTTCGACTTCAGATTTCTAAAAGCATTGATATAGGCCTTTTGTTTATTTCTTCCTACTCCTTTAATCTCAATTTGTTCGGTTTGAAAAACATATCCTTTTTCTTCTTTATTTATGACTCCTTTTTCCTCTTTACTATCTCCAATGTATAGAGTAAGTTCTAAATCCAAAACAATTGTAGGTGGAGCTGTAGGAAGATCTACCTCATCTAAGACGACGATGCTGGGAAGTAAAAAAAATCGAGGACTATTTAAGTTCCCACTCACACCACTAGAAGTGACTGCATGAAAGAGTCTATTTCGTAGAAGCCTTGTGGCACTTTCAGAAATTTGCTCTCCGTCATTCCCCATTACTTCAGGTACGTAAACCCCTATGAGGACATCATTGTTATCCTGTCCTTGACCACTCAAAGTAACAGACAACAAGAGAATAACTATCATAATTTTTTTCATCATCATAAATTCTATTGTCCTTGTAAAACAATAACAACCTTCCCAAGACCTTCCGTTTGTAGCCTGTTAGGTTGATTGTAGGGCGGAGCTTTTAAGGTTTTACTCAGGCCTCTAAAAAAATTTCGTGCTGCCAATGCTTTTCCCTTTTCATTGAACAGAGGCATACGGATATTATTGAACAGAGCATACGTTTCGGTGGGGGTATCGGTGGAGTAAACTCCATCTTTGGCATGATTGTCTAACCAAGCTTCAATTTCAAAACTTAATTCCTCCAGATCACCCATCCAATCCTCTGTAGTTACAATCTCCAAGGTGACTTCTCGCCCATTTTCAAACATATCATTAAAATATTCAGATAGTGTGGCGGTAAAGTCTTCAATACTTTCCAACATTGCTTCCTCTAACAACAGTGGTAAATCAGAACTTAGTGAGGGCCTCCCAGATCCTGTTGCAGTGGCTATTTGTTTGTATGTATATGAGTCCAACCCTTGCAGATTATAAGTAATGTATTTTCTTGGACCATCTGCATTGACCACCCAAGTGAGCTGAATGATAATGTCTGCTCTGGCTCTTTTGACGATGCGATCCATAGGAGATTCCATGATACTTCCTCCAGCCCGCACTATATTCTTAGCTCTGGACATTTCAAGCCCCTTTAATTCAGATTCCATATTCTTTAAAGGAAAGCCTCTTTCTGACATCAAACCATTCATGGTGCTGATCATCAATAGCAAGTCTGTATCATTCTGAAATGCCTTCTTATAATCAGGTATATTCACGATATCGCCTTGGTTTTCCATTTGAATCATATAATCGTTCTTATTGCACCAAGCATCGCTTGGAACGATCATTAAAGTTGGTTTTTTCGCTTTTTGAGCTTGGAGTGTAAAGGATATGAATAACAATCCTACCAAAAGTTGAAATCTGTATTTATATGTGTTAGAAGCCATTGGATAGTGAATTTATTATGTTCTTTTTTTCTAAATATTTTCGTAACTCTTTGGTTGACACTGTGACTACAATTCCGATTTTATACTTATCAAACTTTTTCTTCTTTCTCCCTTTCTTTTTTCTAAAAAGCTTTTGTACTTCTGCAATGCCATTATAGTCTGCAGCATTGGTTACAAAACGATTGAATTCACCACCATCTTGAAAAAATGTATCAAAAAATTCTTTGTACTCTTTATCGGTTATTTCCTTATTCATTAAAGGTCTTGATCCTTTACATGTATTTTGCTGCCCTGCAAACCCTTTAAAAATGATGCCGTGAACCGCGTTTTTCTTGGCCTGATCCGTGGCCAAGTTTGTCTTTGTTGAATAGGTCCAAACTTTGACTATTTTGTATCCATTTCTTGCGGTGCCTCCATAACACTCTATATCATATTTCCATTGAGAAGTTGCCGCATCTTGTTGTTCGCGATTTTTCTGCGCGTTTGAACTCCACGATATGAATAGTAATGCAACAAAAAGCATTGTAATTTTCCTTGATTTCATGTTATTTAAATTTATTAAGTAGGTTTACATTCTTTTGATATCGTATCAACATTCCGGGATATAACTTTTTCGCTTTTCCCTTGAATATTGTATAATTCAAATCTGTTTTAGGTTGCTCGTCTGGGAGATAGGAATTGTCCCAGATTTTGTCTTTATCCACTTTGATCGTGGCAACTTTATTGTAAGTGACTTTCCCATTTTCATCTACAACCTGCTCCAATACTTCATAGCGGTCGCCACGCTGCAATCCCTCTTTGATTCCAATTTTTGCAGCAATCGGATTGATACTTATGAGCGGTGTTTTCACTCTAAATACTTCAAACTTCCGCTCTAGCTTAGCCAAAGCTTTGTTAGATGCTTTGACCACAGAACGAGCAATCAGTTCTTCTAATGTTTTCTGTTGATACTTGATGGAAAAAACATTGGACCATGCATCCTGTTTTCCAATATATTGGAGTTTGAAAATGTCTGATTCGTTAAAAGCTTTTACTTTATCCTCATCAAGGTTTTTTTCACTTACCCAATGATTTCGATAGAATATGGTAGACGTTTCGTCATCCCAAACCAATCGAAATAAATAAGAAGTGGTCTTGATGACATATCCTTTGGCAACTTTGCCAATAGCTCCTTGAATAGCTTGGTTCGTCTTATTGGACCTTCCTAATAAAAAGTCCATTGCACCACCTACTGTTTCCGCCAATTCTTCCTTACTGATGTATTTAAAATCGTTAACAATGACGAATGTATTTCCGATAAGGTTTTCACCAGCATCTTCTAAAAGTTTGCTTCCGCGAAGTGTTTTATCGGCAATTTGAATATCAAAAGCACTTGCGCTGTATAAACCTCTCTCTTTGACCAAATCCAAATTAAATCCTTTAACAGAGTCTCTGTTAAACCACCTAGCCACTATTTTTTTTGCAATACCTAGTTCTTCTAATTTTTGCGCTACTAAAGTGGACTTATCCTTGACAGAATCCATCAATTGAATGAATGGATCTTCGTCAAAAGAATGATCGTTAAAGTTGTCTGTAATTTCATAGTCCTTAAAGGAGTTTCTAATGATCTCATTGAATTTATTCTTAGAATTATCAATAGACATGACCAGAAGTGAACTTCTTTTGTAGTCTTTAATTTCTTTGGAGTAATCCTGTTTCCGAAGTAATTTTTTTTCTTGAGCGTTTGATTGGGTTTGAAAAAGTATACACAGCGAAAGGAATACTATGGATACAATAGTCCTCTTGAGAAAGTTCTTGCATAACATATCGTAAAGTTTGGTAGATCACAAGTTGTCTTCGATTTTTGGTATGAAAACTCAACAATAATTGTGAACGGTTTATAGTTTTGTTGTTTAGCCGAATCAAAACTATTGAGCAGAATTTCCATTTCTTTACGACAAGTCGTAAAAAAGAAAAGGGAACGCGGTTTCTATCAAAACAACATTAAATAGGAAAAGAATGATCCAGGAATAATTATAGCTTACCCAACATTTTAGCGATGTCATCATTGATGGGTAAGTCTCCAATAGCACCCGCAAATTGCAAGGCTGTTTCGGTATCGAGCACCTTGATACGAATGTGAATTTTATTGTTCAGAATGACATATGTGCCTATAACAACTCCATCTACTGCACTAACTTTGCCCAGTTTTTTCGTTGTTTTGGCATCTATATACCCTTCAAAATTGAGGTAATGCTCCTTTAAAAGCAGTTCCAAATGTTGCCTGTCAATGACTGCAAATTTCTCTGCATTATTGGCCAGATAAATACTGAAATCATCTCTGACATAATGTTCAAAATTTTTGTGTTCTTTTTGTTCAGTAAAGAACCCCCAAACAGCGACTTTTTCTATTCCTTTTGAATCAACTTTTTCAGCAACATCTTTTGCCAAATCTTTCAAATCAGTATCACAATATTGTGCAGTAAGACTTGATGAAAAGACAAAGATGAATGCATAAGTGGTTAGTATTGAAAATTTCATGACATGTGTTATTAAGTGCACACAAGTTCAAATTTTCTTACCTGTTTGAATTACTGAAAGTCGTAATGCGGCTTTTTTAATGCTGAAGAATATTGATTAAATGACTCCCCAATCTTTGGCAATAGATACCATATGCACAGGGTTATTCGCATCAAAAAATAGTTTTAATTTATTCAACTGTTTCTCTACGGTACTTTTACTACAGTTCAATTGAGCTGCAATTTCTCTTTGTTTGTTACCTAATGATAACAACTTCAAAATTTCAATATCCTTACGCTCTAGCTCAATAATCTCTTTAGCGCTTCCGAGCAATTGTTTCATGACAGGAGTACAATAAAAAGAGTCATTTTTTACCGCATTTAAAGCCCTTTTGATATGCTCAGAAGCATGACGCCCCTTTTCAACAAAAGCATCAATATGCAAGTTCTCTCGTAAGTTCAGAATGCGCGCAACTCCTTTTTCTACTGAAAAAACGATGACCTTGATATCTGGAATAATTTCACGTGCTGCGAGGATCAAATCTTCGCCACTCGTCAATTTTCGATCTCTATAGTGATCTTCATCAAACTGTAAATCGGTAATAAGCACTTCAAAAGGTTCATTCATCTGAACAGATGCCTTTAATTTTGGGATGGCATCGTCACAATATTTCACTGTTTCAACTATCGGATTACTATGTTTCAAAGCTTTGACAATTCCAGAATGATTTGTATCGTGATCTTCGGCAATAATTATTTTTTTAAACATATCAAGAATTTTTTAGGAGTCTTTAAATTGTATGATTGCTTTAAAGCCTTCTCCAATTGACGATTTAAAAGTAAGTGTTCCACCTATGTCCCGAATACGACTTTCCACATTTTTTAATCCTCGCTTTGAAATCTTCTCTAAATCACATCCCTTTCCATTATCGGTATATTCTATAGAAAATATATTTTTCTTCCTTCTAAATATAACTCTGAGCTCATTTGCCTCGCTATGTTTCTTTGTATTAATTAACAATTCTTGAATACAACGATAAACGTTCGTTTTCTTGTGGTTAGGAAGATCATTCATCTCTTTATTCAATCCAATATTTGTGATGACTTGAACTCCGGGAACATGGTACTGGATAATCAATGATCTTAAACTTTCGGTAAATTCAGCAAGGTCAAAACTGGAAATTTCGGTAGCAATATCTCGAGTGCGTTCGTACAGGTTATCCAGTTTAGGAGCTAGCAAATCCTTCGTAGTCATTTCAATTTTGGGGTGCTGTTGAATAAACTGCAAGGTATCAGCCATATCATTGGCCAATTCGTCATGTACTTTCTGAGAAATTTGAACCTCCGTTTTGTGTGTTTGATCTATGATAGCCTCCATTTTATCACGTTTAAATTTCGACCTCAAAAACAACACAAACGTTACTGAACCAATTAACAAAAAGAACAGAATTGATATGGATAAAATGATATTACTTCTTTGATTGGCATTGGTAATTTCTAGTCTAAAATTCTCCTCTTTCAATTGATCGTTCTGAAAACGAGACCCTACATAAATATCTCGAGTATCTTGCTGCAATTTTTCCAGTTGATCGTTTATTCTTTGGTAGCGCTTCCCTTCATCAGAAGCATTTTCTTTTATTCTTAGAATATATCCTAAAGCTTCCTTTTGCCCAGATAAGCTCTTTACTTTTTCAGCGTATTCGGCAGCTGACTGAGCATAACTAAGAGCAATCTGCCTGTCGACATCAATGAAAAACTTTGTTAGATGAATATTACTAGCAATCAGCCCTTTAAAATCGTTTTCATCCAAACGAGAATCCAATACCGCTCTTAGTATATTGAGAGCTTCAGGATTCTGTTTGTTCTGAAGCCATAAGGTATACCCTAAATTGTCTTCAGAACGGTTTTTCTCTTTTTTAGAGAGTGACTTATCCTCTATTATTTCTTCAAACAGTTGAATAGCCTCTTCGTATCTACCTTGATCCTTTAAGAGGTTTGCTCTGGTATTTTTACAAATTAGAATATTCGTTTGTGAAATCTTTTTATTTACTCCAGTATTCTCTAGTAAATCGAATGCCTTATCATTGTATTCGGTGGCACTTTTGTAATTTTTTAACTCTCTGTAAGAAGTTGTTATGGTTTGATACAGCCCTAAAAGCGTCTTTGTATCTTCTTTAGGTTTTGCATATTTACACCCTTCAATAGCCGTTTCTAAACTTCCGAGAAAATCTCCTATGCTCTTCTGAATATTACCCATTTGTAAGAGTCTCGCAGCAATCATGCTACTATCTTTTAAAACGGCATAATCTTTAAAAGCCTCGTTCAAATGATAAAAGGATTTTTCTAACGAGTCCTTCCTTCTGAATATATTTCCAAGATTGGAATGAGTTTTTGCTCTAAAATCAAGTTCATTGGTAGAAGTTGCATGAACCAAACAAGAGTCAAAATATATGACTGCTAGGGAGTCTTCTTTTCGCTTCCTATTGTAGAGACCTAACTTATAGTAAGCTTCAGTAATTCTTAAAGAATTTTTACTTTTTTTTGCAATTCGAAGTTGTTGATGCGCTACACTTACCGCAGAGTCATTTTCTTTGTAGGAACTCAAGTACCTACTTTTCACAGATAAATATTTGAGTAAGGCATCTTTATTTTTATGGTATGCCATAATCGAATCTTCAATAATAGCGAACTTCTCCCTTTTGGTCTTCGCATCAATTAGACCAACTATTGTGTTCTCTGAATGATCATTTATTGAATTATTACAGGCGCTGAAGAAAAATAATAGCAAAAAGAGGAATGAAAGACAAAATGTTCTCATTCCTCTAAATTAGAAATTACTTTCTAATTCTCTGGTAGACAATACTATTTATTATTCATCTACTTCATCTGGTTCAATCTCTCCATCTTCACCTTCAGTTTTACCACTTGCAAGTGAACTAATTTGTGTTTGAGATGGATTCAATAAAGAGAAAAATTTCTCTAAAAATTTACAAAGGGTTAATATAATTTCAATTACTGTTTTCATGATTAAAAATTTATTATGTTGTTATTCGAATTTGGAGCTTGTGTTTTGCACAAGTGTCCCGAAAAAGCTTTCGCTTTAACAAATCCCAATCGTCATTGGGAATTCGTGCACGTAGTTAGGGAAGTGAAAGTTTTCAAGAGATTTTCCGTTGACCTTCCCTATCCCCAGTAATCACTCTTTACGACTTTCCGTAACCTTGTTCATGAGATGTATTTTATGTTAGCAACACCTTTTTGAACTGATTTCGAGAACAAA
>CAZTFN010000086.1:0-13465 GCA_964612905.1 uncultured Flavobacterium sp. | reverse complement strand
ATACCCATACGGAAACATCTACTTCTGGAGCTGCGATGACATTAGCGTATCATGAAGCAAGAAACATCATCAAACGTCATGTAAATGCCGATGAGAACGATGTGTTGATCACAGAAGGTTCAGGAATGACAGGTGTTGTGAACAAGTTTCAGCGAATCCTTGGATTGAAAGTTTCGGAAAACTTAAAAGATCATACAACCATTCCAGAAGACATCAAGCCGATTGTCTTTGTGTCTCACATGGAACATCACTCTAATCAGACTTCTTGGTTGGAAACCATTGCCGATGTAGAGGTAGTGCCGTGTAACGATGCTGGATTGGTGTGTTTGCACAAATTTGAAGAAGCCATTCAAAAGCATCAACACAGAGCTTTGAAGATTGCTTCTATCACTTCCTGTTCCAATGTAACAGGAATTAAAACACAGTACCATGACGTTGCGAAGCTGATTCACAAATACAATGGATTGTGTTTTGTAGATTTTGCTTGCTGTGCACCTTATGTAGATATTGATATGCATCCCGATGACGAAGACGCTCATTTGGATGCAATTTTTTTCTCACCCCATAAGTTTTTGGGTGGACCTGGAAGTTCAGGAGTTTTAATCTTCAACAAGAAGTTGTATAAAAATATGGTTCCAGACAACCCAGGAGGAGGAACTGTAAGTTATACAAATCCATGGGGAGATCACGATTATTTTGACGATGTTGAGACGCGAGAAGATGGTGGAACGCCAGCTTTTTTGCAGACGATTCGCATTGCACTTTCCATCCAATTGAAGGAGCAAATGGGAACGAAAAATATTCGTGAAAGAGAGGACGAAATCAATGCGAAAATGTTCGCTACTTTGGAGTCAATTTCGAACGTTCAAATCTTAGCTCCAAACCACAAAAAACGACTCAGTATTTTTTCCTTTTATGTAGAGAATATTCACTTCAATTTGGTGGTAAAATTATTGAACGATCGATACGGAATTCAGACGCGAGGAGGATGTTCTTGTGCGGGTACTTATGGACACTTTTTATTGAACGTAGATCAGGAAACTTCCTACTCGATTAAAGACCAAATTTTAGAAGGTTGTTCGACCGAGAAACCAGGATGGGTTCGTTTGTCTTTGCATCCAACAACGACGGATTCTGAATTGGATTTTATCTGTAATTCTCTGATTGAGTTGTGTGAAAACATCCAAGAATGGAGTCAAGATTACGAATACGATCTGTCAAAAAACGACTACGTTCACAAGTCTGTAGCACCCATTGAAAAATCACTCGTTGCTGATTGGTTTAAGGTCTAATATTTCTGTAATTTATTAAAATAACAAGCGAATAAGTTAATTAATTAGTTTAATTAGCTTATTTTATTTTATTGATAATTAGTTTTTTATAAAAAATATAAATTAATTTTTAAAAATACGTAAATATATTTACGTTTTGACATCTTAGCTTGTTGGATACCACGCAATTCTTAGTCAATTTAAGAAACTACTTAAAGCAAAACTTCAAAAAATTGATCATTGTTAAATGATAATTGATCACTGACGAATGATCACTGACAATTGAAAACTACCTCCACTCTTCTGGAACCTTATCACGAAGTATGAATTATACATTCGACTGTAAATAGTATTCAGATTGCTCGTGGATATTATCTTCTAACCTCTTAAAATATGGATCGGAAATCTCGTAATTTTTGAATTCGTTTGGCATCTCCGTGATGAGTCCAAAAGCCACCTCAAAACGACCCTGTTTAAATTGTTTTGACGTAGCAATTTTCCATCTCTATATCGAACTTTTTTATGAGCATTTTAGGGCTCTTGTGAATTAATATTTTATGCCTATAAATTCACTCTACTACTCCGTCTTTTTTGCCTTCGAATATAGATGATGTAAGAGTGCGTTGAAAGATGATATTTCATAGCTAAAATCTCTGCTAATTTTACAGATGAGTTTTATGGTTTCATAACGAAATGAATGGTGTTTATACCCGTTGAATTTTGTCCGTCACTATTTTGATAGAAGTGATAACATTTGTGTGATCAATTTCTGGTATTTATAGGGTTTTGTTTTATGTTTGGTAAAAATGAGTGATAAAATATTGCAACCATTTTACGATCTCTGCATCTACAAAGTATAATGTCAAAACAAAAATTATGAAAATTGGAAAGTTTGTTTTCTTGGTGATGAGTATAGTTCTTTTCACGAATTGCAGCAATAACGATGAGTCGAGTGAAACTATAACCTTGAACGGAATTTGGAACCTGAAAAATGTATCTGGAGGGTTGCTTGGGATAAATGTTGATTATGACCCAGGAGAGGTTACTTGGAATTTTAATTTGGAAAATAACATTTTAACCGTTGAAAACAATATTACAACCACCGGACCCGAGGATATTTACGCTGGACTTGATAGTGGAACCTACAGTTTCCAAGTTCAACAAAATGGTGATACAGAAGTCCTGTATATCAATAATTCAGTGAGAGGAGTTATTGTATTGTTAAGTGAAAATCAGCTAACCCTTGATGATGGCGTAGATGCTGATGGGTTTGCAACTGTATTTGAAAGGTAAAACCCTTCAATAGATTATTTCCACTCTTCAGGAACCTTATCCCGATGTTTGAATCGTTTGTGCGACCATAAATAGTATTCAGGCTGCGCGTGAATGTTACGTTCTACGATTTTCAAGTATTTATCTGTGATCTCGTAATTTTTGAACTCGTTTGGTGTCTCTGTGATGAGTTCAAAAGTCACTTCAAAACGACCACGTTTCAATTTTTTTACGGAGTAGTTCACTACTGCCATATCAAACTTTTTTGCAAGCATTTCGGCACCTGTGTGAATAGGGACTTTCACGCCCATAAATTCACTCCAATAATGCGTCTTTTGTACTTGTGGAGATTGATCACTTAATAACAAATAGAGACCTTGAATTCCCTCATCAAAATTTCGTTTCATGGCCTGTATCGTTTTGGTAGTTTCGTAACCAATGAACCCATACTTCATTCTTGAATTTTTGATCACCTTGTCAAAGTACTTATTACCTACTTTAGTATAAGCTCCAAAACAAGTATTGTCTATCCACAAAGGCATGGAACAGGACCATTCCCAGTTTGCTTGATGTGCTCCAACAAAAGCAACGCTTCTTCCTTTTGCATTGAGATCGTTCAATACTTCTGGGTTTTTGAAGGTATATCTTTTCTGTACAAATTTTGGACTCATGGTAAAAGCCTTTACACTTTCCACAATCAAATCGGTAAAATGTCTGTAGAACTTTTTACGGATTTTAAGCAATTCACTTTCGTCCTTTTGTGGAAAAGCAAGTTTTAAATTGTCCAATACTACCTTCTTTCGATATCCGAAAACATAGAACAAGAGTCCATAAAACAAATTGGAGATCATGTAGAGAACTCGCATAGGAAGAAGTGATAAAATCCAAATGATGGGGTATACCAGAATGAAAGTGATCAAGTGCATAGTCTGTAAATCTGGGACAAATATCGGAATAAACTTTGACGCACAATCATTATATCAGGGTCAATTAATGACGAACGTATACTTTGCCACATAACATATGATATGCCACAAAACCCACGAATTTTCACCAATAATGAAAAACCTAAAAGATTTTTCATTTGTGCTATCCGATAAATCAGCACAGTTTGAACCTAGATTCGTGCATTCGTGGCCATACAATGTCAATTCTCAAATCAAAAAAAAACATATTTTTGTCGCATGCTAAATGATATCAATCCTGTTCTTTTATTGTTAATTGTGGTTACTGCGGTGGTTTCCTTTATTGGATTTAGAGACCGACAGTTCTTTGAACGATTTAAGTTTCAAGTGACACGTATAAAGAATGGAGATCGCTTACGAATGTTGAGCTCAGGCTTCCTTCATGCAGATGAGATTCACCTTATTCTGAATATGTATGCGCTGTATTTATTTGGGAATATTGTGGTCTATCAAATAGGAGGCCTACAATTTCTCATTGTGTATCTAGGAAGTTTACTAGCAGGAAGTTTGTATTCATTATACTACCATAGCAACGAGCCTCATTACAGTGCCATTGGGGCTTCAGGAGCAGTTTCGGGCATTGTCTACTGCTGTATTTTATTGGTTCCAGAGTCGCAATGGAATCTCTTATTCCTTCCAGGAGTACCTATCAAAGGCTATGTTCTTGGTTTTGTGTATATGTTGTACACCATGTATGCCATGAAACGTAGAACTGGAAATATTGGGCATTCTGCACACTTAGGTGGAGCCATTGGTGGATATGCATTGACTTTGGTATTCTCACCACACATCTTTTACACCAACACCATTTTTGTGGTGATCCTTTCGGTTCCCGTATTGATCTTGATTTTCTTTGGGAAAAAACTGAAGCTTTAATAATGTCATTTCGACTAAATCCCGAATGGAATTCGGGGTTTTAGATAAATCTCTAATGCTAAAACTACCTATCATTCTGTCCCGATGCCTCGGGAGTTTTAGCATCTCATTTAAAACCTATTCCGTTCATCAGATGCTGAAATAAATTCAGCATGACAGTTCAAACAAACCACTTAAACAATCAATCAGCAATAAAAAAAGCTCCGTTATGATAACGAAGCTTATTGGAGCGGGAGACCGGGTTCGAACCGGCGACATTCAGCTTGGAAGGCTGACGCTCTACCAACTGAGCTACTCCCGCTGGTAGATGTACTTCTTTTCAGAAGCGGGTACAAATATAAAATCATTTTTGATTATGGCAATAAAGAAATTCAAAAATCAATAGAACTTTTTATCGTCTCGTAAAATGTTTAACATATGAAACCCGTAAATCTCATATCCTAGGTTGTAATAGAACTTATGCGACTTCCTATTTTCTACGTATGTATTGAGTTCAATTGCACCGCAACCCTTTGATTGTGTGTACTCATGGATCCAATCAAATAGCTTTTTTCCCAATCCTTGACTCCGAAATCGTTCGTCAATCACCACGTGATCTGCTTCTACGGTTTTTCCGATATAATGTCTGGTAGAATACCACAAACCAGAAATTCCAATCAATTCACCTTCTGAATACATTCCAATACATTCATAGTGTGGAAGCTGAATCATCTCTTTTAATCGGTTTTCAAGCGTCTCTGTGGGAGTTTTCTGATTGATTTTCCGTAGCAAGGGAATAATACTTAGAATATCGCCTTCTCGTATGGGCTCAATATGAATATTCATGGTGGATTGTATTTCCTTCAAAGATATTACTTGTGATTAGGATACCAAATGAATCTTGATGGTTGATTTATCTATATTATCGAACTCAAAAATAAATTCTTTTCTATCAGAAGGATTCAGTCTATATCCAATCATAGAGAATGAATTTAAAGAGTAAGCTTCTCTTTATAAATCATCAAGCATATATCCCATAGAGAATAGAAACGCAACAAAACTCGCAAAAAAGTAGAGTAAGAAGATAGAATATCGAGCTCTTTTTTTCGCAGAAGTCTTAAATTCTGAGACGATATTAGGGTAGTAGAGTAAGTAGAAACTAATGAACAATATGATGGTAAGTATAATTGCAATCAATACGCTTCCATTATATTCTGTGAAGGAGAATAGTTTCTCTCCTACATATGTGCTCACCACTTCGAATTGCTCTTTTAAAACCACATGTAGAATACTCGTGAGATACAAACTCGTAGCAATACTGGTCATCAAAGAAGCGCGAGAAAAGTAAATATTTGAACGATCTCCTCTTTGTCTATGCAATGCTCCGATGAGCAAGTATTTAAAGAATCTCTTTATCACAATAACGGTCTATTAAGATTTTTAGCAGCGAGTGAAATTAAACTTATACAAAAGTACGGAAGAAATTTCCCAATAGGTCAGAAAAAAAAGCAGCTCAAGTGAGCTGCTTTTTTGTTGACATAAGTTTATCCTTTTTTCTTGGGTTTTACCTTTTTAATGGTGGTCTTATACCCATTCTGAAAGTATCTAAGTGCGGTATTGTCGCCTTCAATGATTTCTAAATCCACACCTCTAGTTGGTTC
This sequence comes from uncultured Flavobacterium sp., assembly GCA_964612905.1. Lineage (GTDB taxonomy): Bacteria > Bacteroidota > Bacteroidia > Flavobacteriales > Flavobacteriaceae > Polaribacter. The sequence continues at coordinate 7,441 of CAZTFN010000086.1, read as the reverse complement.
GCGTAAGGTGGTAGCATTCTTCTGGATCAATATGTCTTTAGAAAAAGGACTGATGATATACATTTTGTCTTTCTCTTGAACAATTTCTAAATCGAAGTTTGCCTCTTCTAGAAAATAAGTACCTACAAAATTTTTAAGCTGTTGTGGATCCATCTTACTTTGTGTGTCTTCTTTTTCTTTAGCGGTTTTAACGGTTTCTGTCTGACCATAGCTGATGACTTGAACGAATAATAACAAAGCTGTGGTAATTTTAATTAAGTTTTTCATGATGATTCTATTTTAATGATTATGATGTAAAACTCTATCAATTGTTCGATGCTGAAAAAAAAGAATGATATATGCTCACATTTTCATGATGTAAGCCACTTCTTACAGATATCATGAAAAAAGGTGTGTTGAACATTACTTTTTCACCTTTGATCATTAAAAAGCGTTCGTTTACAGGATAAAAGATATTTTTATGGTGATATTTTTAGTCCATAACACATGTCAAAACTGGATACATTCATAGACAACAGAGTAGTACAAAACCTATTTATATGGTTGTGCCTCTTTTTTATATTCATGGGCGTAGTGCAATCCGATCAAAGAATCGTAACAGCTAGCTATATCATTGCATTATTAGCTCCATCTGTTTACCTCAACAACTTATTCATATTGCCTTTGTTTACGAAAAACAAAATTTACTTTTGGATTGGTTTTGTGCTCAATGCAACCGTCTTCACAAGTATTTCAAGTTTTTTATTGGCGAGATCTTTGGAGCAGGAATTTGGATTCAAAATGTTCATGAACTTGTTTGGCATTCTCATATTAGCACTGACTTTCGGGAGTGCAGTTAAAATTTCTAGGGATAGCTTCCTACGGCGACAAGAAGAAAAGAATGCAGAGCTAAAACTACTCAAGGCACAACTCAACCCACATTTTTTATTCAATACATTGAATAACTTATATGGTTTGTCTGTGGTGAAGTCCGATCGACTTCCTGAGCTAATGCTGAAGCTTTCAGATTTACTGAGGTATAGTTTATACGATACAAAAGAATTATATACTTCCTTAGAGAAAGAAATGCAATATCTTGAGAATTATATTTCATTGGAACGAATCCGATTGGAAGATCGGACGGAGATTACATTTGAAAAGCTAGGAGATTTCTCCAACAAGAGAATTGCTCCAATGCTGCTCATTGTTTTTGTGGAGAATGCATTCAAGCATTTAGGAGATGTGCCTAATGCACTTGGACGTGTTCAAGTAAGAATTGAGATCAATGGTTCTATGTTAACCTTTCATTGTTCAAATACTATGGATGATACGATTGTGCACGAAGGAGTTTCGAAAGAAAAAAGTGGTATCGGCTTGAAAAATGCTAAAAAGAGATTATCACTCTTATATTTGAACAAACATACTTTTCAAATCACAAAAAAAGAAAATCAATTTAACGTAGACTTAAGCTTAGACCTTACATGAACAAACTTCGATGTCTTATTGCCGACGATGAACCGATTGCTCGTCAAATACTAGAAGGTTACATTGCAGATACTCCTCATTTAGAGTTGGTTTCTTCTTGTAAGAATGCCTTTGAGGTACTAAGTTTTCTACAAGAAGATTCTGTTGATCTTCTTTTCTTAGATATTAACATGCCAAAACTTTCAGGTCTTAGCTTGCTCAGGACCATGGAACGAAGACCCGAGGTAATCATTACAACCGCCTACTCAGAATATGCTGTGGAAGGTTTTGAGCTTTCCGTGACGGATTACTTATTGAAACCATTCTCTTTAGAACGTTTTTTGCAAGCAGTAGCAAAAGTAAAACCATCAACAAACATAACTTCAAAAGAGCGCGTTGAAGAATCGCGTGAAGTCCCTAGTTCGATTTTTGTGAAAAGCGATAAGAAAATTATCAAGGTCGACTTTTCTAACCTGAGATATATTGAAGCCTATGGTAACTATATCAAACTGTATACAAACCAGATGATCTTAACTCCGCATACACTCTCTGATTTTCTAGTCAAGTTACCATCCAACTTCCTTCGCATTCACAAATCGTTTATAGTCAATTTTGATCATATCAAATCCATCGATGGAAACCAAGTGATTTTAGAAAATAGCATCAAACTTCCTGTGGGAAAGTCTTATAAAGAACAGTTATTAGGTCGCTTGTAATGCAATAAGACCCTATAAATAACTAAAAACAGGTGTTTTTACCAATGTTTTTGCGTCAGTTTAAAGGATATATTTGATTGTTCCCAATTAGTACAATTGTTTTACTTCTTCCACATCTTTTCATGCCGAAGGACAAATACATACTTATTGGGAGTGATGTTTCTAATGCGCTTGCAACTATTATCAAAGCCATCAGCGGTTATGAAAATTATACCTGTGTGACTTCGGTAAAGTCCTTGGGGACAATTCAGTTAGCAAGATCCATTCGTCCAGATCTGATCATTTTATACTTTCGCGATCAGGAAATCATTTTAAGGGAACTTGCAAGGTTTCAAGAATTAAAGAAGATAGCAATTCTATGCCTAACACATCAGTTTCAACGAAAAGAAATTGCACATTCAAATGATTCCATTGCTTTTATCCAATCCTATGAAGATGCATTAAAGCACAACAACCTGCGTAGAAATGTAATCTCTATTTTAAGACAAGTACAACAAATTGAGTCTTATGAAAGTTCCAGTCACCGAAAAGCAGGAACGATCAAGTCGACCTATGAATACAATAACAATCTAGCAAGATATACCTTAGAACTAGATCAAAAGCGTGCGATGCTGGATAAGGTGCGACAGAAAATCAAAGAAGTCTGTATAGAAACTGATAAGGCAACAAAAGCAAAACTCATCTCACTATTAAATACACTAAAAATCTCTACAGGAGACAAAGGTCATTGGGAAGATTTTAAACACTATTTTGAAGACATTAATCCCAATTTTGTGAGAAAACTTTCCGATCAATTTCCAAAACTTACTGCAAAGGACATTAAATATTGCTGTTACTTAAAGATGAATATGTCCAACGAAGACATTCGAAATCTCCTCGGGATCAATCAAGAAAGTGTACGCACGCATAAGTATCGACTCAAGAGAAAATTGACACTTTCAAAAGAACAAAATCTGCGTAATTTTTTACATTCATTTGCTTCCTAATAACGAAGACCATTTGATTGAATATTAAATCATAGAACTTCTTCAAACACCATTTGTCTACGTTTTGTATACGCTCTTGTGTCAATTTTATTGACTTGTCTATAAATGGTATACGCCAACTTCTGATTTTCCATTTTATCTGTTTCTAATTTTAGATACTTGAATATGAGACAGGTATGATTGAAAAAGCACTGCGATTTACAAAAGAAGTATTTAATCAATATTTGGTGAACAAATTTGGATTGGATGAAGAGGTTGTAATCATTAACAGAATTGTTGATGAAAGTGGAAGTCAACCTTTGGAAAATACCAATAAAGTGGTCATTTCTTTGATTCATATCGATCAAGAAACCAACCAGCAGTTTTACAACAAAGTCAGAAGAACTTCTGAAGGGAATTATGTTGCAGCTCCAGCTTCGCAGAGATTCAATCTCTACATTTTAATTGTTCCTAGTTATGAAGATTACGAGGAGGGGCTAAAATTCCTAAATGCATCCATTCAATTTTTTCAAGCATATGCGCTCTTAGATGCCGAAAAAAGCTCTCAGATTCCTGATGGGATTTTGCGTTTGGAGTTTCAGCTAGAAAAAGAAGACGGTTATATGCAAATGCAAAACTTATGGACTGCATTAGGAGCCAAGTTCCAACCTTCAATGATATATAGAATGAAACTCATCACCATTGATGCAGACCAGATTGATGGATTCCAACCAAAAATATCAACGGCAAAAACAAATACAATTCAATAATGGAAAGTACCTACACATCATTATTCAGCCTAACCGTAACTCATACCTACTTTCAAAGTGGATTCTGTGAAGGTTTGAATTATGAGCCAGCGGCATCAACTCGAGAATTGATGGATAAATACAACCTAAGATTGCAATTGAATGAACAAGGGTTTCAATTCTATGCTCCCAGAAAGGCTTCCATAGAAGCGTATTTGGATTATATATCGAGAGCAACAGGTGTGTTGAGCTTTCAATTCAAGGTTACCCCTTTGTATGGAGTATTCTATCAATTTACCGATGTGTCTGTGAATGAATTGGGAGAGCTGTTATTCAATTCGAATGATGTCGAATCCAATCAGGAATTTTTAGTGCTCAATCAGCAATTTCAGAAAGAGCCTCTTTTAGCGAATGACTTATTCCGATTGACCATCAACTTTGATGATTTGATTGAAGCGCAAAAAAGTAGCACTGAAGTTCACTACAAAATTGAGTTTTTCTCAAGAGCTACACAATGGCAATACAATGTGATTAACAATAGCAGACAACATGTAGGAGAATTATCAATCACAGGAGACCAAAATGTTGAGTTTGATCAAGGAACTGAAACAATTCTCCAAAATGGACAAAAAGCAACCTTATTTACCTCTCTCAATTCGAATATCACGTATAGTGAAACTCCGCAGTATCAATTTGACTTGATTAATACTACTGAAATATTAGGACGTAAGAAGGTAAAAACGCTTTTGAAAGGACTACCAATGCCCAATCCACAGCAATTGGAAATCCAACAAGAAGAGACAAGTAGCAAGGTGATATCACCTACCTATGTATATATATGAATAAGTAAAAAAATTAATAATTAACACAAATGTTTTATGAATCTAGCAACAATTAAGACACCTGGTGTTTATATCAATGAAGTGAATGGTTTCGGTAATGCCGTTGTACCAGTTGCAACTGCCGTTCCCGCTTTTATTGGATATACGCCTCAGGCAATGTATGATGGGACTTCCTATACCATGGTTCCCAGAAAGATTTCTTCGTTTACAGAATTTCAGTCTATTTTCTGTTACCCGAACCCAAACCCTCCCGCAGATCCTGCCCAGCAGTATAGCCCGGAGTATTATTTTGTAAAACAGGATGGACAACCGAAAGAAGGTCAGTACATGATGATTGGAAGCGACTACTATTCGATTTTACCAGATCCTGCGTCAATTTACTATATGTATAACAGTATCAAGCTATTCTATGATAATGGAGGAGGAGACGCATACATTGTATCCGTTGGTACTTACGGCGAAGACTCTGGAAAGCCGATAGAAGTTGGAGAACAAATTGTCAATCCGAATGTAGAACTCAATGCTCTAAAAGAAGGGTTAGAATTGTTAAAGAATGAACAGGACCCAACGATGTATATCTGTCCAGAAGCAACACTTCTTTCTCCTGACAACAATGGTAGTTTGATGCAAGCAATGCTATTGCAAAGTCAAGAAATGCAAACAGCGGTATGTATTTTCGATGTGATTGGTGGTGACAGCCCAGATCTTTTGAACTACCCTGAAGATATAGAAGCCTTTAGAGAGTCTACAGGAACCAATGGCTTGGACTTTGGAACGGTGTATTATCCTTTTGTCGATACCACCATTATGCAAGCAAGTGATATCAATTATACCAACATTTTTGGTGGAGATACCCAGCAGTTGCAAGATATTTTGATGAGTGCAGCAACAGATCCTAATGAAGAAGCGGCTATCGATGCCATTTTCGCCAATATTGCAACCGGTGCACTATCCGTAAGTCAGTACAACAGTTCTTTGATTGTAGCGAGCCCTACTTATAGTACCATGATCGCTAAAATTTTAGAAGGTGCCAATATTTTACCACCTAGTGGGGGAATGGCAGGAGTGATTACTACTGTGGACAACAACATCGGACCATGGAAAGCACCTGCAAATGTATCGATGGCTTCTGTTTCTGGAGTTCCTATCAATCTATCTGATAGCCAACAAGCACCGTTAAACGTAGATGCTGTATCAGGAAAATCTGTCAATGTTATTAGAACTTTTAATGGTAGAGGAACGCTCATTTGGGGCGCTAGAACTTTGGATGGAAACAGCAATGACTGGAGATATCTCTCTGTGAGAAGAACCATGATTTATCTTGAGCAGTCTTGTAAACTAGCAGCTCAGGCCTATGTATTTGAACCGAATACCAAAAATACTTGGGAAGCAGTGAAAGCGATGATTTCTAGTTTCTTAACGGGAGCATGGAATCAAGGAGCGCTGCAAGGAGCGAAGGCATCAGATGCATTTTCAGTAGAATGTGGCCTCGGATCTACCATGACTTCAGATGACATCCTATTAGGATTTATGAACGTTACTGTCAAAGTAGCCGTGGTAAGACCTGCGGAATTCATTGTGATCACATTCCAACAACAACAAGCCACTTCTAGTTAAATCGAGGTGAGTCTATAAAAATTAATAATAATATTTAAAACATAGAAATTATGCCAACAGAAGATGATGGGAAAGTATGGCCCATGCCCAAGTTTCGATTTGAAGTAGATTTAGGAGAAGAGCTAACTGGTGTAGCATTCCAAGAAGTATCTGGAATGGACGTTGAAAATCAAATCATAGAATACCGCAAAAGCAATAGCAAAGAGTTTAGTATGGAAAAAATGCCTGGAATAGTCAAATACGGCAACGTCACCATGAAACGGGGACTGTTCGTTAATGATTATACATTCTGGGATTGGCACGACCAGATTTCCATGAACAAGATCAAACGAAGGGATGTACTTGTGAAACTTTTAGATGAAAACGGAGAAGTAACCATGCAATGGACCTTGTTCAATGCCTGGCCAACAAAAATTACCAGTACGGATCTAAAATCTGATGGAAATGAAGTCGCCGTAGATACCTTAGAAATAGCCCATGAGAAGTTAACAATAAACAACTCTAAGTAATTGATACGTGGCGACGGATTATGTAGTTGGATTTTACTTCGAGCTTTCTTTTGAAGGAGAAGACGCCGCATTTAAAGAAGTGTCTGGAATTTCTAAAGAGTTAGGAATAGAAGAGGTGACAAGCGGAGGGGAAAATCGATTCAAATATCGCCTTCCTACACTAACCACCAGTAAGAACCTTGTGCTCAAGAGAGCCATTGTTCCTAAAGATTCAAAACTCATAGAATGGTGTCAGGATACTCTAGATGTTGGATTGGCAGAACCCATCGAAACTCAAGATATTTCTGTCAATCTCTTGAATGACGAAGGAGAAGTACTACTCAAGTGGCTTTTTCACAATGCTTACCCTGTAAAGTATGGTGTAGGTGATTTAAAGTCACAGGAAAGTGAGGTTTTATTGGAAACCATTGAACTGGCTTACACCTATTTTGAAGCATCCTAATACGAATATACATGCCCGTAGAAATTAGAGAATTGATTATTAAAACAGAGGTGAAATCTGCAGAGCAACAGCAGCATACCTCCATTGGACAGAAGGAGTTAGCTGAGATGAAAACACACATCTTAAACACCTGCAAACGAATGATTCTAGAACAAACG
>CAZTFN010000085.1:0-13571 GCA_964612905.1 uncultured Flavobacterium sp. | reverse complement strand
CCTGAATCAAGTTCAAGACTAGAGGTTGCAATCAGTCAAATTTTTCCTCAAATCTGGCGACAAAATTACCAATTCTTGTATCCCTACACAAACAAAGTCATCATAAAATTGATATATTTTTTGGCGATTGGGAATTTTGAAATTAGGAATTTCGTAAAATCAGCATGCTTTTTTTGAGAGATTCAAAAAAGTCCCGTAGGGAAAGATATCGAGATGAAAAAAGTTTGTTAAAAATTTGGAATTTAAATTTTTCTGATTGAATATTTGTTCACCAAAAGTTCAAATACTTATTGAATATTGTTATCAAGAAAGGTTGAGGGATTAGACCCGTTGACGCCTTAGCAACCCTTTGTCTTACAAAGAAGGTGCTAAATTCTACCCAAACTATAAACGTTTCAGGGATAGATAACCCACAAGATATTACACACGTGTACTATCTGCCATTTCTTAATAACATTTTTCTTTTAAGCTCCTTGTGCTGAACTGGATTCATTACCCAGATTGAATTCAACACGTGGAGGTGACTTTGACTTTTAAATTTTATTATTTAATCATTCAAATTAGAAAAATGAGCGAACAAAAATTTTCAACCAATGCACTTCATGCAGGACATGACGTGACACAAACAAGTGGAACCAGAGCCGTTCCAATTTACCAAACTACATCCTATGTGTTTAATGACTCCGATCATGCAGCGAATTTATTCTCGCTAAAAGAACTTGGATTCATTTACACTCGATTGAACAATCCAACCAATCAAATCTTACAAGAGCGATTGGCAGCTTTGGAAGGTGGAATCGGAGCCGTAGTTTTCGCTTCTGGAACAGCAGCAATCTCAACAGGTTTATTAACGCTGTTAAGAGCTGGTGATCACATCGTTGCGTCAAGCAGCTTGTATGGTGGGACCTACAATCTCTTAAGCGTAACATTACCAAGACTAGGAATCACAACAACCTTTGTTGATGCTTCGGACCCTGCTGGTTTTGCGGACGCAGTTCAAGAAAACACAAGAGCGTTCTTTGTAGAATCTTTAGGAAATCCAAAACTAGATGTACTGGATTTGGAAGCGATTTCCTCACATGCAAAGGCTGCAAAAATTCCATTAATTGTAGACAATACGGTAGCTACTCCAGCATTGTTAAATCCAATCAAACACGGAGCAAACATCGTGATCCACTCATTGACCAAATATATTGGTGGACAAGGAAATTCTCTTGGAGGGGCAATCATTGATGCAGGTACATTCGACTGGTCAAGTGGAAAGTTTCCAGAATTTACGGAGCCTTCAGCGGGGTATCACGGATTGGTATATCATGACGCCCTAGGAGCTGCATCTTATACCTTCAAGTTAATCTTGGAAGGATTGCGAGACTTTGGTGGAGCCTTAAGCCCAACCAACGCTTTCAATATCATTCAAGGATTAGAAACTTTAGAAGTAAGAATTCAAAAACACTCTGAAAACGCGCTGGCTCTAGCAACTTGGTTAGAACAACAAGATGAAGTAGCATGGGTGAACTATCCTGGGTTGGAGTCTAGCAAATACAAGTCATTGGCGGATAAATATTTGCCAAACGGACAAAGTGGAATTGTGACTTTTGGAGCGAAAGGTGGGTATGAAGCAGCAAAAGCCATTGCTAACAACTCGAAGTTGTTCTCTCTATTGGCGAATATTGGAGATACCAAGTCCCTGATCATTCATCCAGCAAGTACAACACACCAGCAGTTGTCGGAAGAATCACAAGCCTCAGCAGGAGTAACACAAGATTTGATTCGACTATCCGTGGGATTGGAAAACATTGAGGATTTGAAAGCTGATTTACAAGAAGCTTTTAAGGCCGTGGACTTACCCGTGAGTGTATAAAGACATTGTTAGTGTAAAAATCATGAGCGACTTAGTATTTAGTGTAAAGGGAGAGAGTACCTCTCCAGCACAATTCGTGGCCAAAACTCGAGGATTTAGACTTGTCATTGACGAGCCAGAAGACTTGGGCGGGAGTAATGAAGATGCCAATCCAGTAGAATACATTTTAGCTGGTTTAGCAGGGTGTCTCAATGTTGTTGGACATCTTGTTGCCAATGAGCTTGGGTTCACCATCAGAAATTTGAAAATAGAAGTGAGTGGTTCTGTAAATCCGAACCGACTTTTCGGAACCTCTACTTCGGAAAGAGCGGGTTTTAAGGAAATCAACTTAACCTTGATTCCTGAAACCGACGCAAATATTGAAACACTGGCCGAATGGTTAAAGATTGTAGAAGATAGATGCCCCGTGAAGGACAACTTAGCCAATCAAACACCTGTAAAAGTTAGTGTGACCAAAGAATATGTTTCCTCTTAAATATGAGTAAACTTCAATCTATTGACATAGAAAAATTCCAAACAGAGAGTGGTAAGACGGTTTCTTTGAAATTGTCTTACCAAATCTTTGGAAAACCCTTGCACTCAGCACCGATTGTCTTGGTGAATCATGCCTTGACAGGAAATAGCAATGTGGCAGGGGAAGACGGTTGGTGGAAAGACCTCATCAACGATGGAAAAGCAATTGATACCAGAAAATATACAGTACTTTCTTTCAATATTCCAGGGAATGGATATGATGGATTTATCATTGAAAACTACAAAGACTTTGTAGCAAGAGATGTTGCCAAAATATTTCTCCTAGGGTTGGAAGCACTGGGGATTGAGCAACTATTTGCATTGACAGGTGGTTCGCTTGGAGGCGGAATTGCATGGGAAATGGCGGTGTTAAAACCTGATGTAACCCAACACTTGATTCCTGTGGCAACCGATTGGAAATCCACCGATTGGCTGATCGCCAACTGTCAGATTCAAGAGCAATTTCTGGTGAATTCTAAAAACCCAGTACATGATGCTCGTATGCACGCTATGTTGTGTTATCGAACACCAGAATCCTTCAAAGAACGTTTTCAACGATCTAAGAACGAGGATTTGGAAATCTTCAATGTAGAAAGCTGGTTGCTGCATCATGGTAAGAAATTGCAGGAGCGTTTTCAATTGTCGGCGTACAAGTTGATGAACCAGCTGCTCAAAACTATTGATGTAACCAAAGGAAGAGAGTCAGATTTCAAAGTGCTAGATACCATCAAAGCAAAGATTCATATCGTGGGTGTAGATTCAGACTTGTTTTTTACTGCCGATGAGAATCGTGAGACGCAAAAACAATTGGCACTTACACATCCCAACGTAACATACCAAGAGATCAACTCTGTGCATGGACATGATGCTTTTTTGATTGAATACAAACAACTGGAACGAATTGTTCAGAAGATTTTTGGGTCATCTACAGAACAGAAAAAATTGAAAGTATTAAAGTTTGGTGGAAAGTCACTATCAAATGGAAAGGGTCTAGATCAAGTGCTGTCCATTATTGAAGACAAAGTCCATCAAGGTGACCGATTGGCGGTAGTAGTTTCCGCACGTGGAAATGCCACTGATGAATTGGAGTTGATGCTTGAAAAAGCATCCAATCAAGAAGAGTATCATACGCTTTTTGAATCCTTCAAAAAAGAGCAAGCAGAAGTTGCTCCTGAGATCGATTTCTCAGAGAATTTTTCATTGTTAGAAAAACTATTTTCTGGTGCAAATCTCTTAGGAGACTATAGTGATAAAGTGAAGGATGAAGTACTGGCTCAAGGAGAATTACTCTCTATCAAAGTGGTTTCTGAATTGCTGAAGGCAAGAGAGATCAATGCGCATCCAACCGATGCTAGACAGCTGTTAAAAACCAATGGCGATTTTGGAAACGCAGAACCCATTCGTCGATTGTCAAAGGAGAATGTGATCAAACATTTTCAACAATACAATGGAAGTACCGTGAATATTGTTTCTGGATTTATTGCTTCCAATCACAAGAATGAAACCACTACTTTAGGTCGAAATGGTAGTAATTATACAGCCTCCTTATTGGCCAACTATTTGGATGCAGAAGAATTGCAAAGTTATACCCATGTGAATGGGATTTATACGGCAGATCCAAGCTTGGTAAAGAATGCAAAAAAGATAGAAGAACTGTCCTTCGGTGAAGCCAACGAGCTAGCGAGTTTCGGAGCCAATATTTTACATGCAAAAACCATCATTCCTTTGGTGGAAAAGAATATTCCACTTCGAATTTTAAACACCTTCAATCCAGAAGATAAAGGAACGCTTATCAAAGCAAAATCGAATTCAGAAGGAATTACCTCTTTATCGGTTTTAGATGATGTAGCATTGTTGAATTTAGAAGGAAGAGGACTGTTGGGAAAAGTTGGTGTAGATGCTAGAATCTTCGGTGCTCTAGGACAAAAAGGGATCAACGTCAGTATTATTTCTCAAGGTTCTTCAGAACGAGGAATTGGTTTGGTCATTCCAGCTGAAAAAGCACGAGAAGCAACCGAAGCCCTGAATGCTGAGTTTGAAAACGACTTCCAGTCTAGAGATGTCAATAATATTGAAGTCTCTTACGAAGTTGCGGTCATCTCTATCATTGGACAAGATTTGAAAGACTTTCACAAACCTTTCAATGCCTTGATCAAGAATCAGGTAGTACCATTGTTATTTAACAATACAGTGACGGGAAGCAACGTCAGTTTGGTAGTGAAAAAGTCTCAATTGAACCGCGCATTGAACGTCATTCACGGTGAGATTTTTGGAATTGCCAAGAAAGTGAACATTGCCATTTTCGGTCATGGATTGGTCGGTGGAACCTTGATGGATCAAATCACTTCCTCAAGAGATGAGATCAAAAAGAAAAGAGGAGTGGATTTGAACATTTTTGCCATTGCCAATTCGAGAAAAGTGACCTTGCACGAAGATGGAATTGGTTCCGATTGGAAAGAGCAAATTGAACAGAATGGAGAGTCTTATTCAACTGAGGATGTGTTCAATTTTGCCCGCAAGCACAACTTAGAAAACTTGATCGCTGTAGACAATACAGCAAGTTTGGATTTTGTTCAAAATTACACCGATTTCATACACAATGGATTCGATCTAATTTCCTCGAATAAGATTGCCAATACTATCGGATTGGATTACTATCAGAACTTGAGGTCTGATTTGAAAAAGAATCAGAAAAGGTACCTCTATGAAACCAATGTAGGTGCAGGGTTGCCTTTAATTGATACCATCAAACTCTTACACTTGTCCGGAGAAAATATTACTCGAATTAGAGGTGTATTCTCAGGATCGTTGAGTTATCTGTTCAATACATTTTCTGAGAACGATAAGCCCTTTGCCGAAGTACTACAAGAAGCTGTTGACAAAGGATTCACAGAACCCGATCCAAGAGAAGATTTATGTGGGAACGATGTAGCTAGAAAACTATTGATTTTAGCCAGAGAACTGGACTTACATAATGAGTTAGACGATGTTCAAGTTCAAAACCTAATTCCAAAAGAATTACAAGAAGTAGAACTATCAGAATTCTTAGGATCCTTTGATCAAATGAATGCATTGTATCAAGAGAAAAAAGAAGCCCAATTAGAAGGCCATGTATTAAGATATATTGGTGATTTATCAGGAGATCTTTCACGAGAAAATGGAGCAGAACTTAGTGTAAAACTAGTATCAGTTTCGGACGAATCGCCATTAGGAGCTTTGAAAGGAACAGATTCTATTTTTGAAATCTACACCGAATCTTATGGCGCACAACCTTTGGTGATTCAAGGAGCTGGAGCTGGCGCTGCTGTGACGGCACGAGGTGTTTTTGGAGATATCCTAAGACTGGTAGAAACTAACATTGAAATTTAATATGAGTCATCATTTCGAAACAGAAGCCATTAGATTGCAAACCGAGCGTTCACAATTTTCAGAACACTCCGTACCTTTATATTTAACCTCAAGTTTTGTCTTTGAAGATGCCGATGAAATGAGAGCTTCTTTTGCTGAAGAAAAGACACGAAACGTTTATACTCGATTTACGAATCCAAACACTTCTGAGTTTGTCAACAAAATGGTGGCTTTAGAAGGAGCAGAATCCGGATATGCTTTTGCTACTGGAATGTCAGCTATCTTCTCTACGTTTGCAGCCTTGTTGAATTCAGGTGATCACATTGTTTCATGTCGTTCTGTTTTTGGATCTACACACCGTTTGTTTAAAAAATATTTACCCAAGTGGAATATTGAAACAAGTTATTTCAATACAGATGAAGTAGAAGGTTTGGAGTCCTTGATTCAAGAGAATACAAAGATTCTCTATGTTGAAACTCCAACAAATCCAGGAGTAGATATATTGGATTTAGAATTGTTAGGACAGATTGCTAAAAAGCACCGCCTTTTATTTGTAGTTGACAATTGTTTTGCCACTCCATATTTACAACAACCCATACAATTTGGCGCTGACTTGGTCGTTCATTCTGCGACCAAATTGATCGACGGTCAAGGTCGCGTTTTAGGAGGTGTTGTGGTTGGAAAAAAAGAGTTGATCAGAGAGATTTATTTGTTCTCTCGAAATACGGGCCCTGCAATATCACCCTTCAACGCCTGGGTTTTATCCAAGAGTTTGGAGACCTTGTCTGTACGAGTTGAAAAACATTGTGAAAATGCGTTTAAGTTGGCGCGGTTTTTGGAAAAGAACGAAAGCGTGAAAAAAGTGATCTATCCATTTTTGGAATCACACCCAAAATATGAGGTCGCCAAGAAGCAAATGAAACTAGGTGGAAACATTGTTGCTTTTGAAATTAAAGGAGGATTGAAAGCAGGAAAAGAGTTTTTGAATAAAATTAAAATGTGTTCACTTTCTTCCAATTTAGGAGATACGAGAACAATCGTAACACACCCTTCATCTGCAACACATTTTAGATTGACCGAAAAAGAAAGATTAGAGGTAGGAATTACAGACGGACTCATCCGAGTTTCCGTCGGATTAGAACATAGCGAGGATATCTTGAATGATATACAACAAGCATTAACATAAATTATGGAGAAAATAGAAGAAAAAAGTGTGCAAACGTTGAATGAAGTCTTACAAGGAAAGACCCCTCATGAAATTATTGCCTTAACCCTCGAGATTGCAGCAAGACCTGTAATCACCACCAATTTTAGACCCTACGAATCAGCAATTCTGCATGCAGTTACGCTGATCAAGCCAGACATCAAAGTGATTTGGTGTGATACTGGATACAACACCCCACAAACCTACAGACATGCAGAAGAACTCATTTCTTCTTTGAAACTCGATGTAGATTTGTATGTGCCCAAACAAACCGCTGCTTACAGAGATGTGATCTTAGGAATCCCTGAAGTAGAAACTCCGGAACATGATTTGTTTACAGAACAAGTAAAGTTGGAACCTTTCAGGAGAGCTATGAGAGAGCATCAACCTGACGTTTGGTTTACCAACTTACGTAAGGGACAAACAACGTTTAGAGATTCTATTGACATCGTTTCAAGAGGCTCAGATGGCGTGATTAAAGTGAGTCCGTTTTATCACTATTCAGACGAAGAATTAGACGAATATATCGCAAAGTATAATTTGTCAAACGAATTCAAATACTACGACCCAACCAAAGTGTTGAGCAATCGTGAATGTGGAATTCATAAATAAGATTCTCAGAGTCAAGGATGTTTGTTAATTTTGCAAAATCGAAAATCAACGATTCGAACCAATGAGCCAAATTTACGAAGAGATTAAGAAGCGAATTCTTGTATTGGATGGAGCCATGGGAACCATGCTTCAAGCCTATAAGTTTACTGAAGAAGACTTCCGTGGAGAGCGATTCAAAGATCATCCAAGTCCTTTAAAAGGGAACAATGATTTGTTGTCAATTACCCAACCTGAAGCTGTAAAAGAAGTACATAGAAAATACTATTTAGCTGGGGCCGACATTGTGCAAACCAATACCTTTTCTGGAACTACAGTGGCCATGGCCGATTATCAAATGGAAGATTTGGTGACCGAATTGAACTATGAATCGGCAAAGATTGCTAGAGAAGTTGCGGATGAAATCACAGCAAAAGAACCACACAAACCTCGATTCGTAGCAGGCTCTATGGGGCCTACCAACAGAACAGCCAGCATGTCGCCAGATGTGAATGATCCAGGGTATCGAGCCATTACCTTTGAAGAATTAAGAGTTGCATACAAGGAGCAAGCAGAAGCTTTACTGGATGGTGGTGTGGACATGCTATTAGTGGAAACGATATTCGATACGCTAAATGCAAAAGCCGCTTTATTTGCCATTGATGAAGTGAGAACAGAACGAAATATTGACATTCCAATCATGGTTTCAGGAACCATTACGGATGCTTCAGGACGCACCTTGTCAGGTCAGACTGCAGAAGCTTTTTTGATTTCTGTTTCGCATATTCCATTATTAAGTGTTGGTTTTAACTGTGCATTAGGAGCTAATTTGATGAGACCTCACTTAGAAGCCATTGCTTCTAAAACAGACTTTGCCATTTCTGCTTATCCAAACGCAGGATTGCCCAATGCTTTTGGTGAGTATGATGAAACCCCTGAGGAGATGAAATCACAAATTGAGCAATACTTAGAAAAGAGTTTGGTGAATATTGTAGGTGGTTGTTGTGGAACTACACCTGAATACATTACCGAGATCGCCAAAGCTGCCGAAAATTATTCACCGCGTTCTTGTTGTAATGGTTGATAGTTTGTAGTTGTTTGTTGTTGGTAGAATATAAACGAAAAGAATGAAGTATACGGAGTTAGATGTTTGGATAAGTTCACGAGAGTTGGTCAAATTGGTATATGAGTTGACAAATTCTTATCCCAAGGATGAACTTTATAGTCTAACAAATCAAATAAGAAGAAGTGTAGTTTCAATTCCATCAAATATTGCAGAGGGATGCGGAAGACAATCTTCTAAAGAGACAATTCAGTTCCTTTTTATTTCTAGAGGTTCATTATATGAGTTAGAGACTCAATTGTATCTTTCCAAAGATTTAGATTATATTTCCAAGCAAGAATTAGATAAGGTTTTGAATAAAATCATCTCTTGTAAAAAGCTTATTAACGGTTTCATTAATTATTATAAGAGCAAAAAATAATATGAAATCTAACCACCAACTAACAACAGACAGCCAACAACCCAGATACATGAAATTATCTGGATTGGAACCCTTGATTATCACTCCCGAAAGTAACTTTATCAATGTTGGAGAACGAACAAACGTTGCGGGTTCTCGTCGATTCCTCCGATTGATCAAAGAAGAGAAATACGATGAAGCATTAGATATCGCTAGACACCAGGTAGATGGTGGTGCTCAGATCTTAGATGTGAATATGGATGATGGTTTGATTGATGGAAAACAAGCCATGATTCGTTTTCTAAATCTGATTGCTGCTGAACCTGATATCTGTAAAATCCCGATGATGATTGATAGTTCCAAATGGGAGATCATCGAAGCAGGATTACAAGTGGTACAAGGAAAATCTGTGGTGAACTCTATTTCGCTCAAAGAAGGTGAAGAAAAGTTTATTTGGGAAGCCACTCAAATCCGACGTTATGGAGCGGCGGTAATTATCATGGCATTTGATGAAGTTGGTCAGGCAGATAACTACGAACGTCGAATTGAGATTGCAAAACGCTCCTATGATATCCTCGTCAACAAAGTGAACTTTCCACCTGAAGACATCATCTTCGACCTAAATATTTTTCCTGTTGCTACAGGAATGGAAGAACACAGAAAAAATGCGGTCGATTTTATCGAAGCAACTCGTTGGGTTCGTGAAAATTTACCTCATGTAAGTGTGAGTGGAGGAGTGAGTAATGTCTCTTTCTCTTTCCGAGGAAACAATGTGGTTCGTGAAGCCATGCATTCGGTATTCTTATACCATGCAATTCAAGCAGGAATGAATATGGGAATTGTGAACCCAACCATGCTAGAAGTCTATGACGACATTCCGGAAGATTTATTGGAATATGTTGAGGATGTAATTCTTGATAGAAGAGACGATGCTACAGAACGGCTGTTAGATTTTGCTGAAACGGTTAAAGGAAAGAAAAAAGAAGACGATGGAAAGGTTTTAGAATGGAGAAATCTTCCATTACAAGAAAGAATCACACACTCTTTGGTGAAAGGGATTGATGCCTTTATTGAAGAAGATGCGGAAGAAGCCAGACAAAGTGTAGACAAACCTTTACATGTTATTGAAGATCACTTGATGACAGGAATGAATGTAGTAGGTGATTTGTTTGGAAGTGGAAAGATGTTCTTGCCACAAGTAGTGAAATCGGCGCGAGTAATGAAAAAGGCTGTGGCCTATTTGAATCCCTACATCGAAGCTGACAAAGGAGAAGAACAACAAGTTCTTGGAAAAATATTAATGGCAACTGTAAAAGGTGATGTACACGATATCGGAAAGAACATTGTGTCTGTAGTTTTGGGTTGTAACAACTATGAGATCGTTGATTTGGGTGTGATGGTTCCGCCTGAAAAGATCATAGAAACGGCCAAGAAAGAGAATGTAGATGCCATTGGATTGAGTGGATTGATCACACCGTCTTTAGATGAAATGGTCTACTTGGCAAAAGAAATGGAACGTCAGAATTTTGATGTGCCTTTATTGATTGGTGGAGCAACAACCTCCAAAGCACATACTGCGGTGAAGATTGATACCCAATATAAAAATGCGGTAGTGCACGTAAATGATGCTTCAAGAGCTGTGACTGTCGTGGGTGATTTGCTAAACGAAAACACCAAAAATGAATACGTTGCCAAACTGAAAAAAGACTACGAAGAGTTTCGAGATAAGTTTTTAAAACGAGGCAAAACAAAAGCATACATTTCCATTGAAGAAGCCAGAGAACGTAAGTTCAAAATCGATTGGGAAACCAGTCAGATTCACAAACCAAACGAATTGGGAATCCAAACTTTGGAACAGCTAAGTTTGAAAGAGTTGGTCCCTTATATCGATTGGAGTCCTTTCTTTAGAAGTTGGGATTTGCATGGGAAGTTTCCAGATATTTTGACAGATGAGGTTGTGGGTGAACAAGCCACCAGCTTGTACAATGACGCCCAAGAAATGTTGAAGGAGATTGTGGCGAAGAAAACTCTAAAACCCAAAGCCATCTTCGGATTGTTTGAAGCGAATACGGTTAATGATGACGACATCTCGATTGCGAAGAAAGGGAAAGAAGTGGCGGTTTTTAGAACCTTGCGTCAGCAATTGAAAAAGCGAGAAGGAAAACCAAGTTTTGCCTTATCAGATTTTGTTGCTCCCAAAGAATCCAAGAAACAAGATTATATGGGCGCCTTCTGTACGACCATTTATGGAGCAGACGAATTGGCGATGCATTATAAAGACCAGCAGGACGATTACAATGCGATCATGGCACAAGCCATTGCAGACCGATTTGCAGAAGCCTTTGCGGAATATCTGCATCACAGAATTAGAACGAAGCATTGGGGCTATGCAGCATCCGAAGATTTGACGAATGAAGAATTGATCAAAGAAGATTATAAAGGAATTAGACCTGCACCGGGGTATCCAGCGTGTCCAGATCATTTGGAGAAATTAACCATCTGGGATTTACTCAAAGTGGAAGAAAGTATTGGAGTAAAATTAACGGAGAGTTTGGCAATGTGGCCGGCAGCCTCGGTTTCTGGATACTATTTTGCCAATGAAGAGGCACGATATTTTGGAGTTGGAAAAATCACCGATGATCAAGTTCGAGATTTCGCAGAAAGAAAAAAGATCACATTAAAAGAAGCAAGGAAGTGGTTGCATCCATCAATTGCGGATCAATAATAGTATAGGACCTACATCTTGGTTGGCTGAGCGGAGTCGAAGTCAAACCTTTGAGGTCTCGCGTTAAGGATTGAAATGGCATCCTCTGACGTGCAAGCGGTCAGAGATACAATGAAAAGCCTGACCGAGGGTCTGATGCGAATCAGGACCTGGGAACGCCCAAAAACAAATAAACACCAAACGAAAGAACGTAGATGAAAGTAACTGAGCACATTCAGAAGGCAGAAGGGAATACTTTATTTTCCTTTGAAATTATTCCGCCCAAAAAAGGGAAAAACATTCAGGAATTGTACGACAATATTGATCCTTTGATGGAATTCAATCCTCCATTTATTGATGTGACCACCTCTAGAGAGGAATACGTGTACATTGAAAAAAATGGATTGTTAGACCGAAAGATCACCCGAATGCGTCCTGGAACTTTGGGGATTTGTGCAGCCATCAAACACAAATACGATGTAGATACCGTACCCCATGTGTTGTGTGGTGGATTCACCAAAGAAGAGACCGAATATTTATTGGTGGATTGTCATTATTTGGGAATCAACAATGTGATGGCGCTGCGAGGGGATGCGATGAAACATCAATCCTATTTTGAGGCGACCAAAGGCGGACATCAATATGCGCAGGGATTGGTGGAGCAAATGCGTAACTTGAATCAAGGAAAGTATTTGCACGACGTGATGGAGATAGACGACCGATGTGATTTTTGTATTGGTGTGGCTGGGTATCCTGAAAAACATATCGAATCACCATCTTTGAAAACCGATTTAAAACGCCTGAAGGAAAAAGTAGATGCAGGAGCAGACTATGTAGTAACGCAAATGTTCTTCGACAATCAGAAGTATTTCGAGTTTGTGAAAGCAGCTAGAGAGATTGGAATTGAGGTGCCGATCATTCCAGGAATCAAACCGATTGCTATTAAAAAACATTTACAATTATTACCACAAGTCTTTAAGATTGATCTTCCAGAAGACTTGATCACTGCCGTAGATGCTTGTCAGAACAACAAAGAAGTTCGTCAAGTAGGAATTGAGTGGTGTGTGCAGCAGAGTAAAGAGCTCATCGACTTTGGAGTTCCTGTACTTCATTATTATTCCATGGGAAAATCTTCGAATGTAAGAGAAATCGCGAAACAAGTATTTTAGTACTTCGTGCGTTGCACTTCGTACTACAATGTACAATTAACAGTTATCAATGATCAATGTCCACTGTTAAATGATAACTGATCACTATTAATTGTTTATTGATCACTGAATAAAGTAAGTTGATAGACGCATAATCAAAACTAATTTTTGAATTTCAAAAAGGTGAAAGTTTTGCGTATTTTTGTAGTCTAAATCTTAAGAAACAACAACATAAAACATATTATCATGGCATTAGAAATCACAGATGCAAATTTTGAAGAAGTAGTATTGAAATCTGACAAGCCTGTATTGGTTGACTTTTGGGCAGCTTGGTGCGGACCTTGTAGAATGTTAGCTCCGATTGTAGAAGAGTTAAGCGAAGAGTTTGATGGAAAAGCAGTTGTAGGAAAAGTAGATGTAGATTCTCAGACAAAGTTTGCAGGTCAATTTGGAATCCGTAACATTCCTACCGTATTGATCTTCAAAGATGGAGAAATGGTACAAAGACAAGTAGGTGTGGCACCAAAGACGACCTATGTGAATTTGATCAACGAGAACTTATAAGGAGATTCCGCTAAGGAATTAACAAAATTGAAACAGAAAAGGTTTGGCTACGGTCAAGCCTTTTTTTATTTTCGGTCTTCATGATGGATCTTTCCCACATACAAGTCTCCGAAATCAAAAACCTCGACTTACTTGCACGACAAGTGGTGGAAGGATTCATTACAGGAATGCACAAGAG
>CAZTFN010000084.1:0-13578 GCA_964612905.1 uncultured Flavobacterium sp. | reverse complement strand
AAAAAAAGTATAGTTGATTTTCTGGGGGGAAGTACCAAAAGGGGCAGGGGGCAACAAAATTTAGTCAAAATTTCTAGGAGGGGAAACAAAAAAGAAATAATTTTCCCTATAAAACATGGAAGCGCAACATTTTAGCAATACTTAAATTTCATATCTGTATGATAATGGCAGAAAAATTGAATGAATGTGTGATGGAAATAAAGTTTCCATCTTTCAAGTGCGGTTTCCCAAATTCGTCGTACACAAGATCGAAGTCGGAATATCCTACTTCTTTCAACAGCTGTCGAATGCTATAAAATCCTTTTTGATGAACTTCTGAGCGCATGGAATCCACTCGATTTTGACATTGATCGGTCAATGAAATTCCATCAGAAATTTGGTCCAAAGATTCTTCAATCTTCCAAATCAGAACTTTAGTGAAATCGTTTGCATCAATCCTTTTGTAAAGAGGCATATTTTAGGAAGTTAATTCGTAACTTTGCGGTCTTAAAAATAGAATAAAAATAATCAGATGAGTACAAATACATCTACCTACGTACCATACAAAGTTAAAGATATTTCTTTAGCGGCATGGGGAAGAAAAGAAATTGAATTGGCGGAAGCTGAAATGCCAGGATTGATGTCGTTGCGTGAAGAATACAAAGACGAGCAACCTTTAAAAGGAGCGAGAATTGCAGGATGTCTTCACATGACGATTCAGACGGCTGTATTGATCGAAACTTTGCAAGCCTTAGGAGCTGAAGTAACGTGGAGTTCTTGTAACATTTTCTCTACACAAGATCAGGCCGCTGCTGCCATTGCTGCTGCTGGAATTCCAGTATATGCTTGGAAAGGGATGAACGAAGAAGAGTTTGACTGGTGTATTGAGCAAACTTTATTCTTTGGTGAAGAGAAAAAGCCATTGAACATGATCTTAGATGATGGTGGAGATTTGACCAACATGGTGTTGGATCAATATCCAGAATTGGTAGATGGAATCAAAGGATTGTCTGAAGAAACAACGACAGGAGTTCACAGATTGTACGATCGAATGAAGGCGGGAACTTTGCCAATGCCAGCAATCAATGTAAATGATTCTGTTACCAAGTCGAAGTTTGACAACAAATACGGATGTAAAGAATCTGCAGTAGATGCAATTCGTAGAGCTACAGACGTAATGTTGGCAGGAAAAAGAGTTGTGGTTTGCGGATATGGTGACGTTGGAAAAGGAACGGCTGCATCATTTAGAGGAGCTGGATCTATCGTAACTGTAACGGAGATTGATCCTATTTGTGCATTGCAAGCTGCAATGGACGGTTTTGAAGTGAAGCGTTTGGAAACAGTGGTTGGAAATGCAGATGTTGTGATTACTACTACTGGAAACAAAGACATCGTTCAAGGGAAGCACTTCTCTGCCATGAAAGACAAGACCATCGTATGTAACATTGGTCACTTTGACAATGAATTAGACATTGCTTGGTTGAATGACAATCATGGAGATACCAAGGTTGAGATCAAGCCTCAGGTTGATAAGTACACAGTTGATGGAAAAGACATCATCATTTTAGCAGAAGGACGTTTGGTAAACTTAGGATGTGCAACAGGTCACCCAAGTTTTGTCATGAGTAACTCATTTACCAACCAAACTTTGGCGCAAATTGAATTGTGGAACAATTCAGATAGCTATAAGAATGAAGTGTACATGTTACCAAAACACTTGGATGAAAAAGTAGCAAAATTACACTTGGCAAAAATTGGAGTGGAGTTGACAGAACTACGTGAAGACCAAGCAGAATACATTGGTGTAAAAGTAGAAGGTCCATTTAAGCCAGAATATTACAGATACTAGAAAAGACCGCTAGCGCTCCTAGAAACAAGATCGCTGCGCTTTTAGATATTAGAAAGCCTCGCCCAGAAATTTCGGGATGAGGCTTTTTTGTTTCTTTATTTTTGATAGTAAACCTTTAATTAGAACAAGGTCCATTAATCACTTGATCTACACTTGGATTGTACGCATTGTTGGTTGCATAGTTGTTAGACCCTTCAAACTGAACAATGTTGGTAAACAGTAGTTGTAAACCACAAAAATCTGAGAGACTGGTGTTGGAATTGAAACTGATTTTTCCCCATTCAAATTGGTAGTTTGAGAACTCATTTAAGTTCTGAAGGGCGTTATTATCAGAAACAATAATTTCGTGCCTTGTGGTGAAGTTATCTGTAAAGGTCACATTTTGGAATCCATTAAAAGATTGAAGACTCGGATTTCTAGCAATGGATATGTTTTCAAATCTCACTAAGGAGGAAAAATCACTGAACGACACCAGGTTTTCATTATCGGTTACTGTGAGTGTCCCAATTCTTGCTAGGCTGTCAAAGCCTTGCACAGAAGTGAGAGCATCGCAATCGGAAATAATGAGCTCTGGAACATAGTCCAATGCGTTGAACCCATTAAAATTTTGTAAGACTGAATTGCCTAGCAGGTATAGTACGGCATCAATTTCTTGCAAGGTGCTTAACCCCGAAACACTTTGTAATTGATCGTTGTTTTCAATGTGAAAACTTCGTACTCTTTGTATGGATGGTAATGTAATATTCGCCAGGCTATTGTTGAAGGTGATGAAGAACTGGAATCTGACCCTTTGCAAATTTGTGAGTCCGCTCGTATCGGTCAGCATGGGATTCTCAGTCAAGAAGAAATCATGAAGTATTTCAAAATTACCCAGACCATTCAAATTAATAAGTTGGCTATTATTCGTGACAGTGAGTACAAGATTCTCATTGTTGGAAACGATGTTTTCCAAACCTTGTACAGATGTCAGCTGTGTTCTGTTGATGATCAGTCGTGAGCCTGTAACTTCTAGTAAAGAGGACAATCCTGAAATATCGATGATATTGGTTTCATCAGGGACATTGGGAAAGTTTCCAATAATCATATCATCATCAACGATATTAAACCCACGAGCCACAAAGGCATCTACTTGTTCCTGATTTTCGAACTGTAACGTGGTGTCGTATACTTTAATGTCTGTAGTAAATTCAAAAGTCTTCGAAGTAATATTGCCGTCTGGATTGATTGCATCGACTCTCCCCGAATATTGAGTAAGTCCTTTTAATTCATCAAACCAAAACTCCAATTCAGGAATATTTTCCCCTACTAAAACATTGTCCAAATAAACATTGTATACAATTTGTCGTCCAATCACATCTGTAGATGCCGTCCATTCAATTCGAGATGTAAATGGAGCTGTACTTCCAATAGAAACCGCAAAATCTGAAGGAAAAGGAAACTCGGAGGTACTAATAGAAAATGGACTGTCGGTTTGCATGCCATCTTCATCCGTAGCGACTACTTTTCCTGTATACATACTGTTTGCTTCAAGATTCATCAGTGTATAATTTCTAGAGGTTAAAGAAGTTTGTGGTGCACCTTCTAGAAATACTGAGTACGTAATATCCGTTCCTTCTGGGTCTATAGATTGTGTCCAAGTAAGATTGGCTGTTGAAAAATTCAAGTCCTCCGTAGAGACTACAAAATCCGTAGGCGGTGCATTGAGTAGTTCATTGTCGTTACAACTCCCTAAAATGAGGGCAAGACAAAATAATAGCGTAGCATGTATTTTTTTCATAGCATAAGAATTGAATGTTACTTCACAAAAATATCAAATTTCCAGTGATTTTCTCCTTTGTATTCCAAGGATTTAATTGATAACTTTAGACAGACTCAAACCTTAAAATACTCATTCTATGCGCGCTACACGAATTCCACAACACGAAAAATCTTTCTTTACCAACAAAAGAGATTCAGCAGGTATTCAATTTGAATTGAATGAGCAAAGCATCAGAATACGGAATAGTGAAGAGGTCATGGACTTCGTAAAATGCAGAAGAGCGGATGGTGTGGAATCGTATTTTGAAGATGAGAAAAATGAAAAGACGCAGATTGTCATGCACTATACCGCAGGCTTTTTAAAAGGCGATGTGTCTGCATTGACTCGAGAAAATTTCCGTGTTTCTACTGCATTTGTGATCGCGAGAGATGGAACCATCTTAAACTTGTTTCCTTGGGATCGATGGTCGTTTCACTTAGGACCTGGAGCTGTGGGAGGGAATAAAGCGGGAGCAAAAAGAACTGTAGGTATTGAGTTGTCTAATATTGGGTGGTTGCAAGAGGTCAATGGTCAGTTGTGCAGCCCTTATGACAAAACAGATGTGTATTGCGATTTGTCAGAAACAGAATACTATACCGAATTGAATACACCTTATCGTGGTCACCGTTATTATGCTACGTTTACCGATTCTCAGTATAGAAGTCTCATCACTGTGCTTCGTTTTTTAACCCACCAGTTTGATGTTCCTCGAGAATTTCTACCAGAAAATGAACGTTTTGTATTAGGAAGTAACCCAGCGCTTCCTCAATTCAAAGGAATTACTTCACATGTAAATTACCAAGCTTCTGGAAAATGGGACATTGGACCTGCCTTTGATTGGGATCGCGTGATTTCTGGAGTTCAGAGCTAAAAAAACTCATTCGATATTGATAGGTTTTGTTATTTTTAAGCTCAAATCCTATCTATGACCACTTCAAAAAAGATTGGCTTACTCTTAGCACCCATATTGTTTTTGATCATCACGAATCTACCATTTCAATTGGTGTCTGAAACAGGAGATCAAGTTATTGCAGTGGCGGTATGGATGGTGATTTGGTGGATCACGGAAGCGGTTCACATTGCAGTGACTGCTTTGTTACCATTGATATTATTTCCTTTGCTAGGCGTAATGAATGCCGGGGATGTAGGTGCCAATTATGGAAGTCCCATTATCTTTTTATTCTTTGGAGGATTTGTGCTGGCACTCGCTTTAGAGAAAGTAAATCTCCACAAACGAATTGCTCTAACGATCATTAGAATGACAGGAACTACACCCAATAAAGTAATTCTGGGATTCATGATTGCCACGGCATTTATGAGCATGTGGATTAGCAATACAGCGAGTACTGTAGTGATGTTGCCCATTGCTATTTCGGTAATCAAGTTACTCATTGATGATGAAGACGGATTTACCAAAGGTGATCGGAATTTTGCCTTGAGTGTCATGTTAGGAATTGCTTTTTCAGCCAATGCAGGAGGAATTGCTACGGTGATTGGAACACCCCCAAATTCGGTCTTGATTGGGTTGTTAGAAAACGAATACAATATTGAAATCTCTTTTCTTAAGTGGATGACTATGGGCTTGCCATTTTCTATTTTAATGGTGAGTCTGTGCTATTTTGTCTTGGTCAAATGGATGTTTCCATGCAACCACATTGAGTTCTCTACATCGGCGAATGTTATTTCCTCAGAACTCAAAAAGTTAGGAAGCATTTCTAAAGAAGAGAAAAGAGTCTTGACCATTTTTGGTATTACAGTATTTCTATGGATCACAAGAACTTTGATCAATCATATCTTCCCTGGATTAAAGCTTTCGGATACGATCATTAGTTTGATTGGAGCCATTTCATTATTTGCCATTCCTTTAAATTTCAAAAGAGGAACTTTTGTCTTGCAATGGAACGATACTAGTAAACTTGCTTGGGGGATTCTCCTACTCTTTGGAGGAGGTTTGGCCTTGGCGAAAGGGATGGCTTCCAGCGGTTTGGTAGATGTGATCACAGATTATATCAAAAATGGAGGATTTAGCCCCATAGTGATTGTAAGTCTTCTCATTATACTGATGTTGTTCATGACAGAACTCATGAGTAATGTGGCATTGGTGGCTGTATTGGCACCCGTCGTAGCAGGAATTGCTATTGGATTGAATATCCCTATGTTGAATGTGCTGATTCCAGTGACCATGGCTTCAAGTTGTGCGTTTATGCTACCCATGGCAACACCGCCCAATGCGATTGTTTTTGCGAGTGGGTATGTAAAAGTGAATCAAATGGTACGAGCAGGAGTGATTTTAAATATTCTTGCAGTCATCTTGCTGATTCTATACTATCAATTCGTAATTCCTGTGATCTTTTAAAGAGGAATATCTTTTGCTAAGAATTCTTGAAAATTGAACGGAAGACCTTTTACTTGCATGATCTTTTTTACGATTCCTTCTCTGCAAGGAGCGCAAAAGAAAAAACCACGTCGCATCACACAATTATTGGCAGCTCTATAAGCGCCCATTGCTGTGTAACAACCTCCAACAAAGACATCAATATTTTCATACCCATCTAACCCTATGAAGTGACTCCATTTGACCTCATTAGGATTATTGGTGATATCCACATTCGGTGCTTCATCACAGACATAATCGGCATAATCACCTCCTGGTATAGAATACTCATCGGCTAAATTTCCAACTACATGTCCCACCTCGTGAACCATAATAGATCTGTTATTGTAAGGAAAAGCAGCAACGACTCCAGATGCAACTCCTTGATTGAATTGAGGGTTGTCCTCTGAGATCATGACCACATCTGTTTCTTTAAAGTTTGGAAACAATTCTCTCACCACAATCTCCGGCGCATTGTCAAAAGGATCTGCGTCAGGCTCTGGATTGATGTAAACAATATATGCGTTAAAATATTCCTTATATTCTGAAAAAGGAGGTGTAGCGAAGAGTTCATTTAGAATTCGAATTCCGTCATTTCGATATTGCCCATTCTCTTTACGAAAGTCGTAGTCCGAATAATTACTACCTGTAAAATAGAGCGTAATGCCATTTGGATCGTTCTCAAAAATGAGTTCATAGTCTTTGTGACTGTAGAATTCTGGTGGAGCATCTTGTTGACTACATGAAAAGAACATCATTGTCAATACCAGAAAGAAGGAAACTTTTATTATGTTCATGAGATCTCTTTCTTTATAGTCTCAGTTTTCAGAAAAGGTTGCTTCAATAACCCTAGATTCATAGCTATGAAACTTGTGCAAACGAATCTCGTATCAAGGCAACGGTTTGATTGAGTGTCATACTATCCGCTTTTTTGACCAATACAATCTTTTGATTCAGCTCTTTGTTGAAGGTCTCGATTTCTTTTTTAAGCATCCGATTGGTATCTGCTGGACCAAAGAGCATCAAAGTATCTGTATCTGTTATACGATCTATAATCTCTTTAAAATAACGTTTCATTTGATGCTTTTTTCGCTCGGTATATTTGCTGTCTTGCACAACATCTTGTGGCCCGCCTTTGAAACGAGTTCCTGAACCTCCTGTGACATGATAATGTTCAATATTGGAGGGAATTGTAAAGAACGATTCATTCCCATTGATGATCTCTACAACGATTGCTTGATTGGTGTCTAACCAGATTCCTGTCTGTTTCATGATCTTAGATTTGATACCATGAAATTACAGATCATAAGGATGAGATCACATGACAAAAGTCAGCTTATACGAGGAAAGATGGTTGTATCTTAATCAGGTTGTATAGAATCTTAATCAGGTTGTATAGAATCTTAATTAGATTTTCAAAAACTTTTTGGTGGTTTTAGAATTTCTGGACTGCACTGTTAGATAGTAAATACGAGACTCTAAATTGTTCACATTTATTTGCTCATGATGATTTTAGGAGAGCCATCCTTCTCGATCTAGACTTCTATATTGAATGGCTTCAGAGATGTGATGAGATAGGATGTTTTGTTGGTTGTCCAAGTCGGCAATCGTTCTTGCCACTTTTAAAATTCGATCGTAAGCACGTGCAGAGAGATTGAGCTTCTCCATGGCTGTTTTGAGTAGTGCTTTGCTTTCGTCGGAAAGTTTGCAGTGTTCTCGTATCTGTCTCACGGTCATTTGAGCATTGTAGTGCACTTTTTCTGAATTCAAAAATCGCTCTGTTTGAATCGCTCGGGCAACAATCACTCTTTTTCGAATTTCATGACTGGGTTCTGCTGTTCTCTCGTCAGAAATTTTATCAAAAGGAACGGGGGTCACTTCAATATGAATATCAATTCTGTCCAATAAAGGCCCCGAAATTTTACTCATATAGCGTTGCATTTCAAGTGGACTGGAAGACAATGGATTGTTTGCGTCTACAAAGAAGCCAGATGGGCTAGGATTCATACTGGCCACCAGCATAAAACTACTAGGATATGTAACCGTAAATTTGGCTCGAGAAATGGTAACCTCTCTATCCTCAATCGGTTGCCTCATGACTTCCAATACAGAACGTTTGAATTCGGGAAGCTCATCCAAAAATAGAACTCCATTGTGAGCCAATGAAATTTCACCGGGTTGAGGATATTGTCCACCTGTTATATTTGAAAGTAGTTGATAAAATATAATCTCGAATCCCCTAAAATTTACAAAAGAGAATGATAAATTCTTATCTTGATGATCAGTTTTATGGATCATTTACAGAAGAGCTGATAATTAGTTTGAAAAAAGTTAGAAATATTGGACTAAAAAGTTTTAGTCTTTCTGGTCGTGTGGTGAGCTTAAAAAGAAATGATCTCGTTTCTTTTGAGTCTTCTTTGGAACGAGATTTTATTCATTGTCTTGAATTTGACAAATCGGTCATAGCTTATTATGAACAACCCTTAAAAATATTTTATGAAGTTAATATGTTCCTGACTTTTACGTTCAGTATCTAGGAGATAGAAGGGATGAAATTATTGAAATTAAGTATAAATATGATCTTCAGAAAAATAAAAGAAAGTATCGAGATAAGTTTGAAGCTGCTAGACAATTCTGCAAGGCGAACAATTTAAAGTTTATCGTAAAAGATGAAACAGATGTGAGAACACCTTATATGTTTAATAGCAAGTTTCTTCTTCCTTACATGATATCCAAACAAGACATTGATTTTACCGATGTCCATGTCCTAGAGAATAGTCTTAAAACACTAGGTGAATCTACTCCTGAAGAACTAATACTAAAATCTAATTGCAATGATGAAAGAAAAGCTGAGTTAATATATGTGTTATGGTTTATGTTGGCTAACGATGATATCAAGGTCAATCTTAATGAGAAGCTGACCATGCAATCAAAAATATGGATTTAAGGTATGTCAAAATTTTACATTTCTATTGGTGAAAAGGTAATTTATAACAATCAAAAATCAATTATTACGAGAATTGTTGACCTTGATACTGTAACCATTGAGGAAGTAGAGTCACATACTATTCGCACAGTTAAAATATATGAATTGAAACCATTCAAAGATTTTAAAATAAAGGATCTTACCTATGAAATTGGTACTTTGAGTGATGAGAAGTGGGAAATAGCTCAAAAGAGATACGACATAATTAAACCTATTCTTGATGTTAGAAAAAAGAAAAAATTAATAGATCAAATATCCACAGAGAGTGGTATCAGTGTTCCTACAATTTACAGATGGATTAAAGTTTATAATGAAACAGGACTTGTATCCTCTTTAGTAGGAAAGCCAAGAACAGGAGGTAAAGGTAAAAGTAGACTTTCCAATAAAGTAAATAGAATAATCAATGATACTATCAATCAAGTTTACCTAAACTCTTCTAAAAAGTCAATCAATAAAACGATCAGAGTCATTGAACAAAAATGTTTTGATCAAAAGCTAAAAGCGCCTCATCCTAACACGATTCGACAACGAATTACAAACCTATCTGAAGAGCTTAAACTTAGAAAAAGATATGGTAGTAGCGAGGCCAAGTACAAGTTTGAACCACATAAAGGCCATTTTCCTGGCGCAGACTATCCATTGTCAATCGTGCAAATCGATCACACGGTAGTCGATATAATACTAGTTGATCAACAGAATCGTAATCCTTACAAGAGACCTTATCTAACACTAGCTATTGATGTCTTTAGCAGAATGGTTGTTGGATTTTATTTGTCATTTGAATCTCCTGGAGCTCATGGTACAGGACTTTGTATATCACACTCTATCTTGCCTAAAGATTTATGGATGAAAAAAATAGGCGTAGATGAGAGTTGGCCGTGTTGGGGAATAATGAATACCATTCATGTAGATAATGCGAAAGAGTTTCGAGGTGAAATGCTAAAGAAGGCTTGTATGAATTATGGTATTAATATAGAATGGAGACCGCCAGCAACTCCTCATTGGGGAGGCCATGTTGAAAGACTTCTGGGGACTTTTTCTAAAGAAATTCATGATTTACCAGGTACAACTTTTGCAGATATTAATAAAAGACAAAACTATGATTCTAAAGAAAAAGCGTCCTTCACTTTACCTGAGTTTGAAAAGTGGCTTACTATTTACATAACCAAGATTTACCACAATAAAATTCATTCATCGATTCAAATGTCACCTTTACAAAAATTTAAAGAAGGAGTATTTGGAATAGATGATACACCTGGTCGTGGATTGCCACAAAGAATTAATGATGAACGAAGATTGAGGCTTGACTTTATGCCCTTTTTTGAAAGGAGTATTCAGCAGTATGGAATTGTTATAGATCATATATATTATTATGATGAAGTTTTAAGGCGTTTTGTCAATAGTACTATTGGTAAGGAAAAAAGAAAGTTTGTTTTTAGGAGAGATCCTAGAGATATCAGCGTAGTATATTTTTATGACCCTGAAATCAAAGATTATTTTGAAGTTCCTTATCGGAATGCGGCTTTGCCTGCAATTTCGATTTGGGAATACCGTGATGTATTGAGGAAACTTAAGAAAAATAAGGTTCAATTAAATGAAGAGAAAATATTCGAAACATATAGAGAATTAGATAGATTGGAGCAGAAAGTAGTTCGAGAAACTAAGAAGTATCGAAAGCTTCCTGATAATATTAAAAAAGAAACTAAAAAAGATATTTTTGAAGATGATTTTCAGGAAATTCCTGATCAGGATATAACCCCTTTTGAAGATTTAGACGATGCAGCATTTGAATAAAGATTTACAGAAAAAAATAGATTCTTTAAGCAATGATCAAAGAATTACAATGGTCAAAGAGTCAAAGTGGATAAGCTATACTATTGCTGTTGAGATCTTAAAAGAGCTCAGCGATCTAAAGAGATACCCTAAGTCTTCAAGGATGCCAAATATCTTGTTAGTTGGGGATTCTAACAATGGGAAAACAGCTCTTATTGAAAAATTCGTGTCTTTGAACCCATCAACTTTGGATGAACAGACTGCAGAAATATCTTCTCCAGTTCTAATGATTCAAGCTCCGCCTGAACCTGATGAACGCCGTTTTTACAATGCAATACTTGAAAAATTATTGGCACCTTATAAAACAACTGAAAAGCTTGATGCTAGACAGTTTAGGGTTAAAAACTTGCTGCAAAAGTTAGAGATTAAAGTTTTGATTATTGATGAGATACATCACATTTTAGCGGGAGTACCTACAAAACAAAGAAAGTTTCTCAATGTATTGAAATATCTGTCCTCTGAGTTGAAGATTTCTCTAGTTTGTGCAGGAACCACAGAAGCATTCAATGCTATTCAATCAGATCCACAGTTAGCAAATCGTTTTCAGCCCAGAATACTCAAACGATGGAAGTTTGATCTAGAGTATAAAAGATTGCTTTTGAGTTTTGAAACCAAGTTGCCATTAAAGGAAGCTTCACAATTAATAGAAGAAGGAATCTCTAAGAAAATTCTTGCCATGAGTGAAGGGTTAATTGGTGAGATTGCAAAAGTTTTAGAGCTTTCCTCAATATATGCCATAGAGCAAGGTATTGAGAAAATTACACATCAAGTTCTAGATCATATTAATTACGTTTCTCCTTCAGACAGAAAGAAAATGCTTTACAATCTTTAGACGTTTATGGTATATGTAAGGTCTTTGAATAAAAATATTTGGCCCTACTACATACCACCATATAAAGATGAATTATTTACAAGTTGGATTTATCGACTATCTATAAAGAGCAGTGTAAAACCGATTCCTTTTGTCAATAATTGCTTCGGTAGAGATAGAGCCTTTTGGAACAGAGATATTGACTTACGGATACCAGATGAAATTGTAAACAAAGTACTAATTCATACACCTTTAAAAAGTAGAGAAGATATTGTCAATATGTCATTAGAGTCCTATGCAGGTAGAGTTTTCGAGACATTAAAAGTTAATACATATACTCCAGGGATTTCATCGATTGGTATAAAACATAGAAAAAGGAAACAATTCGGATTATCATTCTGTCCGAAATGTATTTCTAAAAATTATTTCCAAAAATCATGGCGTTTAGAGACTTCAGTTGTTTGTTTAGATTGCAATAGCTTATTATTGGATCGTTGTCCTAAATGTGGAGCGCCAATTTCATTCCATAGAATAAACGTAGGGAGGAAGAGTAAGTTCGATGAGAACATGTTCACTTGCTCTAATTGTAAATTTGATTTAAGGAAATCGAACATAAAGGATCAATCTTCTGAAGAACTTTCAAGATATCAAAGATGTATAGATAAGACAAGTGAATAAGGATACAACCACATTACAACGCACTCATTCACCTACATTAGGATACTTCTTCATTTATGCTCTAAATGGATGACCTCTAATGATTCTAATCTTTTTAGGTCTAACTTTCAAAAGTATTATGATGTAAAAATAAATAATGAAGGTGTTTTTCGATTTGCACCAATAGATGAAAAAAGAAAAGTTTTGGAAAAAGTTAATTTAATGCTCATGAATTGGCCATATTCATTTCTTGAAATAAGAAAGATGAATCATTTTAATAACTCTCATATAATTGACAACTTAAATAAAGCACCATACTGGTTCAAATATTATTTAATCTTTGACTCTTAAAAAAGGATTCTTTTTTCGATTCTTTTAATCAGTTCATTGACTAATTTCTCCTGACCATTTGAAAATGAAGATATCTTTTTCTTAGGATGTTCTATTGGCTGATACACTCTTATTCCATAGCCAAGAAATTCATCATTTTGATAAAATTGAGACCACTTTATTTGTTTTGGTTCGATGACTTTTCTTAGAAAACGGTTGATTTCTTTAGGAGTGAGTTTTCTATAACTAGAAGATGAGAATACGGCTGAATAACTTCCAGGACCTTTTTCGAAAAAGTAGTAGAATCTATTATGATTAAGAATCTCGAATAAAACAAATTTAAAATTACGCTTTGATCCAACAGGTGTCCAAGATAATACATGGTCTCCTTCTTTATAATACTTGTAGTTCTTCTCAGGGTATGAAGAGTTGAGATTTAAAAAGGAACCCTCACAAGAATGCTTATTGCATAATTTAATTAAAGCCTGGATGGCATATTGATTCCATGAGAAGAGATCAAATATTGATAAGACAACATTTGTTTTTGTAATGTTATCTTCATTCTCTTCTCCATAAATATTCGTAGATCCTCCAATGTATTGAGTACCTTCAGACATCCCACTTAACAGGTACCTGTGTTTATTTGAATCGATGTTAATTGTTTGACCTAAAATTGGATGACTGAACGAATAAGATCCTGATTGAAATTCTTCTATATCATAAATTTCAGAGTTACTATCTGAATTGAAATAATCAGTGTCGTTACTCACTTGCCCGTAGTTATGACGTGGCGGATTATAGGATAGTGGTTGATCATCATTGTAGTTTCCTGTTGATATATTATCATTAATTATAGATAGAATGATTTTATTTACTAAAAAAGGATTAATATCTTTTTAGCTCAAAGGATCGTTTCATTTGTTTTACTGGCAGATGTCCTGATGCTGGCCCGTTTGCCAAA
>CAZTFN010000083.1:7238-13729 GCA_964612905.1 uncultured Flavobacterium sp. | reverse complement strand
GGATTTCATTTCGCCACAGTTTGAAATGTGGTATTCCTATTCATAAAGAAGACAATCTTCAAGTTTTGTACCCAAGACAATCGGAAGGATGTAGAAAAGTTGTAATATTTTGAACTGTGATGTACCACATGTGTCGACCACCAAAAACGTTGAAAATGAGAAATTCTATGCGACCAATAGCGCACAAAATCAAGGCAGAAAAAACATAGGAGGTAAGACCACCAAGTATGTGGAATGGTCCAAGGCGTCAAATTATAGAAGATCACCACAATATAAAAGATACCCACTTTGGTTAAGGCATTTACAAAAAGATTCCCAAAGCCAATGGCAGCTGAAGCAAGGAAATCCTTACCATGATACAATTCCTTTTGTTGCTTAACGGATAAATAATACTCGAAGGCAACCAACCCAAACATGATGGGTGCTGCTATCCATATAATGGTATTAAAATTTAGTTCGAGTAAAGATTCGAGGGTGAGTTTCTGATTTTCGATCGTTGTATGGTATTAGGTTATCTGCATCACCCTAATATCATCATTCTGCGTTCTTTTCGAGTTCTGCTATGAAACAGCCACAATATAAAATTAAATTTATGGAATCTCGATAAATAGATAAAAAAAGTGAATTTATAGGATCTCTAAAGTGTTTATTATCTCTCCCTTATCTGATATTCAAGGCCTTTTACTATGCTAGTAGATGAAAATATTTTATTTTCTTTACAAGGTGGAAGTAAATGCAGACATCTTAAAGCATATCGAGTTACTCATAGGTAGTATTGGTGTTATTATTAGCTTGTTGTTTGGTATCTTCTTATTAGTTTCTAGGACAGAACAACACAAGGCTAACTTCTTCTTATCAATCTATTTACTGGCCTTTAGTTTGCGCATCGGAAAGTCTTTATTTTATAACTATTTCCCAATAGATCCTGTGATTCGCAATGTGTTTTTGGCTGTTCTATTAGCCATTGGACCTTCTCTATGGTGGTATGTTTTTCTTCGGAAAAATCCACAACATCAACTGACTGGTAAAACCCATCTATGGCATTATATCCCAATGCTTCTATTCATAGCGTTATGTTGGATCATTCCAAATGATAGAAGTCCTTTATCTAGGTCATTGCATTATGGATTAATCGCTCATATTGTTCTGTATTCAGGGTATACATTGTATTGGTTATTGAAATATGATAAAAAACCAACTTCTATTAGAGAACGTAAAATTGATCGCTGGTTACGCTTTTTTGTGACCGCTACCTTAACGGTAGTCATCATCTATTTCTTCATTATGCAGAACATCATTCCTTATTACATGGGAATGGCATTTCTATTTTCCGCTGTAATTATTGCGTTTTCTATTTGGTGGCTGCAAAACCCATTTCTTTTTAAAATTGAAGTCGAACGATATGGTCAGTCTACATTAGAGCAAGATGAAATCATTGAATTATCCGTCAAGTTAAAGGGATTAATGACTTCAGAAAAACTATATCTTGATCCTGATTTATCCTTAGGAAAATTAAGCAAGAAAATGGGCGTTTCGTCTAAACGACTATCACAAGTCATCAATCAATCTGAAAATATCAACTACTCAAAATTCATTTCAACGTATAGAGTAGCCGAAGCTAAGAAACGATTGGTTGCAGATGAGTACAGTCATCTGAAAATATCGGCCATTGCTTATGATAGTGGTTTCAACAGCCTGTCTTCTTTCAATGCGGCCTTTAAGAACATCACTTCGATGACAGCGGTGCAGTATCGCAATTCTTCAAAGCAGCAATAAGATTGTTCATCTATTTCGCTTTTAAAAAGGCGTAATACCCCTCCTGATATTTTTCTTATTCCTCAACTAATTATTGTATTTAAACTGTCCTTTTTGTATGCCAAGATCATGATCTGAGTAGGAAACAGTCCTTAAACCATTGACATTTGAAGCATATCAATATTATAAATATCAAAATGAAAAATTACTTTCTAGTATTTACTATGCTTCTTACATTTCAATTCGCAAATTCTCAATCGAAAATTGATGAAGACGTGAATACAACAATCATACGGTTAATTGTACTCAATGACCATGGAGAAGTTCTGTTAAAAAAAGCATCTGTTGGTTGGTTAACAATAGATACTGCTTTTAAGAAAAGACAAACGATCAATGAGGTGATTGATAGTCTTTCATCCAAATACGGAGTTTCAATTTTAAAACCAAGTCTCAGAGGCGTCTTTACACACAAATATGGCTTTAAAAACTCCACCTATGTTCGACAACTATATGTGGCAAAATCTAGGACGAATGAGTTACCAACAAACAAAAATGTAGAGTTCATTTGGGCATCAAAAGAAGAAGCTGTTGAAAAACTGAAAGGCACACTGCCTGCCATTGGTGAAATGGTGAAACAAATCATTGAATACCCTAATACTGTTTGGGGAGGCTCGTTTTTAGTCGACAGAAAAAACGGAAAAGCTACCTCTAGGATAACGGAAGATTTTTATCCAATCAGCGATGTTTCAATATATAACGAAAAATCCTATGATACTTCCGTAGCCAAGACACTCCAAAAGTACATGGAAGGAAGTTCATACAACAAAAGAGAAATGCTTCTGAGCGCCTTTGCAGACGATGCAACATTATATCTCACAAATAGAGATGGGGATTTCAAACAATATTCCCCGAATGAATATGCTGATTTCTTCAAAAATGCTGAACAGGGGAAATTCAATGGGAGAGATGCTACAATTTTGGAAATGACTGTAACAAAAGACATCGCGACTGCAAAAGTTGAAATTGCTGGCCCCAAAAGAGCCTGGGTTTATATTGATTTGTTCTTACTTAAAAAGTTAAAAGGCGATTGGAAAATTATCAGTAAAACAGCAACCCGAGTTGATGATCCAAAGAAGAATGCTGTGCTATTCGTTGTTTCCAATACTCATTACTATCCAGGTACAGACATAAGTACAGGAAACAGCTTTTCCGAAATTGTCAATGCATATGATGTTTTCAAAAAAGCAAATTATACGATCGATTTTGTGAGTCCTAAAGGAGGTGCAATACCGTTGGCCTATATTAATACATCCGATGAAATGAGTAAACACTATCTGTATGACACACAGTTGATGAATGCTTTGAAAAATACGAAATCACCTTCAGAAATTGATTCCTCAAAAT
The DNA here is from genome assembly GCA_964612905.1 of uncultured Flavobacterium sp. GTDB lineage: Bacteria > Bacteroidota > Bacteroidia > Flavobacteriales > Flavobacteriaceae > Polaribacter. The sequence goes on along the minus strand of CAZTFN010000083.1, from coordinate 10,570 downwards.
ACAAGGCAGTTCAGTACATTGGTGGTGGAGCCGCCATGTTCGGTGTTCCAGAGAATCAAGAAATTCAAAGAATCTCCATGGATATTTATGAAAAGTACAACGGAATTATATCTTCAGTTTGTCACGGTACAGCTGGCATTGTTCATTTGAAGACGAAAGACGGAAAATATTTGGTGGATGGCAAAAGAGTAAGCGGTTATCCAGATGATTATGAAAATAAAGATGCGGCTTATTTTAAAACATTTCCTTTTCTAATCAAGAAAACCGTTGAAGAACGAGGTGGTGATTTCAAATTCTCTGAACGAGGTCAATTTACCTTAGAAGTAGACGGACGTTTAGTCACTGGACAAAACTTCCAATCTTCAAAGCCTGTATCTTTAAAGATTATCGAATTGATTGAAGCTATGGAGGAATAAGCTCAACTAGAATCAATTAAAGTATCTAAATAACCCTCAAACTTAGTTTTGAGGGTTACTTGCGTTTTTACGACTTTCCTCGTTGAATGGAATCTAATTTAGCCTTCACAGCTTCGTAGGTTTTTTCAAGCTTTCACTTTCCTTAAAAATAATCATCTATGAATCAAACAAGTAGATGTACGACTGAAAATTGTATACAATCATTAAGTAGAGACTACCATTCAAATAAAAGTTCAAAATAAAATTTCTGCAAGAACTTTTCATACAATCATCAACGATATAATAACATTTATGTCAGCATTATTATATATCAATCTTCACCAATATTTTCTACTAAAAGACCTCTAGATATATGATTACAAGTCTGCAATCGATCACATTACCTAATTATAGGTATTACATACAGTGAATCAAACCTGTACTTATGTATCCTAACGAATACACGTTGAATCATTCAATAAAATCTTTTTAAAACAATGAATTCTATTAAGAAATTTTTTTCAGTTCTATTCTTGAAAAAGGAAACAATGCTTTACCTAATATCATTAGCTGTTGCGTACATCATTACATTACTGTTGTTCTCATCACTTAATAAGGCTTATGATAGTTCCTTACAAGATCAGTTTGATCAAGAAACAGGGAAACTACATCACGCTCATTTGATCCTTTCATACCGCTATCATTATTTAACGAATCCAGAAAACTGGATGCAAAATGATGTTGTTGCTAATAACAAGAAGTTTGATACAGAATGGAAGGGACTTTCTGCAAATGCAAAAAGAACAGACGATTTTACTAACATTAAAAATATCATGTTATACGGTGATGTTGCGCTTGGGGGCTTTTCGGATGCAAAAAATGGATTTTTCACACCTTATTTGACCAATCCTAGTATTTCCCTTAACGGTGTTATGAATTCTCTCGATTGGAAGAGTTTAGAAACTACTTTTGGTAAAGATGGTGTAGAGAACATCAAGTTGTTCTTTTCTGAAGAGCTTTCGGATCATCTTGACTTGCTTCAAACAAACAACCCGCCCTATATCAAACGAAGATATCTAAATGGATCAATTCAGTTTATTACGTTTTGGGTTGCCATTACTGGAACTTTAATTCTATTATCTTTTATTGGAAGAATTTCCTTGGAAAAGAAAGCGCTCAATGAAAGTGTTCTGTCTTTTGATTTGCCTCAAGAAATGGAAAGGTATAGCATTGGTCAACTAGAAGAAACCATGCTGAAACTCAAAGATCTGCAGTCGGGAACCTATTCAAGACTTCGAGAAATGCTAATTAATACAGTGAGTACATTCAGTTGGAGAGGAAAAGAACAGGCTGAATCAACCCTCAATCTTGAGATTCAAGAATTACGTGAAAATTTAGATAGTAGATTCGGTTTGGTAAAGTATTTTGCTTGGGCAGTTCCTTCGATTGGATTCATTGGAACCGTTATTGGAATTGGGAATGCGCTGGGGAATGCTCACAATGTTATTGGGCAAAACGCCGAATATCAAACCAAGGGTCAAATTCAAGTGATCACAGGACAGCTAGGAATCGCTTTTGATACAACTTTGGTATCGTTACTACTATCGATTGTATTGGTGTTACTCATTCACATTCTGACTAGAAGAGAAGAACACCTCATTGCTGGTGCTGTACTCAGAGTAAAGAAAGATTTGCTGCATAGAATTGCTCCGTTGGAAAGAGCTAATAAACTTCGTAGATACAATTTACTATTGGAATCCTTAAAGTCTCATACTTCGCCGAGAGAACTTCAAACAGAACCTTTTGTGAACCTAAAATCTCATTTGGAAGAGGAATTAAATCAACATTAAGATGGCAAAAAATAGAGACATCGAAGTTTTTGGACTTTCTTTTATGGATTTGATTTCCTGCGGTCTTGGAGGAATGCTTGTATTAATGTTTGTGTTTTCAACACTTGTAAATGCACAGGGAGTAGCAAAGCCATCAGAGGCACAAAGCAAAAGTCTATCCCCAGCTGCATTGCAACGAGCTGAGATATTCAATACACATTTCGTATTGAAATTGGCATTAGCAAAAGATACCCAAGTGAATGTTGATGACTGGGATATAATTCATTCTTATGGAATTGAAAAAGATATTTCCTTAGGTATAGACAACCACATATTCATGGTTCTTGGTGCTGACAAAATTGTCAAAAAAGTAACCTTTGACATTCAAAATAATATCCGTGAAGGTCAGGGAAAGCTTATGGGTGAAGATTCTTTCATTATTCCCATAGGGCAGCAATCCATTACAGTTGTGAAGGAAAAGACTGAATACCGAATTCAAAAGAATTAAATATCACTAAACATGGCTAAAAAAGAAATTTCCGTTTTCTCACTTTCACTATTAGATCTTCTTTTCTGCGCTTTTGGTGGAGTGATTGTACTCACGGTAGTATTTTCGGCAATCATTAAATATGAAGAAGCCCAAAAGACCAAATCCAAAGACTTAGCAATTGCATTGGATGTAAAGTTCACCAATGGAAACAACATCCCCGGTAATTGGACCGTACAAGCAAGAAATGGTCAGACCTTGAATTCAGCACTTAATAGTAGAAATATTACTAAGGAGGTGTTGAGCATTTTAGAACCCAACTGGGTGTATTACCCTACCATAAAAAATGCTCCCAACATCCCACGAGAAAAAGGACATTACAGATTGGGGCTTTCAGGAAAATTAAAAGAATTAACAGTTAGTAAAAAGGCGTCAGATACCATATTTCTTATGATGCATCCAGAGTATGCTGGAGTTGACCAGTTCTTCGATTGGACAATACCTCCTGGAGATATTATTATCAAAGGGCAATTGTTTACTCCTGATTCATTACCAAGACCTTTCGAGTTTTCTCCAATACCTGCAAATGCATTATCTAACAAAAGATCTATTCCGCTTTTG
>CAZTFN010000083.1:6625-7228 GCA_964612905.1 uncultured Flavobacterium sp. | reverse complement strand
TATTTTCATATAGAATTAGACTTTGATCAGGATTACAAAAAACACATTTCATATTTCAATCTTAAATCTATAAGTCATGCTCAGAACATTCCTATTAGGCGGTGCTTTATTGATTTCCAACCTGATCATTGGGCAAAACTACCAACCTGATAAAATTCTTCCTCAAACCATCAAAAAATATGGTCAAGGACTTCAATTAGAATCTTTTATTTTTCAAGAAAAACAAAAGTTTTTTCGTCTGGATAGTATTATAAATGAGAAACTTACCGATACAATATTCAACCTTGATCAAACAAGGTTCTTTAATTTCTTACATCAATATGTTGCAGAACAGGAGAATCTTCCTTTAACCACATTGTCGGCGAATAGCTTAGCTGAATTCACTGTTGAGTATATGAACAATTTAGAAAAACAGCGTCAGCTTGGCGATATTCTCTACAATCATATCAAGCACAAGATCACACATTGGCTGATTCCAGATGCTAATACTGATGATGTGCGCAAATTGTTGGAAGGTCTAGAATTGTTAGGCCGAGGAACCACTAGATTGATCGTAGAACTCAACGAAATAGACGAAAAAGCACTTGTGAATCATATGGATGA
>CAZTFN010000083.1:0-6586 GCA_964612905.1 uncultured Flavobacterium sp. | reverse complement strand
ATCCAAATTGCAAAGAAGATCCAATCAATTGGGAAAGTTACAACTTACGGCACTTGGAGATAGCAATTGGAATGTAAACAACGAACAGGTACAAGCAATTCAAAAGGCGTTCGATCAATTGATGAAACCCATAGATCGTAGATCACTAGAAGATTATCATCAACATTTGGTTGCTCTGGTTACATTTCAAAAAACATACACAGAACTCATTGGAGAAATTTTTGAATCCTATTTAAATGGTGGTTATTTATCCGATGGTGATCTAACAATTCCTAATGACGTTGACCTCAATAAGCTAAAGAAAAGATGGGAAAAGGTTAAAAACATCAACAAGGACAACTTCAATCTTGGATTAACTGCACAGGAAGCTTTGACTTGGGTACAGAGCGACTTAAAAGGTGATTATTTCAGTTTGAGAAAGATGTTTCGATCACTTGATGTAATTGATGATAACAAAGAGATTACCCTCTTGTCCAAAAGGAAACTACGAAAATCTATGGATAGCATTGTTGGTGTTTGGAATCAAGAACTCTTAAATGCCAATATTTCATTGGATACAACTAGAAGTTCATTGAGTCAACTTGTAAAAATAGGAGTAAAAAGTTCTGTCAACGATTTATTATCAGATCAGATTGATCATCTAGATCAAACATACAAAACACTGCTACTTACTACGTTGAATTGGGATCAAAAAAAGTTGGATAGTTTGGTGATCAGTCCCTCTGAAAAAGAACAACTCAATCAATTGATTTCCAAAACAAAAACACATTTGGCTCAGGTTGAAACTATTTTAAAAAATCCAAATGATGCTTTTGGGAATTTTGGAGAGCGTTTTCAGTTCAAAACAGTCTGGAACCAGACCGCAACTCAAGTTCGATATGAACTCTTTGAAAAAGAAAGTAATGATGATAATGCTATTTCGAGATTGATTCCAACGAAAATAAGCACACCTTGGATTCCATTACCCGAAGAGCTTTGGAAAAAAGAACTGGACCAATTTGAAAACGAATGGAAGAATACAACCCAATCTTTAGAGCTAACGGCAACCAAAGAAATTCAAACCTTTTTACAGTCTCATGGATTTCCTGGAACCGTTGATTTTGCAAATGGAACCGTAAACATTAAAGGAGGAATTCCATTTACTTGGCTGGGTAAAAAATGGAAATTAGAATTTGCACCATCTAATGTTCAAGACGAAATAATCAGGTTCGGTTTTGATGAGATGAAAAATCCTGATTTCTGGAAAAGACAAATTCAACGCATCAGTTCTCAAGAATGGGACAAAGCAAAAGAAGAGCAATGGGTCAAAATACGCTCAAAAATAGCACCACTTTTATTGGATCTTAAAGTTCAATTTCCAGATACCTTAGAGAGTTATCTTCGAGGGGACACACTATTTTACAGTTACGACTTAGGAAATTTAGTTACTAGTCTTGCTGGTGCTAAGGCACTCTTTAGTTTTCATAAAAATCAATGGAAAGCAGATGTTACTAGACCTCCCAAAGTTTTACTAGATCATTTAAAAGAAATGTTGCCAATTCTTGATTTGAGTCAGGTGCAGTACGATTCGATTTCCAATACTCATATGGGTAAGGTAGCTTTAAAAATTAATGAAACAACTATTGAATTAGGCACTGGAAATATAGATAGTTCTGGAGGTATCAAAATTTCTCCAGATACTAATTTTATAGAAAAAGATATAGAAATCAGTAAGGACTTCATCATTAAATCAGTCAATGTAATGGCTGATTTTAATGACAACTATAGTAAAATTATACTTGATAATGTTATTTTCAAGAATATCAAATCTAATCAGAAAAGGCTAAATGAACTCCAAGGATTAACTCAAATAGAGATTTACATTAGACCAGAACTAAAAGTAACTTTTGGAAATAAAAAAAAGAAGGAATTAATTAGTGTTTTTGAAGCCTCTCTAAGGTCTCGAGGCTTGTTACCACCAGGCGTAATCTTAAAAGACATTACCATCAACTCAAAAGGAATCCAACCTAAGTTCGAATTGCAAGAGGGAGTCACTGGAAGGATGAAACGCAAAGCGAAAGAAGTTCTAAAGGAGTTGGAATCTATTGCCATTCAGGTAGAAAAAGATCCTTTGTATACTCAAATAGGAGCTCAGGTAGAATCCCTGAAAAAAACCTATGATTCTTGGGAGCTAAATGATAAGGTAGAGCAATTGAAACTACTTCAAAAAGTTTTGTCCGAAAAACAAGGAGCTCAAGATTTACTGGGTATTACTACTGATGAAATTAAACTATCCAACGGAACAATTATTAAAATAGATGAAAAAAATGATGCTATTGATGAGCTTGAAATTACCATTGCTGGATTTGGTTGCGATAATGACAATATCCTTAGCATAAAAATAGAAGGAGATCAGTATACTGCAGATATTGAGGGATGCTTGAAAAATTATATTCAACAATATTTTAATCAATCTCTTATCAACGAGGATGACTTGAACATCGCATTCGATCGAAAGAAAATGCGATTCACTATAAAAGATTTTGTGAGCATACCGTTGGAAATGTATGTTCACCTCGATGGATCTGTCAGTTGGAATTATTCTGAAGAAATGGTAAAAAAAGCCATATTGGACCCAGCCATAGAAACCGCAGAAGAAGCTGTACAGAAACAATTGAATGAGCTAGGGCTTGATGTGAATCGCAGTACTGAAGAGCTAGCAGTAAACATTTTAAACAAATGGGAAACTGTATTTCAGAGCTTTGGACTGCAACTTACCAATAAATCCGAACTTCAGAACACGCTAAGATCCACTCAACTGGCAGATCTTTTTAAAGTAACTCTTTACGCCAAAGCAAAAGGAACCACGGGATTACTTGAAGGGGTTCTTATTTCCAACATAGAACTGCGAGCCAAAGATGTACTTACACCAAACTTTGATCTTGCCACAGCAGACTTGGGACCTTTAACCAATAGAATAAATAATTGGATGCCGAACATTATTCAATTGGAACAATCTCTACGGTTCTCAAGGGGTATTGTAGAGGGTAAATTCAAAATGACGCTTCCTAATGTGACCAGACCTATGATCATCCCATTTCGTGTTGATGTAAAGAAGAAAACAGTGGATCGTATTGATTGGAGGGAAATTATTTTTGAATCCGTAAAAACGGTCCTATCTCAAAGGATGCTTCCGTATTCATTTGATACAGATGATGCATCCTTGACATTCGATAGGGTAGAAGGAAACTTATCTCAATTGGTTTTAGCTTTAAAGGGGGAATTGGCTATTTCAACTGGAGACCTTACCATCCCTGTTCCTATTTATCTTAAGTATGACTTTAAGAACACTACGATTGATTTTGGCGCTGAAAAAGACCTAAAAAAAATATTCATCGGATTTGCAGATAAAATATTGAAGGCTGCATTGCTACCCGCTGCTGGGGACGATAGTTGGGGGAAAGAGGTTGGTTTTTACCCTATTGGAGAAATACCGAATGGTATCCGAGTGAAAGGACAAATTCCTTTATGGGATGCAGTAACGCTTACAATTCCAAGTCTCCTTATCTCGAACAAAGGAATAAGGCCAGAAAAAAATTCGGGAATTGGAATTGAGTTCAAAGCCATTACCATTCCGGTTCCACCAGCCTTCAAGCTTTCTCATTTTAGTGGTGAGCTCAATGATAGAGAATTATCATTATCTGCAAAACTTTCCTTTATAGGAGCCGAAACAGAGCGTTTAATACATGCTAAAGGAACATTTACCATTGATCTGGACAATCCATTAACCTTAAAAACAAGAACAGATTTGGTGGCTCTAATGGTGATTAGTTTAGGATATTCAGAGAGTGAACTCATTTTACATGAAGCTTATTACAGAATGAAAATTGATATGGGAGGACCTTTAAAGAATATCATTTCAATTAAGGGAACTGGCACGATTGCCGGTAAAGAGTTTAGAATACAAGCGGATGGTAAAATAGAAATATTTAGAGAGCCTATTGCAAAAGGTAAATTAGACATCGACTTAAAAAAGGGAACTATCATTGCCCATCAAAAAATAGATATTCCTGTCACTGGATCTGTTGAAAGTACTTTTCGAACAGAAAGAAACTTCTCTAACCCAACAATTAGCGCAGAAGAGAATGTAAAAGTTTGGAAATTCAAATTGGCAGGAACTCGCTTTCTTATCGGACCAAGCATTGCTTCTTCTAGATTTTCCGTAATGGGGATGTCTATGGGACTGCAAGTACCAGGCTACAAAGAATTGGATAGCGACCTATTCAAAAAGCTGCTTGAGAATCTATTAAGTCCCGACTTTGAAAATCTTGATGAGGCGCTAAAAGCTTTGTTATCCGGAAATATCACACTAAACCCTTTTACTGGTTTTGGTCCGGGAGGCGGATCTGTAGGCGGAGACGCTGGTGATGGCGGAGGCGGTGGCAATAATGGAGTCAATGGAAGCTCTGGAGAAAGTGGTTTTGAAGGGGTTGCTAATGCCACGAGCAGTACTACAGGAGCCCAAGGATCATCGGCTGGGTCGCTTCAAAAGACAGTAAGTAAAACTCCGATTACAACATCAGATCCTATAAAGAACAAACAGGGTGATGGGATCACTCCAGTAGCGGTACCTGGAACCTTTAGCTACCCTGTGTTTAAAGAGTCAGATAACAGCTTTAGAGCCTATAAAAGAAACTCTGAAAAACCTGATGAAAATACTCCGATTACTTTTGTCGTCAATCCAACGCAGGAGGAGTTTAAGAATCATTTTGAAAACGGTACCGAAAGTGGATCTTTCGTAAGTGCTGGAATTATGTTGGGAGCAGCCTCGAATTTTTATGCGCATATTTTAAATCAGGCTTCCAATGAGACTTCTTGTGGAACAAATAATGCCGTAATTCACTGGTATACTGGACAGAAGAAAGAAAATGTAAAACACTTCAGTCTTCCTTTGGAAGTACTAAAACCCATATTTGGAGATTTATGCTTTAACAGCCTAACTTCAAAATTGGCAGGTGATAGAAAACTTGGGTATTGGTTACAGGGGCTGAGCTATGCTGTGGCAAGCCAATCTTTAAACTTGAACGATAAAACATTAATATCTAGTTCATATCCATTGGAGCTATCTGACAATCAATACGCGGTGGCAGTTCGATTTTACAACAACTTGGAACATACGCTAATTATTGGAACAGCCGAAGAATTTAGAGTTATAGAAATTCCTGATCTTGACTTGATCAAAGACAACCAGTCTGCGAAACGTAGCTTGCTTACTTTGATCCAAAAACATTCGAAAACCTTCATGGGTATTTATCGAATTGGCAACAATGAAACCTTTTTATATACAGGATGTGATCCAAACTTTCAGGCTAAATTCATTTACAAGCTAACATCAAGTGGCTTCACTCAAGAAAACATGAGTAAAGAGGAGTGCAAGGAAGGAGTAACACCTCCAAACCCCGACCCAAAACCTATACCCAATCCTACACCTGAGCCACCTCCAATAATTCCATCTCCACCTGGCAACTGTAGCCCTACAGCAATACCTAAAGGAAATGTGGCAGAAATCACATGCCCGCCCAATAGCGTAGTGGCTCGGTTTCCTATCAAAGCCAGAGGAAAGAATTTATTTATTCCAAACGGCTCCTCTCTTCGATTGAACGCTCCCGAGATTCGATTTTTAAAGGGGTTAGAAGGTGTTTTTGTTACAAAAACAGGTGGAAATGAATCTATATTATGGGTACATGGACTCGATACTTTTACGGACACCGAATTGAAATTAGGTCAAAATGGATTGCCGAATATTAGCCAGCTTTTTGATTCAAATAATGCAGAGTTGCAAAGTGCCATTTTACAATTTGTGGACAGAACCTCCATCATGTTGAGAAACGGACATTCCTTAAATCCGAACTCAGTGAAGCTGATGAACAATAACAATATTGTAGCTGTTATAGCACAATATGAACAAAGACCCTCGTCCGAATATTGGGTGATAGTTGTGAATAAAAAGACAAAAAAATCCGTGACCAAACGATTTGTCTCAGGAGACTTTCCCATAGACCAATTGCCAAACTTTGAAAACCATTTAATCAGTATTACCCAATGAGAACGATTGTCTTTTCTTTATTGAGTATCCTATGTTCGATAGGCGCTCAAGCTCAATTTAGTAGTGAAAGTGAAGCTTTCAAGGTGAATGATCAATTTGTGATTCGAGATGGAGAGAACTTCACTTGGCAAAAGGGGAACCAGTTGTTGCATCTGGGATCTTTAAAAAAGATTCCTAGTTATAGGAATCTCGAATCCTATGACGACAGGGGAGCTCTATTCAATTCACTACTCAGTCAATTCTTAGATGGTGTAATCAAGGAGGCTCAGCAACAAAATAGAGACAGCATTTTTATTAACGGGTTTGGTATTAATGATTCTGAATTAAAGGCTTTAGGAGTTAAATACAAAGAAGGAGACCCATTTGCCGTTTATGTCGGATTGAAAGAGTATAAAGAAGAAGTAGATAAAGTTGCTCCTGAATCTTTTTCTAAATTATTTCAAAACGTTGCTGAAAAACTGAATGAAAATAGCACCGCAAAATACAGTGTTGCCACCTACA
>CAZTFN010000082.1:0-13729 GCA_964612905.1 uncultured Flavobacterium sp. | reverse complement strand
TATTGTATCGGTATTACGAATGTGGACCCCATCAAATACGATCTACTTTTTGAGAGATTCTTGAATCCAGAACGTGTGTCCATGCCCGATATCGATATCGACTTTGATGACGAAGGAAGAGGTCGTGTAATGGATTATGTAATCGATAAATATGGAGCCAATCAAGTAGCACAAATCATTACCTATGGAACCATGGCTGCAAAGTCATCCATTCGTGATACAGCTCGTGTATTGGATTTGCCCTTGTTCGAAGCGGATCGAATTGCAAAGTTGATTCCCAACATCAAACTGAAAAATATCTTTGGTGAAGACCCAAAGAGCAAGGGAAAAGTAGCAGGTCTTCGTTCCGAAGAAAAGGACATGGTGAACGAACTCAAAACCATTTCTGAAGGAAGTGGTATTGAAGCCGAAACCATCAACAAAGCATTGGTTCTAGAAGGTTCTGTAAGAAACACGGGAATTCACGCTTGTGGGGTGATCATTACTCCTGAAGATATTACTAATTATGTGCCTGTTTCAGTAGCCAAGGACTCAGATATGTATGTCACGCAGTTTGACAATGCTGTGGTGGAAAGTGCAGGGCTATTGAAGATGGATTTCTTGGGGTTGAAAACTTTGACACTGATTAAGGATACCGTTAAGATTGTCAAAGCCCGACACGGAATTGAACTCGATCCTGAAAGTTTTCCTCTAGACGATGTCAAAACCTATGAATTGTTCCAACGCGGAGAAACCGTCGGAATCTTCCAATACGAATCTCCAGGGATGCAAAAACACATGCGCTCCTTAAAACCTACAGTTTTTGGTGACTTGATTGCCATGAACGCACTCTATCGTCCAGGACCGATGGAATACATTCCTTCTTTCGTTCGACGTAAACATGGTGACGAAGCGATTGAATACGATTTACCAGCCATGGAGGAATACTTGGCGGAAACCTATGGAATTACGGTCTATCAGGAGCAAGTAATGTTGCTCTCACAAAAGCTCGCCGATTTCACCAAAGGTGAAGCCGATGTCTTGCGCAAGGCCATGGGAAAAAAGCAAGCTGCCGTCTTGGCGAAGATGAAACCAAAGTTCATTGAACAAGCAGGAAAAAACGGACATCCAGAAGACAAACTAGAAAAGATTTGGAAAGACTGGGAAGCCTTTGCATCCTACGCCTTCAATAAATCGCACTCTACCTGTTATGCGTGGATTGCTTACCAAACAGCTTATTTGAAAGCACACTACCCTGCCGAATATATGGCATCTGTACTTTCCAACAACATGAACGATATCAAATCGGTTTCTTTCTTTATGGAAGAATGTAAACGTATGGGATTGGAAGTATTGGGTCCTGACGTGAATGAATCTTATTTGAAATTCTCCGTAAACCAAGAAGGTGCGGTTCGATTTGGAATGGGAGCCATCAAAGGTGTAGGAAGTTCTGCGGTAAAAGCTATCATTAAAGAGCGAAAAGAGAATGGACATTATAAGTCTATTTTTGATGTCACCAAGCGTGTCGACTTAAGAGCTGCGAACAAAAAAGCCTTTGATGGATTGATCTTAGCCGGAGGATTTGATTCCTTTAAAAGTACTCATAGAGCACAATACTATGCTTTAGATGAAAAGGGGCAGACCTTTATGGAAAGAGCCATTCGATTTGGAAACAAATACCAAGAAAATCTGAACTCTTCTCAAGTATCTTTGTTTGGAGAAGCCTCTGAAGTTCAGTTTCCTGAACCTGATATTCCCTCTTGTGAAACTTGGGGGACCATGGAAAAATTAGCCAAAGAAAAAGAAGTGGTGGGAATCTATATTTCTGCACATCCTTTGGATGATTTTAAAAATGAATTGAAATTCTGTAATGCAGCCATTGTTGACTTTAAAGGTGATTTGAATCAGAATGTTGGTGCGAACCTTTCTTTCGGTGGCATTGTAACCGATGTACAACACCGCATTTCAAAATCAGGAAAAGGTTGGGCCATTTTCACTATTGAAGACTACTCGGATAGCTACGAATTCAAAATGTTTGGTGAAGAATACCTGAAGTTCAAACACTTCTTGGTTCCCAATTCATTCTTATTTGTGAGAACAACGATACAACAAGGTTGGATTAACAAGGATGGCGTGCAAGGTGATGCTCGTTTAAAATTCACCGAGTTCAAGCTGCTACACGATGTCATGGATGATATGTGTAAAAAGATCACCGTAAAAATCCCAATTCAACAAGTGAATCAAAAATCCATTGCAGCCTTTGAAAATATTTTCAAGAACAACAAAGGAAAACAGTCGTTGAGTTTTACAATTTGGGATGCTGAAGAACAAATCGAACTAAATGTTCCAAGTAGAAATACCAAGATTAAGATCACCTCTGAATTACTTCAGACTTTGGAACAACAACATGTGAATTTCAAATTAAATTAGATACACTTTGAAAAAGATTAAGCACTCAATCTTACTGCTTGGGTTGATGGTACTGTTCTTCAACTTCAGCCACCTACAAGAATGGTATTTATTAAAAGCTGAAGAGTACGGATATCAAATCACGTTTCCTACAGAACCCGTCTTACAACAAAGAGTTGTGGATTCCGAAGTTGGAAAGCTAAAGTTGAATATGCACCTTTTAGATCAAACGAAATCTGACAAAATCAACGGCCAAGTTTACATATCAGGACATACAGCATACCCAGAAGGAACTGTGCACTCAGATAAAAAAGAAATCCTTGATGACTTTTTTAAAGGTGCTATAGAAGGGAATGTAAAAAATGTGAATGGAAGCCTAATGTCTGAAAAAGTAATCGAAAAAGATGGGTTTCCTGGCAGAGAAATTATCATCAGTTTAATGGGAGACAATGTCCGCATCAAAGCTCGATCTTATTTGGTGGGGAACGTCATGTATACCACTCAGGTACTATTCTTCACCAAGAATAACACCAATCCTAAGAAAGATAAATTCTTAGATTCATTTGAACTCCTTAAATGAGGATCTATCCTTTATTGGTAATCAAATCTTGGCATTTATGCAGGTTCTTTTCTCATCTCTATTTGACCACACAAAGTAAAAGAGTATCTTAGAATCGAATAAATCCCATTTATGAAATTCTTTTATCGAGGTGCAAAAAAATCCAACGAACCTGATATTGCTGGTGGATGTTTGCTCATCGTCATGCTTATAGGAATTATCTATTTGATTACACAACTAGATAGTTTAGAAAACATCAGTGAATACGGATGGCAAGTGCTACTTGCTTTCTTAATGGGTGGAGGTGTGCTGGTAAGCATCTTTGCTAAAAAGGCCAAACTCACCAATCGACATATTGTGATTGAGAACGGCTATCTTAAAATGGAAAAAGTGGGAATTCCAATGACGAACATAGTCATGGATATCTATTCAATCAACGGTAATTTTAAACGATATCACTTACGGGATTCAGAAGGAAAAATGGCTATTTATTCTGCCTTTGAAGATGATCTTCTATTGCATTTTCAAGAGAACCTCAATGATCAGATCAACTATATAGAAGAAAAGTCCAGTAAGCATGAAGGTCCATATATTTCGGTACTTTCAGAAAACCAATCACTCTATTACAATTTGGAATCAGGGAAATATACTTTAACGCTGCAAGACCAATCAGAGATTTCTTTTTTACCTGAGATTTTTGCTTATGATGGAAAGTACAAAAAGGGGGTTCCCTTATTGAAAAAGAAACCCTAAGCATGACTGAATTTATTGAAACCTTAGAACAAGAATTTCAACGAAATGGAAATCCGCAAATTGCTTCTGAACAAAAAGCATACATGCGAGATCAGTTCGAATTCTTTGGCATCAAAACGCCTGATCGAAGAACCATTCAAAAACCATTTTTAGTTAAGGAGCATCTTCCTCCAAAAAACGAGCTTCCTGAACTCGTAAAAACCTTATGGGACAAACCACAACGCGAGTTTCACCTATTCGCTCAAGAATTGGTTTTTAAATACGCGAAGAAGTTCGAAAAAGAAGACATGCATCTGTTAGAATTTATGGTAACGCATCAGTCTTGGTGGGATTCCGTAGATTATATCGCCGTTCACTTGTTGGGAAATTATTTTAAAAAATTTCCTGAAGACCGAAAACGACATGTAGACAAATGGCTCAAATCTCAGCATCTATGGCTACAACGTTGTGCGCTACTTTTTCAATTGAAATACAAAACCGAAATAGATACTGAATTATTGACATATGCTATCAATTCTCTACTAGGTTCTAAAGAGTTCTTCATCAACAAAGCCATTGGTTGGGTTCTACGAGAATACAGCAAAACAAATCCTGAGTGGGTGAAGGATTTTGTCTATCAAACCAATTTGCATTCATTAAGCAGAAAAGAAGCGTTACGAATCATACAAAAAGGCGACCAATGAAACAACGATTCTATTCAAATCAGAAAATTAATTACATTTATATTCTATGAAAAACAAGATTACCTCCTTCCTCATTCTAGTATTTATTTCTAGTTCACTTTTCGCTCAAACTTATATTACCAATGTGACTGTGGGCGATGTGAAAAAACAGAAATTGAAAGAAAAACAAACCGTTGTTTTTAATGAAAGAATTATCACAGAAATCAAATCAAGCAAACAGGTTAAAATTCCTGAAGGTGCTACTATTATTGACGGTACAGGAAAGTTTTTATTCCCAGGAATGACAGATGCTCACATACACTTTTTTCAAAGTGGTGGATTGTATACACGCCCAGATGTTTTGGACCTAAGAAAAGAAGTTCCCTACGAAGATGAAATTACAGATGCACATAAAAAAATGGGGAATGTTTTAGAGCGCTATCTCAAAAATGGAATTACCAATGTTATTGATGTTGGTGCCACCTATAATTTCCTTGAAAAGAGAACTCAATATACCGACTCCACCAACTATGCATCTTTCTCGATGACGGGTCCATTATTGACAACTTATGAGCCTGCTCCATATAAAGGTTTGGAGAAAGATTCACCATTTAAGTTGGTGAAAACTCCAGAAGATGGAGTGAATATGGTGAAAGAGCAACTTCCCTATAAACCTGACTTTATCAAGATTTGGTACATCGTAGGAGTTGATAGATTGCCTGTAGAGAAAAGTGCAAGAAAAAGTCTACCTATTATCAAAGCAATTATTGAAGAAGCGCATAAAAACAATCTAAAAGTTGCTGTTCATGCCACACAAAGAATCACGGCACAATTGGCCGTAGAAAATGGCGCAGATTTTCTGGTTCACAGTGTAGATGACGAGGTGATTGACAAAGATTTTATTCAACTGCTAAAAAAGAACAAGACCATTATATGTCCAACAATCATTGTACACAATCGATATGGTGACACCTTTGGTCAAAGACACCAGTTCAGCGACCACGAGCTTCGCACAGCAGATCCTTATCAGCTAGGTTCTTTGTTCAATTTGAAGCATACTTCTAGAAAGCGACTTGCAAAGTTTTACAAAGAGTATGCAGATTCAGACAGATTTCTTCAACAAGCTAAAAAAGATACTGAAACCATACAAACCAATCTAAAGTTACTCGCAGATGCAGGTGTTACCATTGCTACAGGAACCGATGCTGGTAATATTGGAACTTTGCACGCATCCTCTTATTTGGAAGAGATGAAAGCCATGAAATCTAGCGGGATGAACAATTGGGACATTCTTACTGCGTCAACGATCAACGGAGCGAAAGTACTTTCTCAGGAGAATCTGTTTGGTTCTATTGAAGTCGGAAAAAAAGCCAATCTTATCTTGTTAAATGCCAATCCTGTTGATAGCATTGAACATGTTGTTAATATTCATCGTGTGATCAATATGGGAGAAGTATTTGATCCTAATGAAATCTTACCAGATTCTCCAGAAGACTTAGCTCAAAGACAATTGAATGCTTACAACCAACGCAATATTGAAGCGTTCCTAGAACCTTATGCTGAAGATGTGGAGATTTATTATCATCCTGACAAACTGAGCATGAAAGGAAAAGAGATGATGCGTAAGACCTATTCAGGTATGTTTGAAACGATTCCAGCCTTGCATTGTGAATTGAAAAATCGGATTGTGCAAGGAAATGTAGTGATCGATCATGAGAATGTATCTTTTGGCGATTCGTCCATCAAAGCTATTGCCATGTACGTTATTGAAAATGGCAAGATCCAAAAAGTGTATTTCCTAAAATAAATGATCAATTTGCGATACTATCTGGGCGCTCTGATTTCAATTCCTTTGCTACCTGTTTTGTATGTTCAAGGAATACAAATTCGAAAAAAAGTCCCCAAACTTCCTGAAGCTACTGGAACTGAAGGCAGGTGTATCGTAGAAACCAATCAGAAAAAACCTTTGCAAATCATCAGTCTTGGTGAGAGTACCGTTGCGGGAGTTGGAGTAAAAACTCATGAAGAAGGTTTTACAGGAACCTTTGCGCGGGAACTATCAAATCAGATTGGCGTTACTATTGAATGGAGAGTCTATGCAAAAAGCGGTTATACCGCCAAACAAGTACGAGCATTACTCATTCCTAAAATCGAAGAAAAAAATCCCGATCTCATCCTAGTTGGATTGGGTGGAAACGATGCTTTTACACTTAACCACCCCAAACGATGGCGAAAGCACATAAAGCAATTGATCGTTGATTTGAGAAAGCAATTTCCAGAAACACTCATTGCCTTTACAAACATGCCGCCTATCAAAGAGTTCCCTGCCTTTACTCCTTTGATCAAGTTTGTGATTGGAAATCTGGTTGAGATTTTAGGTCATGAACTCAAAAGTCTTGTTGAGAATTTCGATCGAGTGATTTATTTCGATGATAAGATTACCTTAAAAGAATGGCAAGAGCGATTGAATATCGACGGAGAGCCTTCTGATTTCTTCAGTGATGGCGTACATCCATCCAAACTTACCTATCAAACCTGGGCAAAAGATTTGGCTCAAAGAGTTAGCCAACTAGAGAATAATTTTAGAACTAACAATCACGATAAGTCTTTTATTGAAAATGAGCAAAAGCTTAAAATTTTCTTAGAAGATCTTATTCAATCAAACTGGAGTTCTTTCAACGAACTTAGTTTTGCAGAACAAAGTCGAAGAACCTCTCAAATCATGAGAGATTTTAAAGAGGTCTTATTAGAAGTAAGTTCGTCTGATTTTGACAAAATTCAGGATATTTTAGATTCTTTCTCAGCGGCATATGATGAACCAGAAATTATGGGTAAAAGCAAACATTTCTTTTATCATTACTGTGGCAGAACAAATGGAGGCCATGCTCTATTAATGAATTTTGGTGGGATGATCAAGCAGGTGGAATACGAACGAGCGATAGAAAACTCTACTGAAAAGTGCGACTGTTCCGTAGCGGAAAAGTTTGGCAAAGCTCCAAATTTTGAGAACATGAACAAGATAGGATGGGTAAACGATAGTTATTACTTTCCACATGTCTATGAATGTAAAGTCTGCGGCACTTATTGGACAAGTTTTGTAAACGATGATGATCTGGGGCATACTGTTTGGGAGAAATACTCATCCGAAGATGATGATCATCTTATTTTAGACTGAAAATAGATTTGGAAAAGAGAACCTAAGATTTGGAAAACTTTCTACTGAAGTATTGACTCACCTTTGTACTGTAATCATAAAACAACAAAATCATGAGTCAAAAAACAGCAATTATTACTGGAGGAAGCAGAGGTTTGGGAAGAGACATGGTCCTCAACCTTGCTCAAAATGGTGTGGATATCATCTTTTCGTATCACTCAAATAAGACCAAAGCAAACGAAGTCATTAAAGAAGTAAACTCTTTCGGTCAGAAAGCCATCGCTTTTCCTTTCGATGCGAACAAACCTGAAAGCAGTGCAGACTTCATCAAAAATGCAACTGACTATCTTACCAAAGAAAATGGAAACCCTAACTTCGATTTTCTAGTAAATAATGCAGGAACAGGAACATTCAATCTCGTTGCAAGCACTTCAGAAACTCAATTTGATGAGATGATGAACATTCATTTAAAGAGTGTTTATTTCCTCACACAAAATGCAATACCATATTTAAATGAAGGTGGAAGAATCATTAATATCTCTAGTGGATTGACACGATTCAGTTTTCCTGGAATGTCGGCCTATGCCATCATGAAAGGAGCCATTGAAGTCTTTACGCGTTACCTAGCAAAAGAACTGGGTGAACGAAAAATCACTGCCAATGTAGTTGCTCCAGGGGCCATCGCCACTGAGTTTGCAGGTGGGTCTAATAAAGATCCTGAAAAAGTTGGAATCATTTCAAGTCTCACCGCTTTAGGAAGGGTTGGTGAAGCAGAAGACATCGGGGGTGTTATTGCCTTCTTATGTTCAGACAAAGCTGGTTGGGTTAACGGACAACGCATTGAAGCTTCGGGTGGAATGTTAGTATAAAAAGAGGGGCTGAAAAGAGAATCTAACTGTCATTTCGACTGAAATGGAGAAATCTTAATTTTTGATACTCAGGTTGAGATTTTTCGACTTTGCTCAAAATGACAGGACCTGAACTCTTTTCAGACCATCTTTTTTGTTTAATTTTAGAGAGATGAAGGAATTCCTGCACTTTAAAAAAGTAAGCGATTATCATAAATTCGCCAATCTATCGGCACCACAACATCCATTGATTAGTTTGATCGATTATTCTCAGGTTCAATACCCCGAAAATATCGTCGACTTTAAATGGCGACAGGATTATTACGCTGTTGGAATGAAAAAGAATATTCCGTACAAGTTTTTTTACGGTCAGCAAGAGTATGATTTTGACGAAGGTTTGATGACATTTATCAAGCCCAATCAGGTGATGAGTTTGGAAAATAACCCGAATGTCCAACACAAACCTACGGGTTGGTTGCTCTTAATTCACCCTGATTTTCTTTGGAATTCTTCTTTAGCAAAACAAATCAACAAATACGACTTCTTTGGATATGCCATGAATGAAGCCCTGTTTTTATCTGAAAAAGAGGAATTAATGATTGGAGAAATCTTAAAGAACATTGAAAGAGAATATATAGCCAACATCGATCAGTTCAGTCAGAAGATCATCATTTCTCAGTTGGAATTGTTGTTCAATTATGCGGAGCGTTTTTACGAACGTCAGTTCATTACCCGTAAGATTTCCAATCACCAAATTTTGGATCAGTTGGAAACCCTACTCAATGAATATTTTAAAGACAATTTGATCGACAAAGGACTTCCAACAGTTCAATGGGTTGCAGATGAACTGCTACTTTCTTCCAGCTATTTAAGCAGTATGTTAAAATCACTGACGGGTCAAAGCACACAGCAGCATATTCACAATAAACTAATCGAGAAAGCAAAAGAACAACTTTCCACCACACAATTGTCCATTAGCGAAATTGCTTATCATCTAGGTTTTGAACGTCCAGCTTCGTTTACCAAACTATTTAAGAACAAAACAGAAATGTCGCCTTTGGAGTTTCGGAAGGCTTTTAATTAGCACTAGTAATCTCTTTAAATAAGGCTTCCAAGCTTTGGTTTTGAGAATTCAACTCTAAGATTTTTAATCCATTCTCTTTCGCAAAATCGAAGATGATGGGACGCATGTCTTTTTTAGTGTCGAAAGTGAGCTGCCACGTAGTATTGTTCGAACTATTGAAAGACTTCAGGTCGGATAATTTTCGAAGTAATTTATCATCAACAACCGTATCGAAGGTCACTTCTATGGTTTGCATCTGCGTGGATTTCAATTCTTGCAAAGGTTTGTCAATCAATAGATTTCCTTTGTTGATGATGATCACCCGATCACACACTGCCTCCACTTCTTGCATGATGTGCGTAGAAAATAGAATGGTTTTTTCTTTTCCTAATTCTTTGATTAAACCTCTAATCTCTTGTAGTTGATTTGGATCTAATCCAGTAGTAGGTTCGTCTAAAATCAACACTTCAGGATTGTGCAAAATTGCCGCCGCAATTCCCACACGTTGCTGATATCCTTTGGATAGCTGACCAATCTTCTTTCGAACTTCTGGCGTCAACCCCACGAGCTCAATTACCTCATCAATTCTTTCCTTACCAACTTTAAAAATATGGGCTTGAAACGCCAAGTATTCTTTCACATACATATCCTTGTACAAAGGATTTTGCTCGGGTAAATAACCAATTTGCTGTTGCGCCTGTATTGTTTGCGAAAGCACATTCGTCCCTGCCACCGAAACTTCACCTTCATTGGGTAAAATATAGCCTGTCAGGATTTTCATCATGGTCGATTTTCCAGCTCCATTAGGGCCTAAAAAACCAATGATCTCACCTTTGTTGGCAGAAAAAGAAACCGCATTCAAGGCAAGCTGATCGCCATAAGATTTTGAAACTGATTGTACTTCAATAGACATGAGACAAAAATAATTGAATTGTTTTTAAAACGAACTGAATTTCGTTTTAGTTTATAATGAAGAAAGTCGTTTGCCTAAACAAACGACTTTCGGATTCAAATCATGACGAGTGATTATTCTATCACTAATTTTCTTGTTGACATTTTGTTCCCGTTGCTAATTTGCAACAAGTAGATTCCGCTAGAGATATTGTTCACAACAATATTCTCTGCAAAAACATTTCCAACATCCCTGTATTCTCTCGTGAATACAGTTCTTCCCGTAACATCTGATATTTTAATAAAGGCCTTTTCATAATCAACTGTTTCAAAAGACAAATGGAAGTCTCCATTGGATGGATTGGGGTACAATTTAAATCCTTCAAATGCAAAATCATCAATGGAAGCTGTTGGATCAACCACAATCACGGTGTAATCTTCTACCTCGGCATCTGCACCGTTTTGACAAGGCGTTGGATCAAAGTTGTATCGAGTAGATACTCTCATGGTCACAGATCCAAATACAGCATCATTTGGCACTGTAACTGTCAATGGACTCAAACTCGTTGCTCCATCAGGAACATTGTCTGCAGTTCCTAAATCATACTCCTCATTGGCATCGTCAAAGTCGCAATCTTGGTTCCAATCAATCCAAACCAAGGTATGTGTTGTGTAGTTACCATCAGTATTTGCATGTACAGTTAAATCGTAATCTGCATTTCTTTCAACTTCCGTAGATATGGATGTAAAATCACTATATCCCCCAGATTTCCCTGAAGCATTGTCAATGGTATTAAAGATGACCCTCGTCGTACTCGTTTCAAAGTCAGTATTCGCTACTGAGGCACACACTGTACAAGTAATGGTAGTGAAACTATAGGCAGAAGAAAAAGCACTATTGCCACAGGCATTGTTTGCTCGAACTCTCCAGAAATAGGTTGTAGAGCTGCTCAGTGGGGATAATGCTACTGAATTCAAAGTTGTATTACCACTTTGTACAATGGTCGAAAATCCACTATCTGTTGCGACTTCGTAATCATAAGATGAGGCATTGGAATCCACATTCCATTCAATGGTTGTGTTTAATGCTGCTCCTGTTGATCCGTTTGTTGGGCTGCTTAACCCAGGAACGTTTGGCATGTTGAATACCCCAAGATTTGCACTAGCATCTTTCTCTAAAGAACCCGAAGTCCCACGAACTAAAAAGTTGTAAGCACCTTGAGCAACACTTCCAATTCCACTAACGGTTAAAACAACTGCAGTTCCATCGGCACTTGCTGTTGTTGGACTGAAACTAGCCGTGGCTCCTGATGGCAATCCAACCGCAGAGAAGGTGGTCGTTCCTGTAAATCCTAAAAAGGTGTTATAGGTAAAGTTGTAAACAGCATCATCTGGCGAACAGACATTAATCTCTGGGCTTGCAAGAGTCATGGCAAATTCAGATTCCTCAATGGTAATGTTAGCACTGTTCACCGCTAAGAAAATATTGTCATTTCCTTCTACCATGACTCTTGCCATTGAAGTATCTCCTCCAATAGCTGGAACGGTCACAGTATGACTTCCATCGTTGGGTACAGCACTTGCCAGAACGTATGGAAAAGTAAGTCCACCGTCTGTAGATAGCTTAATATTTACTGTTGGTGTATTGACACTTCCTGAATTGGTTCCTGCAACATCCCAAGTAATGGTCTGCGAATCGCCTACATTCCAGTTTTCAGTAGCCGATTGAGATGTAACTGCAAAAGGTCCTGAGCTTCCATCTACAGTAACTGTCATCAAATCGAAGCTCGACTGTGGGAACTGCCCTACTCCATTTTCTTCCGATCGATCTCTTACAATCAAAGCAAAGTTTAAGGATCTTGAAACTGTAGACACGGTTTCCCATGAAGTATTATCGGTTGTCTCTACAGGATTTGTCTCTGTAAGATTCCCTGAAATTATTCTAGACAAAACAGGCATGTATCGATTCGGATCGGTACTTGGAGGTCTAGATCTCCATACTGCTCCAGTAGTTTTTGTTGGTCCGAAGCTACCACTTGTGGTCACACCGTTATCAATTTGTTCCCATGAATAGGTGAGTACATCAGAGGCATCTGCATCTGTCGCTGCTCCTCTCAGAACAAAAGCTGTTCCTTGAGGAATGGTATAATCATTTCCTGCATCTGCAATCGGTGGATTGTTGGTGATGGTGGTAGAGGTCCAGCAATTGTTAGGTGAATTTTCAACGTTGTCTAATACCTGACGAATACTGTGATAATTGAAATATGGATCACTATGGTCTTGCACATCATTGGCTCCTGTAATCCCAGCATATCCCATAATAGTTGTTCCACTACCTGGTTCTACATTCACCCCAGTTCCTTCCGAATTGAAGGACCATGTATGATTGGCACCCATTTGGTGTCCGATTTCGTGCGGTACATAGTCAATATCAAAGAAATCTGTCATGTAAGCTCCACCATCATTGTCTAGGAAACTGTGTTCAGAAAAACCACTACCCTTTTGGCCATTCTCACATACACAACCAATACATCCCGCATTTCCGTTGTTACTACCGTAAGCAAATAAATGCCCGATATCATAATTATCCTCACCTACCTCACTTGTTAAAGTAGACTGTAATTGACTATTAAATGATCCAGTGTATGGATCTGTAGCAGCGTTTGGATAAATTAGCTCTGTACCTGTTACCAGTTGAAACGTAATTGCCATATCAACCTCAAACACTTCATTATTTCTATTCAGAGTAGACACTACTTGGGCAAGAGCATCTTCTTGTGCATCTCCATTTCCTGCATCTCCATCATCCCAGAAGTTGGTATATTCTCCCGTGGTAGAAATTGCAATTCTAAATGTTCTTAGGATTTGATCATTGGCATCTCTGGTAAAAGTAGTGACCAAGTCCTTTACAGGGATATCACCTGCTTCGGTTAAACATGAAAATTGCTTCACCGATTTAACACGCACACCTCTATCATAACTGATATATTGTCCAGCATTGCCCTTTTCTACGGGCACGGTAAACACATTGGGTTTATCTAAATAAGAAGTCATTGTTCGAACTCCTTGAGGGGTCACGCTAAAACGAATCCTAGACCCTTTATTATCAACTCCAAACCCTATATATGTTTTGATGTTTGGAAATTTGCTTGCAATATCAGGCGCTAAAAGATGAGTTTCATAAACCAAAAACTTCTCCATTTTCCCAGATGAATTCGGAAAACTAAGAATGGTCTGTGATTTTGAGTTCTCGTCTGATCTTGAAACTGCCCCTGCTAATTCTGATTTGAAGGCTTCAATATCTAATGTTAAAATTTGATATCTATCGTGATGTAAATTTTCTGAAGCAGCCAATCTGCTCGCAATGGACAATGCACTTTTTTTCCAATATTCCTGAGCCGTAAGGGAGAG
>CAZTFN010000081.1:0-13896 GCA_964612905.1 uncultured Flavobacterium sp. | reverse complement strand
AATGAAGAGGAGCAGAAGTATGATGCAGCTCTCAAACCTTATGGAACCAATGCAAGTGCTCCTGCAATCAAACCATTGAACACGGCAACCTGGAGAAATGATGGAGTGGATAGAGTCAATAAGCAGTTCAAAAGTCGATTTGATGAATTAGCCAAGGCTTATCAAGACTTGATGCAGCAGTTCGAATACAATGATTTAGTGTACAATGCAAAGTTTAACTTTGAACCGATTATTGGGGAAACCTATTATTTGTACAACAATAAAAAGCAAGAACCTTTCTTGTCTATTATCTCTCCAAATCAATGCAGCTTCGAACATTTGGGTTCTTTCCGATTGAATTCACAAAAAATGTGGGAAAAGATTTAGCATGGGTAAGATACAAGTGAATAACATCAAGCTATATGCGTATCATGGATGCTTGGATGAAGAAGCAAAAATTGGTTCTTGGTATCGTGTAGATGTTGAAGTAGAAGGCGATCTGACGAAATCTTCAAAAACCGACGAACTTTCTGATACCATAGATTATGTTCATTTAAATTACATTGTCAAAGAAGAAATGGCCATCAGATCCAAGCTTTTAGAGGAGGTTGGACAACGCATTTTGAATCGTTTTTTCAAGGAAATTCCGATGTTGGAAAAGGCAATGGTAAGCGTAGCGAAGATCAATCCACCTATTGGAGGAAATGTTGCTGAAGTTGTTGTGATTTTAGAGCAAAGCAGATAAACTCAAAAAATTAGATTCAAAAAACAAAAAAAGTGTAAATTTGCACTCCTCAATGGTGCCGTGGCCGAGTGGCTAGGCAGTGGTCTGCAACACCATCTACAGCGGTTCGAATCCGCTCGGCACCTCAAAACTCTTGGTTTTTCTCAGTAAAATCAAGGGTTTTTGTTTTTTAGGGGAATGAATAGGGGAAAGTATTGGCTTTTTCACTGCATTGAATCACTAAGAGGTCAATTGCTTGTGGTTTTAATTACAAATTTCAGATAGGGGGAACCTCTGTAGCTTTACTGATTTTATACAAAATTAAATGGCAAGGCTTGTTGTGTAGGTTCTTTATCAATTATTAGTTACCCATTTTAAGGCAAAACCATTCACTTCACTCAAATGGTCAATCCATTCTTTTTTGCCCGATTTATGGATTTTAGTCTCTATAAAAAAGTGGTCGCAGTTAGGATATACTTTATAAGTCAAATTGTTTTTTCCCTTTCTTAAAAATTCAAGTTTTGCATAGTCCATATTCAAGATACTATGATGGTCTTCTCCACCTGCTACATAGAGAATTGGAATGTCTAACTTCAACATATTGTCTATTGGGGAATTTAGTGTAAAACTACTCCACTTGTAATAACTTTCGCCAAACCACTCCTTTGTCTTAGATTTTGGGTCTTTGTATATTTTTTCAAATTCTATGTACAGAGAATCAATATTGGCTTGAACTTCTTCGTTCGATTTTTCCCCTTTTAAGGCAGAAACTCTTTCATTAAGAATAAAATCATACAAATGATTCAATGAGTTCCCCATCATTGAGATAACGAGGGTTACATTTTTATTTTTTAAAGCTACCGCTGGTGCTACTTGCGAGCCTTCAGAATGTCCCCAAATAATGATTTTGGAGGTGTCAATCTTTAGTTTTTTCAAAGCGTCATTGATAACCTTGTCTGCAGAATTTGCTCGCCAATCAAGACTATACTTTTCAACGTATCCTTTTTTCATAGGATATTGCTTTCTTCCTGATGGTGCAACTATGATACTATCAACAAGAGGCGTATTTGGTTTGCTAATAAGAATAATATGATAATCATTGCTCATTGAATTAACATTCAATGTAATACCGCTAGAATATCTCCCATTTGGATTTAGCCAATACAAAGGAAAGTTTGTAGAACCTTGTAAATAGACAATCAAAGGCTTGCGGTCATCTATTTTATTTTTATAGATGTGGTAATTAATGTTTCCAAGATTGCTGTCATGAATGCTTTCGGTTTTCCATTTTTCAGTAATCTTTTCGTGTTGTCCATAGGTGATTGTAGAGAGCAATAGGAATAAGGGAAGAACATATAAGATTTTATTCATGAATATCGATTTTGGTTTAAATTAGTTACTACGGTCTCGTAGATGAGTAGTAGGTCATTTTTACTCACAAACCTTTCAGTTTTGCACTAACTTCTTAAACGTTTATACTTTCGTTTTATTTTTACAAGAAAGATATGTTATAAGAATGGAAAGAGTTATTATGAATTTTTTGTTCATTACATGATTATGATTTGAAATGTTGCCTAACAGTTTAACTATGATTTTCTTGTGGAATGAGTAGCAAGCTTATTAAACTTAGAAATTAGCCATTGAGTAATACTTTTATTTGTTGTGGTACAAAACCGCAAGGAATTGAAGCTATTGTTGTATGCTGTTTTAATCGAATTGATATTCCTTTCCGAAATCATAGAATCTGAATGTTATTCTGAAACAGGCTCCAATAAATCTTCGAAAGACATTTCTTTTTTTCCATTGACTATTCTTTCACCGTATTCGTGAAACTTACCATCTTCTGTTCTTTCAAAAATTACTTTGTAATTATCATTGAATAAGACTATAAACTTTCCATTTTCTATTCTGCCTTTATATGCTTTTCCCTCGCTGGTATTTGTAAAAGGATGATAGTAGTATGTACTATCTTTAGCGCTATATCTTATAACTGTGTGCAATTGAATAAAAGGTGATTTTACATCTAATGTTAGAAGATTCCCATCAAGTAGATATTTTACTCTTTCGGAAACCTGTGCAGTTTTAACACTATCCTTACTGTAAATAGTTGATTGTCCTTTCCAATTGCCAACCAGAAAAGATAGTCTAGCTAAAGCCTTTTGTTCTTCGCTTTCTGATATTTCTATTACTTCAGATTCTTTTTTTTCCATCTTATTTTCAGAGCAACCTGTTATTAAAAATCCAAGAGTAATTAATATTAAAATTCTATTCATACTATTTTAGTTTAGAAGGCTCATTTTCTCTGTTCTTTTCATTTGGCAATTTTTGTCAACGTATAACTAAAATTAAGGAAAGTTTTTATAAAGACTTTGTCACTACTATTTACACTAGTAAAAAGTAGAGAGTTCGTTGTTCACAAATTTTCCCCAAAACAGACAACTAACCTTCTTGAGAGGTTTGAACTGCTCTACTTTTCTTTTACTTCCAATTTCATACACTTTCTAAACACTATTTATTGCTTTACAATTTTTTTGTTCGCTTTTCCTCTACTAGACAAAACTGTCACACCATAAATCCCAGTTGATAGATCGTCAATCGTTAAAGAAGTTCGCTGATCAATAACCTCAATTCCATTCTCGAATTCTTTAACTACTTGACCTAACAGATTGTAGATAATTACTTTCTTTACATCTAAACCTTGAGTACTCTTTATGATCAATTCTTCAGTATCCTGATTCATGAAAATTGAAATATTTTCTTCAATTACTTGATCATTGCTCAAACTTACTTGTCCAAACTTGATGTAGAAGCGATCTGTATATGTGCCTATAGGAACTGAAATTGTGATTGGATTGGATAAATCATGTACTTGGCTTGTTACTTTATCTTCTAAAAAGATATCCCTATCTATATGATATTCTTCATCGATACGAATTGTTACGTCATTAGAGTTTCCTATTTGAAGTGCTATAGGGAATTCCAGATCGTCAGTAATTTCTTGTATTCCAGCGACCACCAAATTCTCTCTTGCTCCTTCAAAGCTAAAGTATAGATCTGTTGAGTTCAGATCGAAAATAGGGCTGTCATATCCTGTCTCTTTTGTGAATTTATGCCCTTCTTTGAAAGAGATCCCGATTTGTCTGTGTAATTCAACTCCATCATCATTGATAAAATCGAGTCCTAATTTTAGAATTGGCAAGTTTTCTTCATTGGTATCAGGTATATCATCTGAACTGTTATTTCTAAAGAAAACAGAATCCGATCCTCCGTCTTCATTTTCCAATTCAAATATTCTTTGACTGTTATTAAAAGTCACTGTACCAGTTCCATCGGCAGAGACAAAAAACCCTTGTCCAATCGGAATATATCTTCCTGGCGCGGTATAAGCTAAACCTCCTTGCCCACCAGTGGTGTCATTGGAAGGAGCTACTCCTGCAATACTCATCGATTCGTTTAACAGTCCGTAACCTCCAATATAGCCAGCTAAATTATGGTTGCCTGAGTCTCCTAAATGCTCCCAGAAATATAGGGTTTCTACTACGCCAAGATTGTCTGCAAAGAATTGCTGAGAATCCAAAGCAGAAGGATATGGATTTCCTAATAAACTCAAAAAACCAGAACTAATAAAAGAGGTATAAGATCCGTCATTGGGAGTTCCTACGAAGGTGTAGTTTTGTTGTGCTCCGGGGCCTTTTAGAAGATACCCTTCGGGAACTTCAAAGGTGCCCGTTTCAAACTGTTGTATCCAATTTGATTGGGATAAACCATTTAAATATCCATAGATCCAATAATTAGAAATAGTAATAGGTGTGGTTAAAGCCCCGTCAAGTCCATTGGTAAAATTGATATTTGGTGGCGCTGAAGTCTCAGAAGTTGGTATGGTGCCGTCTTTCATTACCTCTTCCACCGTATAACCTGTTCCTGTTGAGTTTACAGGTGAGGTCCAATAATTATATCTATAGATGGTTTCCACTGTTCCTTGTTGATCTATATAGAGTTTTCCAGATCCAGTTACTTGACTTGTTCCTACATGAGTTTGTACCAATTGGGCAGAACCAATCAATCGTATTTCCCCCTCAAGAAATAGTTGGTCAGCAATTTGCAGAAACTGCCCGCTTGGTACTATGAGTTTTGAACCTGCGGTAACCCATACACAACCTACTTGAGCGTTTTCAGGTAAGGTTGCATGATTGCTTGTTCCTTCAGAATCGATGGTTAACAACTCGTTATTATCTAGTGCATTGGTACTAGGAGCACCTCCTGTTCCTTGTCCCCCAGACCATGAACTTGAAGAACCGCTCCAAGTAATTCCGCCAACTTCAACGAAAGTGAAGAATTTGGTTCCATCAAAATCAAAGGTTCCAGCATATTGGGTTTCTCCATCAATTGTTTGTTCTGTAAGTGCTACAAATTCTACGTTTGTGGTATAAGAAGCATCATCGGCAATTATTAATGCCTTCGACCGATTCGTGTTGGTAAGGTAAGTGTCAATGGTAGATTTTGGAGCTGCTATTTGTACAGTTCCCACAGAACCTGTTTCTACAATTTTCCAATTTCTATTCAATCTTAAGTCCGTTGCGCAGAGGATTCCTGAAGTACTTGTTGCGCCCAACGTCACATTGTCGTTACCCCATGCAAGAAAATCTTTGTCAGAGTTAAATGTATTTGTGTTGGACGCATTATCAGCAGCAATTGATCCCAGTCCTATGGTTATAATACGATCTGAACTAGCAGATTTTGATTGTTTGTGATTGAGTACCTGAGTATCGTCTCGCCCAATACCAGCAACATCATTATGATATGTAGAGTTTGCTGTAAAATCCCAGTACTTTGTAGTTTCATCTGAAGCAATATAATCTCCTTCTATGGCACCAGAATCATTGTCTGTGGTATCTAATGTTATTCCATACTTTATTGCTAAATAGCTTTGTACTTTTTGCTGCTCTAATGAAGTGGGAACATCTGCAAATATGATGAGTTCTGCAATCTTACCGTCATAAAAGTTTCCTGCAAATTCACCAATAAGAAAGTCTTGAGAATTTCCTTGCAGGGTTGGATCAAAGGTGTTATCTGATGCAAATAGTAATCCATCTCTATATAAAGATTTATTACTGCTAGATGGATTTACAGTTGTGTTACTATTACCAAAGTTCCATAAATTAAAAGTATTTATCGAGCTTCCCCAAGGAGATTGGATTCTTCCTGCTATTGGTGAAATGTTTCCAAAATCAAAATACAGGTTTCCGTCTCCCCATGGGATATGACACCCTAATCGTTCGCTTGATGTAATACTTTCATAAAAGGTAAATGAATTTTTGACAACATCCGTACTGGAAACGATATAAACCCAAGCTCCTGTGTAAGAGTCGTTTCCTAAAACACCTCCTGGAATCATTAAGCCTTGTGTGGACCCATTGAAATCAAAAGCAGGGTAAAAATTGATCGCATTATTTGATAATGCAGGGTCTGCTGTTGTTCCACTCGTTGCATCATGATCATTTCCTGATTGATCTTGCCATAGGGAAGAGGTAGCTTCAATATCGGATCGTAACCACAAGAGGTTTCCACTTCCCAAGGTAATGTCTACAGTATCATCTCTAAAATCTACATCACCTCCACCTCCTACATCAGAATCGGAATCTGGAAGAGTTGTTGGATCATCAATGGTTCCATTGACATCGTCATAATTTGCTGAAGTGGCTATTGCTGTATCCAATCCATTCGTACTCACAATACCACTCAAAGTCAAACTAGCTTCTGTAGTATCATCGGCACCTTCATTGTCTGAATCTGTGTCTAGATAATCTTGGTTATCGGTTCCATCCGTATTTACGGGAGTTAATCCTCCGGCATAAACATCGTTTACCCCGTCTCCGTTTCCATCGGTAAAAACTCCAGGAGGAATATACCCAGAAGTTGTTTGCGCCTCTATATTATCCGGAATCCCATCTCCATCTGAGTCTAAATCTAAGCGATTGGGAATTCCATCTGAATCGCCATCTGCGGAAGCGTC
The DNA here is from genome assembly GCA_964612905.1 of uncultured Flavobacterium sp. GTDB lineage: Bacteria > Bacteroidota > Bacteroidia > Flavobacteriales > Flavobacteriaceae > Polaribacter. The sequence continues at coordinate 7,180 of CAZTFN010000081.1, read as the reverse complement.
TTCAATTGTATCTAGAATTCCATCGTTATCGTCGTCTAAGTCTGTAATATCATCTATTCCATCACCATCATTATCTCCCAAAGTAATTGCATCTCTGTAATCTACGTCACCTCCAGTGCCCAAATCTCCATCTGCATCAGGAAGCGTTGTAGGATCGTTTAGGGTTCCATTGACGTCGGAATAATCATCAATAGCTTCTAATCCATTATCCAAACCGTTGTTTCCTACATTCCCAGAAAGGGTTACTCCAGATTCTGTTTGGTCATTTGTTCCGTCATCATCTGAATCTGTATCCAAATAATCAGGATTTCCTGTTCCATCGGTATTTACAGGAGTTATCCCGCCCGCATAAATATCATTCACTCCATCTAGATTTGTGTCTGTAAAAGTTCCTGGAGCAATGTATCCGTTTGTGGATTGAGCTTCTATATTGTCTGGAATTCCGTCGTTGTCAGAATCTAAATCTAAATAGTTTGGAATTCCATCACTATCAGTATCTGTAGGGTTTGATAGTGGATTGTTGTCATTGTCTAAGTTATCATCTTCCTCCGTATCTAAAATTCCATCGTTGTCATCATCAAGATCTTGATCATTGGCAATTCCATCTTCATCATCATCTGCAAAACCACTAATGACATCAATTAATATTGCGGTATCAAAAGCTCCATCACTTACATCTGCAATAGCAAATTTTACTGTATAAGTAGCTCCAGGGGTTAAACCCGTTGCGGTAGCTCTTAACTTGGTGGTAATTCCATCATATTCCATGGTAATTCCACCTGCAGTATTGTCTGTAAAGGAGGCGGATTGTGTGAGATCAACACAATTGGCAACGTTTCCAAATGCTCCTACAGTTCCATTATTAATTGAGGCAATGGTTACTGGGTTTGATGTTCCTGGCACCAATGCAATGTTTTGTGTACCGGTAATACCAGGTCCCGAAATAAAGTACCCAAAGACATCATTAAAGGTAGAGCATACATATTCATTATACTCATCCGACATAAATTGGTAATCTATGGTAAGAACGGTTGCCAATGGATCTAAAACTGCTTCGAATTGAAAAACAACTACATCTCTGGTTGCGTTCGGGTCAATTGCAGTCAAATCTGCATCAGAAAAAATTGTTCCTGGTCCGAGAGAAATACCCGTATCATTATTTATTGAAAATGATTCAGTAACTGTACCTGTAGTTAAAATAATTCCAGAGTCTAACTGAAGCCCTGCACCTGCGATTCCATTAGAATAAGTTCCTACTTGGGTGGAAGCGCCATTGACAATTAGTGGATTGCTAATGGTAACACCCGGACCCGTGATTTGGACTGCCATGTCTGAAGCCGTGGAACCTGAAGTAAAGGTTGCTTGGCTGTAGGTATTTAAAACCCCAAAAAAGGCAAAAATAAAAATACATATCTGTTGATATCTCATAGGGGTATGATCTGTTTTGATTTTAAAACGGAGGAAATCGGGTTTACAGGTCAGATGAATAATGACAATAACAAATTATGCATCTCGCTAAGATGTTCCTCCGTACTTTATTGGTTCCTTAAGAATTGTTTAACAGCTTTACTAAGTGTTTCATTTTCGTTTTTTTTAAAAGAGAAAGACCGAATTGGATACTATCGGGTAAAATAGAAACCAATTAGGTTCATTGTATCCTTTGTTTACTTATGGAACTCATGAATTCGGTCTATTCTCAACTTTTACTTTATGTTAATTACAAGAGTAGAAAACCGATTGGTGCTAGATATCTATAATACCTGAGGGACATCGGTTCGTTGTTCTACTCCTTATTGCTTTATGATAAACTCGCTTCTCCTGTTTTTTGCATGTTCCTCATCAGAGCATTTATTTCTAGTATCACATTCGTTGATTAGTATAGATTTTCCAAATCCTTTTCCTGTAATTCTATCTGCAGAAACCCCTCTACTAATGATGTAAGCAACGGTTGCTTTAGCTCTCCTTTCTGAGAGACGCAAGTTGTAATCGTCTTCTCCTCGACTGTCTGTATGCGATCGTACTTCAATCTTTATGGTGGGATACTCTTTTAATAGTGCCACAATCTTTTCCAATTCTAATGCCGCAGCTTCTTTAATGGTCGATTCGTTAAAATCAAAATAAATTGGAGGCATGTTCAGTTGTTCTCGGATATCTGTATTGTCTACAACCTCAATCTTGGTACTTGTTAATTTTATGTCTTGAATGATGTCTTTTCCATTAGGATTGGACGGAATTACTAGGTCTTGACCTTCGTAATCTTGTTTGGTCACGATAATGGTATTGTCGTAGAATTTATTGATCTCTATCTTGTATTCTCCCTTGGCATTGGTCACAACACTATTAATTAGATTCCCTTTGATATCTCGTACTGTAATTTCTACCCCTTCTATAGGTTGGCCTGTTTGATCACCAAGTACAACTCCGTTCACAGAGGTATTAATGGCATCTTTGATTGGAATAGTTTCTGTAAATAAGTAGATATCATCTTGTCCTTGACCCTCAGGTCTATTGCTACTCACAAAACCTTTTCCTTGCGAATTGATGGAAAAGGCGAAATCATCATAGGAACTGTTTATTGGTTTTCCTACATTGATCATGCGGTATAGTTTGTCTTTTAGGTCTACATAGAATACATCATAGCCTCCTAAGCCATAATGCCCGTCTGAAGAGAAGTAGAGTTCATTGTTTTGAGTGACGAATGGAAACGATTCTCTTCCTTTCGTGTTTACCCCAGTACCTAAGTTTATAGGTTCGCTTAAAGCTCCGTTTTCTTTGATAAAAGACATATAAATGTCTGTTTCTCCATAACCTCCTGGTCTGTTGGAGACAAAATACAGTGTTTTTTCTTCGGGACCTAAGACTGGGTGCGCAGTAGAGTAGGAGTCTGAATTAATGATGAGATCTTCAAAATTAGTCCATTCACCTTTTTCATTTAAAGTAGCTCTGTAGATTTTTAGCTTTCCGGTATCTGGATCTACATCTAAAGAGTTTGGAGAGCTATTACTTCTGGTGATGTATAGAGTCTTGCCATCTTTTGTAATTGTCATGCTGGCGTCATGCTCTTTGGTATTGAGCTTTTGTTTGCCTCTTTTTACCTTATTATAGGATTGATTTACGGAATCGTAATTGACCGTAAAAACATCTAAAAAGTATTGGTTGGACCAACCATCTATAATTTTACGAGTACCTTTTTTTCGTGCCGAAGAAGTAAAATAAAAGACATCATCTTTTACAAACCCTCCAAATTCAATAGCTTCACTATTGAATTCAAAAGGACTCATATCATATCGTCCTGAGTTTTGCTCAATAATATTTAGATATGATTTTGCGTCTGTAAAGTTGTTTTGAGGTCCAGTCTTTTCTAAAAATATATTATAGTATTTCTCTGCTTTTTCGTCTTCTCCTAGCGCTCTAATCGATTGAGAATAGCGCAGGTAATAAATAGGTTCATCAACATCTCCCATGGCAATGAGTTCTCCATACCATTTAGACGATTGTTGGTATTTGGCATTGAAGTAGTAGGTGTTTCCTAGTTTCTTGAGAAGTTCTTCAGATTTATATCCTGATCGTGCGACACGCTCGTATACTTTTGCAGCATCGATATAAGCTCTACCTTCATATTTTTGATCTGCTTTTTCGATACGCTTGTCCTGTGCCTCTAAGGCACTTACTATGAAGAGTGTAGTAACTATTACAGCGTTAATAACATACTTTTTTACCATAAGCTTTTCTTTTAAAAGAATCTTGGAGATACCTTGTTTCGTAATCGTGTGAAGAGTTCCCACCGAAAAAATATCTCATGTGAACCATTATTATAACGTCCTAAATCAGTAGTGTCTAGATCAAAACTATAACCAATCAAAAATTGATCATTAGCTTGTATTCCTATCATGGCACTTACGGCGGCATCTAATCTGTAAGCAGCCCCAATCGTTAATTTTTTATTGTACCAAAAATTTGCGGATAGATCTAAACTCAATGGAGCTCCTGCGACACCTCTTGCTAAAAAAGCAGGTTTGAATTCCCATTCAGGTGTCAAATCAAAAACATACCCTCCCATTAAAAAGATATGCGCTCTTTCTGACGCTCTAGATACTCTAACATCATTGTAATGATCTGTTGTCAAAATATTAGGAGTCGAAAGACCTAGATACCATTTGTCTGAATGCAGATATGTCCCTATCCCAATAATGGGTTGAAATCTATTGTCAATATTTCGCAGTAAGGCAGCATCATTTGGGTCAAGAACAGTCAAGCGATTGAAATTGATATCTAGTGTTTGGAATCCTCCTTTGAGCCCGAAACTTAACTGAGTATCTCTTCCTGTTTGAATGGTATAAGAATAGTCAATGGCAAAGTTGTTTTCTGTTGAAGGACCTATCTGGTCGTTGTAGAATGATAGTCCTAATCCCACTCCTTTTTCTCCTACTGGGGTATTGATCGAAAACTGCGCTGTTTTTGGTGCACCATCCAGTCCTACCCATTGAGATCTGTAGTTCAAATTAAAACTTAACATTCCTCTACTTCCTGCATATGCGGGATTGATACTTGCAGTATTATACATATACTGAGTAAACTGCGGGTCTTGTTGGCCAAAAGCATCTAAGTAGAGAAGAATGAGTAAGAAGGTGGTGAAAATGTATTTATTGTTATTCATGTTATTTGTTATTGTCTTCTTAATCTTCAGAGTTGATATATAAGAACCCAGCCTTTTTTACTTGTTGAGCCTGTATACTTGCACTTCCTGGAAATTCATACTCTAGAATGTAGAAGTAGGTCCCAGCTGGTAGTTGAGTTGAGCCGTTAATGGTCATTCGTCCGCTGGAGAACCCTCTGAACACTTTATCTTGGTTATTGTATCCTCTGGCACTAAATACCTCAATTCCATTTCTGTTAAAAATTCGGACTACATTGTTTGGATATCGTTCCAGACCATCAATCAATAAGATGTCATTTCTGCCATCTCCGTTGGGGGTCAAAGCATTGTAAATCACCAAATCATCGGGAAGTTCCAATTCAGGTCTAATCGTAGCCAGCGTGTAGATTCCATATTCGGGGACTTGTGCAATCGTGGTTACTGTTTGATTTGCTGCATCTACAATACCTCCTTCGTCTACCCAAAAATTGTTCACCGCATCCCAACGTACCACATGAATCAAATTAGGATCGGGTGCATTGGTAATAAAATCTGGTGTAGTATTCGCATTCCAACTTAGCGTGATAAAGACTTCAGAGCTTCCTGTATTTCTTTCAATTCGCCAATATTCGGTATCATCGATACGATCAATAATATCAGATTTTAAATCGTGCGAAGAACTTGCTGTATTGCTGTTTTCAAAAACATAGATGCTCCGAAAATCATCTGTTATATTCCCTGGTGCGCTTATTTCAGCAGGTTGATAGAAATTGCCTTCTCCAAGAGGAAATGTGAAATTGGTATCTCCTATTTTAATGACCTCTCCATTCACATGACTATTGTCACTCGCATTAAACACAGTAGACATCGGTCCAAATGTAAAAACACCATTAAAATCTCTATTATTCACAGTTCCTTGAGTAAAGTCTACACTATTTTCTGCATAGATCGACCCTTGTAACTGAAAGGGTTGTTGGGCACTTGTATTGGAGAATAGCACATTGTAAAAAAGCATTTCTTGTGTGCTATTGAGAACCTGTATGCTATTTCCAGCAAATCTTGTTAGTCCTTGGTTGGCAAAAGCTATAATTCCTTCATTGAATATGTTCCCGTATACGTATACATCTCCGTCGTTAAAGAAGTTTGCGGTAGTTGTATTTTCAAAATCACTAACCAAACCTACTTCTGTATTGGGCATGATCGTCATTTCTCCTGTATTAACCATCTGTGCCTTCATCGTAGCAACACTACTGAGCATGCAAAGAATGGTCAAAATATGCGTCGTTCTATTGATAAATCTTTCCATATCTTCTTAATTTCGTTTGCCAAGTATAAAGGGTTGTTTTGTTCCGTATAAGAATCGCTTACCATGACGCATTCCTATACTGTTACTACACGATGATGACAACTGAGTATCACCTGAGAATTGGAAAATACTACTATTGATCATGTTTTGACGTTGATTAGTGGCAGCACAGTATTGTAGTCCTGAAGCACCTACTGTGACATTGGCATTGGTAAAGTTTTGTGCGCTCCAGCCAATAAGCGTAGCATCCCAATTGGCTACAGATATGGCAGTGGCGTCAAACATGCTCGTCCCATTGGTCATGTTGCCCACATTCCAACTACCGAGATTTTGGTCAAATACATCGGCACTAAAAAACATTTGGACAAAATTGGTTCCACTGCTCACATCCCAACTACTGATATCTTGATTAAAAGCATTGGCCTGAATGAACATTTGCCCAAAATTGGTTCCACTGCTTACATTCCAACCGCTAATATCCTGATTGAATACAGGGGTGCTACGAAACATCAAACTAAAATTAGTTCCACTACTTACATCCCAAGTAGTGATATTCCCATTAAAAGCAGCAGCAGTATCAAACATTGAAGCAAAACTAGTTCCACTACCTACGTTCCATAGATTTAGGTCCTGATTAAAAGCAATGGCATTTTGAAACATTTGCACAAAACTGATTCCACTACTGACATTCCATCCACCAATGTCTTGATTAAAAGCACTGGCATTTAGAAACATCCCTGAAAAATTGGTTCCATTACTTACAATCCAACCTGTGATATTTCCATTAAATATTGAGGCACCACTAAACATTTGTGCAAAATTGGTACCACTACTTACATCCCAAAGACTAAGGTCTCCATTAAAGAGGGAACAACCCCTAAATGCAAACGAGAAGTCAGTCACTCCAGAAACATCGGGTGTATCCGTCGCCGTCATGGTCATATTGGAGCACTGATCAAACGAGCTACCCATGGAGGTCCAAACAATGTCAGCTCCCCATTGATCAATCTCAGTCAGTTTCTCTCTGTCATTATCTGTAAAGGTACCCGCTGATGTAAATTGGAGAGTATTAAAGTTTCCACTCCCAGAAATGGCATTTCTCACTGCGATTTCGATGGTCCCAGCAGTATATCCTGCACCGCCGTTAAAAGTCGCACTGGTCACATCAATATCTATAATACCGCTTTGGTCCAGTAGCTCAAAGGTGCCATCATTGTTGACGTCTACGTCGTAGGTAC
>CAZTFN010000080.1:0-13947 GCA_964612905.1 uncultured Flavobacterium sp. | reverse complement strand
AGGTAAGATTTGCAACACAAGGTACAGCAAAAGTGATGATTTCGGAATTATCAAACTTAATAGTTTTGTAAGGATATCCCATCTCCTCGAATAGTTTTTCGATTTTTTTGTATGTGGGTTCTCCATTAATGATGTGATAATCAGCAATGGCAAAATTTGGTTGATGTTTTTTAATGGTGTTTACGGCCCCTTCTACAGCTTCTACTTCAGCTCCTTCTATATCCATTTTGATAAAATCAACTTTTTTAAGATTGTGCTTATCTACCCAAGAATCTAAGCTAATTGCTGGTTTTTTAACTGTATTTGCTTGCTTTGCTTTGAAGAAAACTGAAGAACCAGTCCCAGCTTCTTCATGAAATTCGATCATGGTGTCTTCTTTCCAAATGAGTTCATTACTAATTTTAACTTTTGAAGAAAATTGCTCATTAAAAGACAAGTGATCATGAATTCCGAGAATATTTTTTTTGTCAGGCTCAATAGCATATACTTGACCATCATCATTTAATAAGCTAGAGAAATAAATAGACAAAACACCAACATTAGCACCTAAATCTAAAATCACATCATCTTTCTTTGGTTGGTAAAAGTGAGTATATATTTTAAAGGCTTTATACATTGAGTAAAGAGGAAAGCTAGTCTCAAAACAGGTACCATAGAACTTCATTCTGTTATTATTTCCCTTTTTTAAGGATGAAAAAAGAAATCGAACATTTAAAGGTGAGATGAGATTATAATAGCAAAACTTCAATATTTCCTTTAAACTCCCCGAGGGAAGTAGCTTTGTGAGTCTTTTCTTGGTACTTTTTTTCATGCCGATAGCAATTCTTAACTTTGGAATTCATTACAAGAATAAACATTATTTTTCAACTATTTGCCTTAGAATCAAGAATACAAATCATGTTTCAATAGAAAAAGAAATAGATTTAAATGAAACAAAAAAGAATAACCATCTCAAATGAATTAGCCTTACAAACGATTGAAATTGAAAACCAAGAAGAACTGTATGAATTGATGAAAAGAATCTATCCTCCAGCATATAGAAATTATTGGAAAGATGAAGGCTCTTGGTATGTGAATGATTTGTACACTTTTCATAGTGTTCAAAAAGAACTTTCAGAAAAAGATACCGATTATTATTTCGTCATTTTAGAAAATCAAATCATCGGAATTTTCAGAATTGTATATCATGTAAATCCATACAATGAGATAGACGAGAGTTTTGTGAAGTTACATCGATTGTATTTAGATCAAACCATCCAAAACAAAGGAATAGGCAAGAAATTAATGAAATGGTTAATAGATAAAGTAAAGAGAGAAGGCTACCCAAAACTATGGTTGGACGCGATGGAAAAACAGCCTCAAGCACTTTATTTTTACCAAAAATTGGGCTTTGAAATTATAGATAAAGTTTCTTTGGATTTTCCCTTATTGATTGACGAGTATAGAGGGATGTTTAAAATGACCAAAGAAATTTTATGAACGATCCTTTCATCAGGTATTACAAATAAGAGGTTGATGGAAATTAAAAATGCCTATCACTATTGATTTTCATAGATAAAAATAATTAGATCCAATCGAGTTTTTAACGCCATTTTTCTTAAAATCACCTTTTGGAAGAGATTATTAATTGCAACATGAGAACGATTCAGTTCCTCGGCTATTTCTCTTGATGTTTTTCTCTGTAGTAGCCCACGAATAAGAATGCACTCATAATCTGAAATATAATATTTGCTCAAAAAGGAAAAATCCAATTCATCTACGTCAAATTTTTCCATTAATGTATTTAAGTGTTGTTTTTTATCTCGATAGGATTCCATTTTACTAAACACCTGTACTTCCAAATCCGCCAACTCCGCGTTCGGTTTCATTTAAAATAGCTACTTCTTGCCAAGCCACACGTTCGTGTTTTGCGATGACCAATTGAGCTACCCGCTCACCATCTTGAATCACAAAATCTTCATTGGATAAATTCACTAAAATCACTCCGATTTCACCTCTGTAGTCAGCATCAACAGTTCCAGGGCTATTCAAAACAGTGATTCCTTTTTTCGCCGCGAGACCACTTCGTGGTCGAACCTGTGCTTCAAACCCGGCCGGCAAAGCAATGTACAAACCTGTTTTAATAATTGCTCTTTCTAGTGGTTTTAAAGTGATCGATTCATCCATATTTGCACGAAGATCCATTCCCGCTGATTGTTCGGTTTCATAGGCAGGAATCTGATGTTTGGACTTGTTGATAATTTGTACGTTCATTCTCTATTTATTCAAAAAATTTGCTCGAAACAAATATAACAATTCACTCCACCAAATGCGTGCAAAGAATTAGTACTTTTGGCATCAGCAAACAACGACGCGATGAACAAAGACTCTAAAATTGCCGTTTTTGGTGGTGGAAGCTGGGCAACTGCCATTGTAAAAATGCTTTCTGAAAATTTAGATAATATTGGATGGTATATGAGAAGTGTATATTCCGTAGAGCATATCAAAAGGAATAGACACAACCCAAACTATTTGAGTTCTGCCGAACTAAACCCAGAAAAGCTGAGCCTTTCAAATGATATTAATGAAACAGTTAAAAACTACGACTGTTTGATTTTCGTGATTCCATCAGCATTTTTAAAGACAGAATTGGATAAGCTCACCGAACCTTTGGAAGGAAAAGTGATTTTTTCTGCGATCAAAGGAATCGTACCAGAAACGGGAAACATTGTAGGAGAGTTTTTCTTTGAAGAATACAAGATTCCATATGAAAACATTGGAGTGATTACAGGTCCGTGTCACGCAGAAGAGGTTGCCATGGAACGATTGTCTTATTTGACCTTAGCCTGTAGAGATGAAGCGAAAGCAAAGTTTTTAAGCAAGTGTATCAAAAGCAGATACATTCGAACGAAAATTTCAGACGACATTATTGGAACAGAGTATGCTGCTATGCTCAAAAATATCTATGCAATTGCAGCCGGAATTTGTCATGGCTTGGGTTACGGAGACAACTTTCAATCGGTGTTGATGAGCAACTCCATTCGAGAAATGAAACGCTTTATTCGAAAAGTACATCGAATGAAACGAAACATCAACAATTCTGCTTATCTAGGAGATTTGTTGGTGACAGGATATTCAACCTTTAGTCGAAACCGAATGTTCGGAAATATGATTGGGAAAGGTTACACCGTAAAATCGGCCATGTTCGAAATGAGTATGGTAGCCGAAGGATACTACGCTACAAAAAGTGCTTACCAACTCAACCAAGAGAATGGAGCGAGAACACCCATTATCGATGCAGTCTACAATGTATTATACCAAGGAAAAGACCCAAAGAAAACGTTCGAAAAATTGACTACAAAACTCAATTAGACAGAAAGCAACCGTTCCGCGAACAAATGTTGATTTAGGGAGTTCAGTGCTTCCACTTTGTCCGATGTTTTTACCAATAGCGAAGTATTATAATTACTTCCACCATAAGAAATCATACGAATAGGAATGTGCTTTAATGCATTAAATACCTGAGCACTGATACCTTGTTTGTTCTGTGAAAAATCTCCAGCAACACAGACAATAGATAAATCTTGATCCACTTCTACTGAACCAAACTCCTGGAGTTCTTCTATAATCTCTTTTAAGCAAGTAGCATTGTCTATAGTTAATGAGACAGCAACTTCGGAAGTCGTAATCATATCAATAGGCGTCTTGTACGTTTCAAAAACTTCGAATACTTTTTTCAAGAAACCATAAGCCAATAACATGCGATAGGATTTAATCTTAATGGCAATGATACCATCCTTAGCAGCAATCGAAGTAACTCCACTATTTACAGTAGAGTTTTTGATGATGGTCCCTTTTTGCTGTGGATTGAAGGTGTTCTTTAACAAAACAGGAATGTTGCTGTTTTTCGCAGGAATCAAGCTTTGAGGGTGCAATATTTTTGCTCCAAAATAAGCAAGCTCCGCCGCCTCATCGAAAGAAACTTCATCCACGGAGAATGTGTTCTCTACATAACGCGGATCATTGTTGTGCATTCCATCAATATCAGTCCAAATCTGAATTTCTTCAGCTTGAACGGCAGCACCAATCAAAGAAGCAGTATAATCACTTCCCCCTCTTTTTAGGTTGGTGATCTTATCTTGATCATCCTTGCAGATGAAACCTTGCGTAATGATTAAAGACCTTCCTTGATTTTGAAGGATTGGTCGTAGGTTTTGAGCAATGGCTCCAATATTAGGCTCTTCAGATGCATCAAGAACTATAAAGTCCAATGCAGAAACCAATGCACTGTCGATCGATTGCTCTTGTAAGAAAAGCTGAAATACATTTGTCGAGATGATTTCTCCTTGAGCAATGATTTGTTTGGTAACAGCATCGTCAAAAGGAAGCTTGACTAAGTTTCTAACTTCTTTAACCTTTGAGATAAGAAACCTTTTTGCTGCTTCCAAATATGTTGAGGTCTTAAAAAGAGGATGAATTACTTCCAAGCACCTTGTTTCTAAATTGGTGATGGAACTTTGTAAGTTCTCATGACCAGTCTCATATTCTTGGTTGATCTTTACCAATAGATTTGTCACACCTGAAAAGGCCGACAAAACAATTACTTTTTCTCTAGAGTCTGAAGTAACAATCTCCACAACTTGTTGAATACTTTCCGAACTTCCAACGGAAGTCCCACCAAACTTTACAACGATCATAACGATATAATTTTCAGCAAAATAAAAGCAAGAAAAGGCCGAGAACAATTTTATTCCCTATTTTTACAAAATATAACAGAATGTTAGAATCTTAACAAAAAGAATCAGATGAAAACAATTCAAGAGGCCGTAGAAAGAACCATCCGAAAAACACCATTTATTGAGGAAGCACTTAATGAGAAGCTTATCAATGTCTCTTCTTTGGCCAGAGTGATTTTACCAGAAGTTTCCAAACTACTTAAAAAAGAGGTCAAAGTGGGGGCCGTGATGATGGCCATCAATCGTTTATCACCAGCGAGTGAATTGCGCATTCGAAAGAACATTCGAAAGTTCACTTTAAGTCTCGGTGATTTTATTGTTCGCTCTGATTTAAGCGATTACACTTTTAAAAATACCAACACACTTTTAAAGGAGATTGCCAGAATCTTGAACAAGGCTTCCGAAGGAAATGACTACTTCATCACCGTTTCTCAGGGAATTTTTGAGACAAATATTGTAATTAGTGAGAGTTTAAAGAGTTATGTTGAAGAATTTTTCAGAGAAGAACAAATTATTAGCAGTGTAGACGACTTAGCTTCTATCACCATCAAATTACCGAAAGAAAACCTGGAGCAATCAGGTATTTACTACTTCATTTTAAAGCAGTTAGCTTGGGCTGACATTTCTCTTCAAGAGGTAATTTCAACCACAAATGAAATGACGATTGTGGTGAAAGAGGAGGACATCAATCAAACCTTTGCCATTTTAATGGACATGAAGGCGAAGTAATTAACATCTTTTATTTGGGATTCCATCTTTCAGGTCGTATTTTTGGGAAAATGTAAAAAAGTAACCGATTATGAAAAAAAATTCCTCTAAATGTTTGTTATTGATTGGTCTCTTTTTGAGCACACTAACCATGGCTCAAACTGATGAACAGATTGACAGAATCAAACAAAAAACAAATGTTACGAATTTAAACCAACTTGCGACTGCCGCACGAGCGAAAGCAGCGCAAGAAAAAGAAGCAGCATGGACACTAGCCGGACAAAATGGATGGCAAACACAGTATGTAGACGCAGAAGGAAATTTCCTCGAGCTTAGAAAAGTCTCTCCAGAAGGCAAACCTCTTTACTTTAAAACCATGAGTAATAAGGCAAGCGCTAAAAGTTCTTCATATTTTTCAAATGTAGCTGCAGCTTTATCTACCAGAGCCAATTGGCTTCACAATGGTGGTGGTTTAGGACTAAACATTGAAGGTCAGAACATGACGGCTTTTGTTTGGGACGGAGGTATTGCAAGAGAAACACACCAAGAATATGATGGTGCCGGAGGAGAAAACAGAGTTACCATTGGAGACGATGGAAACTTAAATTTCCACGCAGCTCACGTAATGGGTACAGTCGTTGCTTCTGGTTTTGTTCCAGACGCAAAAGGAATGGCACCACAAGCTAAAGCAATGGCTTTTGATTGGTTTTCTGATGAAGCAGAGATGGCCGAATCAGCAGCTAACAGAGGAATGCTTCTCTCAAATCATTCCTATGGGTTTAACGCCAATAACATACCAGATGCTTGGTTTGGTGGGTATTATGCGGATGCAAGAAATTGGGATCAAATCATGTATGACGCCCCTTACTATGTAGCGGTTATGGCAGCAGGAAATGATGGAAACAACAATTCTGCTAATGCCGTGCCACTAGATGGAAATTCGCTGTATGACAAATTGAATGGAATCCAAACAAGTAAAAACAGTATTGTTGTTGCGAACGCACAAGATGCTAGTATTGATTCTGACGGAAACCTTCTTTCAGTTGTGATCAATAGCGGAAGTTCTGAAGGACCTACAGACGACTATAGAATTAAGCCAGACATTACAGGAAACGGAACGGCACTTTTCTCTTCTTATGAGACTGCTGATGATGCTTACAATACAATTTCTGGTACTTCAATGGCCTCTCCGAACGTTTCAGGGTCATTATTACTATTACAACAATTCCACAACGAACGAAATGGAAACTTCTTGCTTGCGGCAACATTAAAAGGGTTAGCGTTACATACGGCTGATGATGTTGATGGTTCTGCAGGATTAGAAGGCCCAGATGCTGTTTATGGTTGGGGATTGATGAATACCAAAAGAGCTGCAGAAACAATCATTGATGAAGGATTGAACTCCTACATTCAGGAGCTTACCATCAATGATGGAGAAACCTTAACTTTTACAGTTCGCTCAGACGATGTTAATGATTTGTTGGCATCTATCTCTTGGACGGATGTTCCTGGTGAACTTCAGTCAAGTGCAAACGACAATACACCTCACCTTGTAAACGACCTAGACGTTAGAGTATCAAATGCAGATGATACTTTTATGCCTTGGAGAATGGATGGTGTTGATTCAAACTCGAAAGGAGACAACTTAGTGGATCCTTTTGAAAGAGTAGATGTTGCAGGTGCTTCAGGACTTTATACAGTGACTGTTACGCACAAAGGATCTCTAGTTGGAGGAAGTCAAAACTTTTCATTGATTATCACTGGAATTGTACAAGACTTTCAGTTCCTTGCTACCGAATCAAATAAGATAGGATGTTCAGGTGATGATATTGTTTTTGACTTTGATTATACTCAAACAGTTTCAGGAACAACAAACTTTACCATTGATGGTTTGCCAAGTGGGGCAACATCAAACTTTTCATCATCATCGTTATCTGCTGACGGAACTTTAACATTAACAATTAGTGATCTTGAAACAGTTCCAAGAGGAACCTACGAGGTTACCGTTACTGGAGACAATGGAAATGAGACTGAAAGTAGAACAATATCCTTCGAAGTGTATGAATCAAACTTTGACAACCACCCTATAGCCCTTGCTTCTCCAGCCAATGGAGAATCGGGTGTAGCAACATCTTTAATTCTTGAGTGGGATGACAATGCGAATGCTGAATCGTATTATGTAGAGGTGTCAGAATCACCTTCTTTTAATACCATCTTAACTTCAGGAACAGAAACTGATTTAGACTTTAATGTTTCTGGTTTAGAAAATAATAAAGTGTACTATTGGAGAGCACGTCCAACGAATAGATGTACAGATGGAGACTTCTCTGAAACCTATAGTTTCCAAACGAATTTCTCAGAGGATTGTTCAATGACCTACACAGCAACCGATTTTAGCAATGCTGGTATTGCCCTTTCTGGAGGAGCACAAGCAACGGTTCCAGTTGAAATTCCTGACAATATTATCATTAATAGACTGATTGTAGATGTTGATATCACACACCAAGCATCTTCACACCTTACGTTGTTTGTTCAACAACCATCAAGTTTAGGTGGAGCTAGTACCATTTTAGTTGATGGAGCTTGTGATGACACAGATGATGTTGATGCTATTTTTGATGATGAAGGAGGAGCGTTGACTTGTAACACAGAAAGCCCGGCAATTTCAGGAACAATTGCTCCATTGGAAAGCCTACGAAGCTGGTCTGGTTTAGATGCCAATGGAACTTGGACTTTTGGTGTAACTGATAATGTTCCAACAAGAGGAGGTGTCGTAGATGCGGTAAGCATTACGGTTTGTACTCCAATTTCAAACTCGAGTGTTCCTGGGTTTACAAACAACGGTGTAGCTGTAGTAGCAAACGACACGTATGTGTTCCAAACAGCGGATATCGAGGCAACAACGCCTTCAGAAACACCTTCTCAACAAGTATTTACTTTGGTGAAATCTCCAGAATATGGAGACCTCTTAAAGAACAATACACCATTAGCAGTAGGAGATACGTTCACACAAGAAGATATTAATTCTGGAAACATTTCGTTCTCAAACATTCAAACAGCTGTATTCACAGACTCTTTTAAAGTAGATATTACGAATGGAGCTGGAGGATGGCTACCTAATCAGGTGATTAACCTTACTGCTAATACAGTAAGTGCAGATTCATTTGAGTTGTCTAACTTGGTTGTGTATCCAAACCCAACCGAAGGAATGATTTTTGTGAAGTTCCCAACATTGGATGTATCAAATGTAAAAATTGATTTATTCGATTTAAGAGGAAGAAGAATTTATTCAGAAGACTTTAGCGTTAACCAAAACTTATTCGAAGAGTCTATTTCGGTTGGAGGAATTTCAAACGGAGTATACTTACTGAAAGTAAGCAATGGAAACTACAGCACAACGAAACGAATAATCGTTCAGAAATAAGAAAATAAGAAAATAAGAAAAGAGGCGAAAGCCTCTTTTTTTTATTACTTTCATTACCTAGTAATTTCTGTTCATGGAGAAAAAAGACCCATACGCTTCCCTACGAATTCGAGAGTTTAATATTTTTCTTTTAATCCGATTCATTTTAGTGTTTGGCTGGTCCATGCAATTTATTATCATTGAATGGAAAGTCTATGAAATTACCGAAGATCCATTATACCTGGGCCTTATAGGTCTTATGGAGATCATTCCAGCAGTCTTGATGGCTCTATTTTCTGGACATATTGTAGATCAGAGTGAAAAAAGAAATTTATTGATCAAGATTACAGCACTGTTTTCATTAATCAGTCTGTTTTTATTTCTTCTAACATGGCCTGAACTTGTAGGCGACTGGTCCAACAAAACCATACTATACTGTATTTATGGACTGATTTTTTTCGGAGGGATTTTAAGATCATTTTTTGGCCCAACAATTTTCTCCTTGGTAGCCTTGATTGTTCCTAAACGCTTGTATCCAAATGCAGCAACATGGAGCAGTTCTACTTGGCAAGTAGCATTGATGTTAGGCCCTGCTTTTGCGGGCTTTTCAATTCATTGGATTGGTGTTCATCAATCATTAATTATTGTTTTCTCATTGGTAACAATTTCGCTGTTATTGATGTTTTTGATCAAAAAGAAACCCATTTTAAACCCTAAAATAGGTGAGCCAGTTTTACAAAGTTTGAAGGAAGGAGTCAAGTTTGTGTTCAATACCAAAGCAATTTTTGGAGCGATCACTTTAGACATGATTTCTGTTCTGTTTGGAGGGGCTGTAGCATTACTTCCTGTATATGCACAAGATATTTTAGAAGTAGGTTCGCAAGGGTTTGGCGCTTTACGAGCAGCTCCTGCGGTAGGAGCATCTATCATGATGTTGGCAACCGCATACATTCCCATTACAAGAAAAGCCGGAATGAAGTTGCTGTTAGCTGTTTTTGGTTTTGGAGTCTGTATCATTGTTTTTGGCCTTTCTACCATTTTTTGGGTATCCATGGTTGCGCTGTTCTTTAGCGGAGTTACTGACGGGGTTTCTATGGTGATTCGACAGACAATTTTGCAACTAAAAACACCGGATCATATGCGTGGAAGAGTTGCTTCTGTAAACTCCATTTTTGTTGGATCCTCTAACGAATTAGGCGCCTTTGAAAGCGGGGTCACAGCAAAACTTATGGGAACTGCTGTCGCAGTGGTTTTCGGAGGAACAATGACTTTGATTACAGTGATTACCATGGGAATTGTATCCCCATCATTCCGAAAACTTGATCTTACGGAAGACATGAAAGAACATACAAAACTAGAATCCTGAGAATCAGGCATAATTATTGATGTGATAAAAGAAATCTAAAAACAATATGAAAAAACTCATCTTACTTACCATTCTACTCGTTTCTTTTACTGTGACTGCACAACGAGTAAAAGGAACTATCCTCGACCTTGAAACCAATCAACCCATTTACGATGTCCATATTCAGATAGGAAAAGACATTATAGTCACCAATAAAAAAGGAAAATTTTCCTTTAAGGCTCCCAAAAACTGGGATAAAACATTATTTCTTTCACATGTTTCTTATCAAGAAAAAGAATTCCCTTTTGAAAAAGAGGAGCGATTAACAATTTATTTAGCCAAAAGACAAATCAATCTTCAAGAAGTTTTTGTGGTTGGAAGCAAGGGAGACAACAAATTAAAGTTTACAGAACTTCCAGACATGCCAAGAAAGTTGCATTCATTTGCATCCGTAACGAAAGGAGATAAGCTCTACGTATTTGGAGGTGATCGCTCTTTCGAAGTAGATGTCTTTAGAAAGGCTTTTCAAGAAACTTCCGAAGCAGGATTAAGCGATTTCGGCGGCGGAGGAATTAGCCCAATGACTTTTTTCTTCAGAAGAGCCAACAACTTCCGATCTTATTTTGACCACAGTGAAGATATCTATTCCTATGATTTCAATAGCAAAAGATGGGAAAAAGAAGACATCGAATTGAGAAAGAGATCTAACCATAGCGCCACGGTCGTTGGAAACAAAGCCTACATTTTAGGAGGAAAGCGTTTGTCAAAAAATAGAAGAAACATCTACCTTGATGAAAAAGTAGAGGTTTTTGATTTGGAGTCTAAAAGCTTACAAGTTGACGACGTAAACCCTCATCGTGCTGTTGGGTTGGAAACCTTTGCATATAAAGATAGAATCATTGCCCTAGGAGGTTCTATTAAGAAAAAGAGAAGAGGAAAAGAAATATTCACTCAAAAGGTGCATATGCACAACCCAAAAACGGGTCTCTGGTATGAATTAGCAGAGATTCCAACTAGGGGAGATGTATCTACCTGTTTGGTAGGAGATCGATTGTATTTCTTTAACAGCGAAAAAAATAAAGAATCCAGTACCATTACTTCTATTGATTTGGTGACAGGTAAATTCAGAAAGGAAGGACAACTGCTGTACAAGTTTGAAAAACCAGCAGTGACCAAAAAAGACAAAACGATTTTCTTATTTGAAAACAGAAAATTGTTGACCTACAATACAGAAACGAAAGAGTTAAAAAGTTACTTAATAGATTTAGGGCTGCAAGGATCTAAAAGCTATTTCTATAACGACAGCCTTTATATTTTGGGAGGATTCACTAATGTAGACTTTGAAGTAAGACCTTCCAGAAAACTCTATAAAATAGACATGTCTGCCTTTAAGAAAACGAGAGCTAGAAAGTATGTAAAACTATAGATTATTGAAGACCTGTTGGTTTTCCATCAATACTGGTAAGGTTTCGGTCTTGCCAGTATTTTTGTATCCCCTCATTTCCTTTTTCTCGAGCCCAATCATTCAGTTCTTCGCGCTCTCCTTTGTATTCGAAAAAAGGGATAGACATCCCACAGGAAGTTTGAGCTGATTCTACGGTAATGTCAAAGATTTGTCGAGTTCCAGGTGTTTCGGGAAACAAACCAACAACATCATTCCAATCAGCATCTCCCGGGTGAATAGCTCTACCTTTTCCATAGATTCTTAAGATATTCGGAGCCCCTTCAAAAGAACACATCATAAGAGTGATTCTGGGGTTTTCTAGAATGTGTGCAGCAGTTTCATTGCCGCTTCCTGTAACATTTAACCAGAGCACTCTATTTTCGTTCACAACACGAAGCGAATCCATACCTTTTGGAGACAAGTTGATTCTTCCCTGCTTAGGAGCCGTTGCAACAAAGAAAATCTTTTGGTTTTTAATAAATGTTTGAAGTCTGCTTGAAAGTTTGTCGTAGAATTTTGCCATGACTATTAGTGAAACTCAATTTTGCGAACTTCGTGAGAAGAACTCAAAATTGTTAGTTGAACTAATCCCGCAGAAGGGCGGGATCTTTATTTTAATACTTTTTACTTTGCTAAAATGCCTCTTTTATTCAAAGAAGAAATCATTCGTAAACTCCCTTCTTTGATGGAGTTTTTAGCAAAGGTAAAGGTTTTATCTTTCAACTGATTTCCCTCAAAAAAAGAAACCTGGAACTGATTGTTTAGTTTGAATAATTCTGGCTGAATCATTTCTACTTTCGCAAATGAATTTGCTGGTAAAGAATCCAATCGCTTTCGCATCACTGAAGTTTGATCTTTGTCGTCAAAACCTTTAGAAACAATCACCACCATTTCTATAGCAACGTCTTTTTCGTTGATGATATATACGTTCCAGTCGTCCGTTTTATAAATATCATTGTATTCAAAAACAACGGCGACTTTGACTCCAGAAACTTCGGGAATTTGAATGTCTTTTTTCACTACAGTACAGACTTAAACTGCTCTAAGAAACGCACATCGTTCTCATAGAACATTCGAATATCTGGAATTTGGTACAGTAACATAGCAATACGCTCAATTCCCATTCCAAAGGCATAACCTGAATATTTTGAAGAATCGATACCACAATTATCCAAAACATTAGGGTCTACCATTCCACAACCCATAATTTCTAACCATCCAGTTCCTTTGGTAATTCTATAATCTGTTTCCGTTTCCAACCCCCAGTAGATATCTACCTCGGCGCTAGGCTCCGTAAATGGGAAATAAGACGGACGCAAACGAATCTTAGACTTTCCGAACATCTCTTTCGTGAAATACAACAAGGTTTGTTTGAGGTCAGCAAAAGAAACATCTGTATCAATGTACAAACCTTCTACCTGGTGGAAGATACAATGTGCTCTTGCGGAAATATCTTCATTTCTAAACACTCTTCCTGGAGAAATAGTTCTGATAGGAGGCTCATTATTTTCCATATATCGAACCTGAACAGAAGACGTATGTGTTCTCAACAAAGTGTCAGGGTTCTTCTCAATAAAGAATGTATCCTGCATGTCTCTTGCTGGGTGGTATTCTGGCAAGTTCAAAGCGGTAAAGTTGTGCCAATCATCTTCAATCTCCGGGCCTTCTGAAACAGTGAACCCAATTCTATTGAATACCTCAATGATTTGATTCTTTACGATAGAAATTGGATGTCGAGCTCCTAACTGAATGGGCTCAGCAGGACGCGTCAAGTCTCCATAAACCGTCTTTTCTTCCTGAGAGTTTTCTAAGGCCTCATTCAATTCAGCAACCTTTCCTTCCGCCGCTTTGCGCAAGTTATTCAAGGCTTGACCGAAGTCTTTTTTCATTTCAGCATCTACATTTCTAAATTCTGCGAACAAGCCTTTCAAAAGCCCTTTGCTTCCCAAATACTTGATTCTGAATGCTTCAATTTCCTCCTTCGATGCAGAGTGAAATGCATTTACTTCTCCTAATAGTTCCTTTACCTTATCTAGCATGATTTCTTACGGATAATAAGACGACAAAGTTACATTTTTTCGCAAGATTCAAATCCTGAAAAATAGAGAATCCTAAATGCTTTACGAAAACGTTTGAAATTAGTACCTTACAAGCGAAACAAAACATAGAAAAACGCAATGAGGTGTATGAAAAAAACTATCTTTGCGTCCAACAAACAAATAAACCAATAATCATACTCGCAAATGGAAGCAAAAATCAATGCTTTTATGGACATGGTCAAGAAAAGAAACGGCCATGAACCAGAATTTTTACAAGCCGTGCAAGAAGTTGC
>CAZTFN010000079.1:0-13949 GCA_964612905.1 uncultured Flavobacterium sp. | reverse complement strand
TTGTCGTACTCACTTTTAATAACTACATTTTTATTAACAATTTTACCAGTTATAAAAGGCATCAACCAAAATTCTACCCATAAAACAACGCTTCTGGTAAAAACAATTATTAAATATCCCACCAGCATAAAAACTATTGCCTGTAAAGTATCTATGATAAATGATTCCCATGTGATATTCTTAACGATATAATCTTGTACAAAAAGTAGTTTATTGTCTAAATTGCTGTAATCATCAAAATTAAAAACTCCAAACCATAACGGCCAATGGTGTATTAATAGAATGACAATTAAGGTCCCAAAAAAAGGGTTAATAATTTCCATAATATTTAGTCGAATTACATTTAGTATGCGGTTATTAAGCAACCCTAAAACCTAAGACGTAATTTAGCCGAAATAGCTGGCAATTTTTTAGATACCGAAAGATCCTGAAACCAGTTCAGGGTGACAATTCTTTGTTTATTTTACGTTGGGGACGTAACGGGTTCGATTTTAAAGGTAGGGATTTGAACAGGGAAAGTCAAGGGATCATCCTAGGAACTTTGGATCACTCTATGTCCTTAACCCGAAGACGTTCTCATCAACGCTTTGGCGATTCCTAATATCAATCCAAACAGACCCAAGGATATTAATGTAAAAATGATCACGATTCTTCCCACAATGGAAATAGAATCATCAGTCTGTGGACTTTTATTATTGGTTTCTAACCACACTTGATTGATCACCTTCTGTCTTGCTTCCTTTAAATCAATAATTTCTTTTCTCAACCCTATATGAATAGAATCAAATTTCCCTTTTTTCTTTCTTATCAAGCTTTGAGAATTGTAGGATTCACTCAAATTTTCCGCTACCAGATCTACTAAATTCACTTTTCTATCTGCCTTCGCAAGAAAACGGGTTATAGAATCATTCTTACTAAAATAAATAGAGTATTTCGTCTTTAACAAAGCAGCATTCTTGAAAATTTCAAACTTTGCATTTCGCATTTTTGTGTACTGAATCCGTAGGTTTGCTCCTAAAAGAGAATCTTCTTTCTTTGACAAAGCTCTGACTGTATCTTTTACCTGAATATCATTGTACATTTCATAAAATTCTGATGAAAGTGATAAATACTTTTGAGAATCATCGGAGAACGTAATCAAACTTTGAATGGCATCTTTTACAACTTCTTTGTCTCTTGTAATTTCATATTGCTTCTCTACTTGTTGTTGTTGGATATGGAAATTCAATAAACCTCCAAGAATCCCAGTAAATAAAAAACCAGACACAATCAATAGAAGTGGGTGCTTTAACCATGAATAATAATTGCTGGGGTCTTTTTTCTTGAGATCGGCCAGTAATTTACCACGTTCCTTTTCATTGGTCGAGATTCTGTCTTTAACGTCTTCATGTAATAACTCAGAAACTTTCTCCGATAATTTGACCAATTCTTCCTCAGACAACTTCGCCATCCTATTTTAGTTGTTAAGCTTTAGAACATACTTTTTACCTGGCTCGACCTTGAAAGGCTTTTTGATGATTCCATTACTCGTTTTAAACAAAGCCTCATACATACCGGGTAGTAAATCAACTCCCCGCATTTTTTTGTCCGAAGAAAATCCTCCTGGTTCAAAGCAAGAGTCGCAACATTGCTTTCTTTGCTCTTTAATCTTACAATCTAGCTTTTCACATTTGCATTTTGGCAGTATGCAGCAATTAAAGTCATCTGAATATTTGACAAACTTCACTTCAATACCTAATAAATCTTTACTATATATTGATGAAACCTTCAAATCCAACTTGGACTTTTTTAATTGAGTATTTAAGTCTATTAGTGGGTCTTTCAAATCGGAAGAAGACACAACTTTTAATTCTTGTGCATGAATGCTTTGGGAAATGAATAAAACGAGTACTATTGATAATAAGGATTTCATAAGTTTTTGGTCATTAATTGATTTATTCAACCAATTAAACAACTTAAATTCAATCTTACCATACCTATAAGTAGTGATTTCAATAGTTACTAAACAATCGTAATAATTGATTCTTTTTTGTAAGAAAATCCTCTGGTTTACCCTAATCATTGACACACCTGTAGTCCCCACAAGGGACAAAAAACAAAACCTCACTTTTCAGCAAGGTCTTTAAGAAAATTGGAAGCTTCTACAAGTTTTCTAGGTACTGTAGCAACCGAACAACATCTTCTTCCCTTCTTAATTTTAACCGTTCTTCAGAGATGATCTTTTTGAGTCCTGCATCGTTCTGTTTACCCAAGGATTTTAAAATGGATGACTTACTCAGCTTTATAGGAATCATTTTCCCATTGATTTCCAAATAGTAGATTTTGCTAATTTTAATTTTGTTTCTCGTTCGATTGACCATTGGATTTGGAGATGCTTGAATGAACCGAGCATCATAGTTTTTTAAAAGGCTTATTCCCTTTCCTTGAAATAGCACTTCATAGGTTTCTTCCATTCCTCTAACCGCATTGAACTGACGTTTGAAGGTTCTTCCTGAGACTCGAACCTTCTTAACCAGATTGAAATCAAATACAAATACAGAGTCCTTTTCATAAGACGTGAAAAACTGATCTCTCTGAATATTGTAGTTGACTTGGTTAAAATTTAGCACGATGCTATCTAGGTAAATCTTTGCATTATCTTGCAGTTCGTCAAATAATAGATTGGATCCATCTAAGGCAAGTTTTCCGAATCGGATATCGTCAAATTGATATAAGACTCCCATGATTTTGGACCATTCAAACTCATTTCCAGTCAAGGTTCTAAATTCTCCATTCGTAGCTCCGTTGATATTGTCTAGAGTCCCTAAAGTTCCATTGTTCGCTATTTTTAAAGCTTCAATAAAACTCTGTGATTGGATGGTCATGGAAAGGGTTATGAAAGCAAATGTTAAGGCAAGTTTTTTCATTGTAATAATTTTTTAGGTTTCAATTACAAAGTCTATTTCTTCTAAAAAAGGTTGCGCTGATTGCTGCAAAAACTTTTGAGCGGTTCCCAATATAAAAGTCCACGCAACCTTTTCATCATTGCTTAGACTATTGAATAAATACCTAAAAAATCATGATGAAAAAAATCAATACTCCTTTTCTGATCTTATTGCTTTTGATGGCATCTTCTTGTATTCGGAATACAGTCTTTCCTGATGAAATTATGAATGAAGTGGACACGCTAAATGCTCTGAGAGAAGAAAACACTGCTATCCTATGTACAAGTACTTCAAAGACTTGGGCAATTGATCATGCTATTTTGAATACAGGAAGTTCTCAATTGGATATTACCGAACATTATAATGTGAAGGATGATGAATTCATTTTTACACGATCTGGTGAAACAGGAACGTTTGAATGGAAAAAGCGATATGATATCAATATGCAAGCTACAAACGAACAAGAGACACTTTCGCAGCTATACACAACAAGTTACTCCTCAGATTTCTCGTATGCTGCAGAAAGTGCTACTCAGATATCGACAAATTCGCCAGAATTAAATTTTACGCTGAATGATGATGGTACCTTATCAGCAACCTTTATTTCTGGTCAGGCAACTTTGCAACTCACGCTAGTAAAGAAAATCTATTCCATGTTGACTCAGCCTCCCACAATGCTGAATTTTACCAATGCTTATACCATTGAAACGGATTTAATTGGAGCTCCGGGTATGATCGGGTCTTTTGCAGACAATAGCATCCTAATTACCTTACGAGAAGATCGATTAACGATACCTTTTGAACCGAGTCCTGAAAGAATCTTAAAATTGGATGTGGGTAACGGTTTAGTTTCTGAATATATAACGAACACAGGAGGATTTGCCACGAGAAGATGTATCATTATTGGTGATGAGGTGTTTATTGTTGGAGGTATCAAAACGAATGTATATAACAGATTGAATTTGAACGATCCTCCTACTAGATTAGACTATCCTCAGGGTCCTTATTTCTTTTCAAGACACGGAACAACGGTCATAAATGATGAAATTTTCTTCATAGGAGGATATGAAGGTCAAGTAACCAATGCGGAAGAAAACCGAAAGAAGATTGTAAAGTTTGATCAAGACACACAAACCTTCACTGATTTTGCAACGTTACCAGAACCCAAAAGTGGTGCTGGAGGAACCATTGTAGACAATCACTTGTATGTTTTTGGAGGAAGCCAAGAACTTTTCGGAGATTCTCCTTCCAAAACAATATATAAAGTTAGTGTTACAGCTCCTGCTAATGTCGAGAGTTTTGAAATGAACAAGGAAATCGATTTTACCTTTGTCAAAGAAGTTGAACACTTGATTTACGTTGCTGGTTCACAATTAATCAGAGATGCCAACGGAATTACCATTGGAAGAGAACCAACCATTGGTGTATTTGATACGATGACTAATACGTATGAGGAAATTCCAACCAATTTGATGAATGCCAGTGGATTTGAAACCATTCATCAAATGTGTATTTTAAATGATAAAATGTATCTCATTTATGGTGATGAAGATGCAGATCCTATTTCCACTGAATTTGATGTTTGGAATATTTTAGTTGCTGATTTGAATTAAAAAACTTCTTATTTATTTGAGTTCTTATTTGAAAGAACAATAACTCAGCCCCACCAATTGGTGGGGTTTCCTTTTATAAGCTCTTTGCTAAAGTTTCGGAGGGTTAAAAAACGACCATCATACTGATATTCTGACATCTAGATAAAATATTATATCTTGAAAGCTCACGGTAAAATAATTAAACATGGAAAATATTCAGAAAAACGAGCTGACGAATGATGAACTCTTAGAAATTGATGACGACATCATAGGTTTTGTTGAAGTAGTACAAACATTGCCCATTCCTGGACTTTCAGATGCATTGGGAACTTTTCTCACTTTTGTAGAAGTTTTTGGTCCTGATCCCATGGACGATGTGCTAGACGAAATTAATAAATGTAATAAAGATATTATCAATTTACCTAACGTTTTTGCCATCGTAACAGAAGAGAATGATTTGACCAACAATCTGTCCAAGGCAATTACTGATGCTCGTCTCATGGAGGTAAATCTTAATACAGAGTTAAAAACTGCCCAACAGAAAGGAGAAAAAGTATCGATTGACGAAGTAAGCGAGAAAATGGATCAGATAGAGCTATATTTTGATCAGAATGTCTCCAACATTGAACAATACATGGATGCATATACCAAGCAGAAAGGTGGGCCTTACCCTTTAACAGATTATGTAAACGGTTTTAACTTTGGATATCAGGTTATTACGGAACAGTATTTGGTCTTGGCGGAAGCAGCAAGAAATGCCCTGTATTTCTATAAAGACAACAAAAGCATGTGCGATCAGGATGCTTGGGATAGTTATATTGAATACGATCTCAACCCTATGTTAAAAGAAGTTGGAAAAGAATATGAGGACATTATGTCCGAAAAAATCCGAAATAAATTCTTACCTGAAATAATTAGAATAATCTATGAGGGTAGATTATTTAAGATGAAATTGCAAAGCTCAAATAGCCTTTACTTTAATTGGGGAAAGAGTAAAGATGCTATTTCACCAACTGAAGATGAAGATATTTCAGAATATCCTTATAAATTCACCTTCACTCGAACAGTCGAACTGGGAGATGACGTTAAAACTCCAGATTTCTATTATCTCGTCAGATTAAACTTCGTTTCCGGAAAATGGGCGTTAGTATCCCAAGGAGTGGAAAAGGCTAGGGTCCCCAATATATTCTTTGATTATAAGGGTTTAAAGCGTAGATATGCTGTTTCAAATTCCACGGAATCTGATCCAAACGTTTCTAATGATGAAGTACCTTGGCTCATTGAGACTTGGGATGTCAATTATAACCCAGAAAATAATACTTTTCAGTTTCAATGGTCTGATGATGTTCAAAGTGATTATGATAGGATGACTTTAGTAGAAGAAAACGAACTAATAACTTGTCAAGAAAACGCTGATGAGTATAGAAACTCTTATTTTATCCCACTAAGTTTATAACTATCATATTTAACCCTGACGTACTTAAACTAAATTCGAGAAAAATGTTCAATTCTGAATATATCTTCTAGAACTAAAAACTAATTTAAAAATATTCATTTATGGAAACCGTAAATAATAACACACGTGCAGAGGAAGAAGGACTTCCCATAGACGAAAATATTATTAAATTCATCACCGTTGTAGAGACCTTACCCATACCAGGTTTATCGGAAGTACTGAGCCCATTGCTCAGCATTGTTGGATTGTTTGAACCAGACCCTATTGAAAAACTACAAGAAACAATTGCAGAATGTAATACGAGAATTTTGAACTTATCCAATGTCTTAGCAGTTGTCATTGAAAAAAATGAATTAACCTATAATCTGTCTGCCACGATTACTACTTCCAAACAACTGAATAGAAAGTTACAAACGCAAAAAGCCATTGCCACTAAAAAGGGGCAAGATATTCCCATCACTGAAGTGAAAAAGAAAATAGACCAGTTCATCAGGTTATTTGAAGCGAATGAAACCAATGTAAAACAGTATTTAAAAGCATATTCTGATATGACCAATACAGGAGTTTCCGAATTCTCTTCATTAACAGAGTATGTAGAGGGTTTTAACTTTGGCTATCAAATTATCTCTGAGCAATATTTGCTCTTGGCTGATGCAGCAAGAGACATCATTTATTTCTATGAAGAAAATAAAGGTATATGTGATCAAGATGCTTGGGATATTTATATTGAAAATACACTTAATGTAGTTCTGAAAAAATCAGAAATTGATTATGAAGAATTGACATCCAAAGAAATTAGAAATCAATATCTTCCAGAGACTCTTCAATATATTTATAATGGTGGAAGAATATGCTTGGAACTAACCAAACCTTCCGGAAGCTATAGATTTCTCAGTCTTGGAGATAATGAACATTGGTCTTTCGCTAGGCGTCTAGGATCAGAAGAACCATTTCCGTGTTCGTTTAAAGTTGCGCTATTCGGAGAAAACAACAAAGATGCTACATATGATTTTCTACTAATTTTAGAACCTTCGGGAAAATGGTTATTAAGAGGTTTCTCTTTAGATCAACATATCAGAGTACCCCACTTGAATTTTAATATAACTTTTCAAGGCTTGTTTCTTGCTGTTTCTGATGAAAAGTATTTCAATCAAGATTTCAATGACCAAGAAGAGATTCCTTGGTTGGTTGAGTATTGGGATATAAGCTATAATCCAATTGAAGACACTTTTCGATTCCTACATACGAATTCAGAGAATGAAACTAGAGGTTTGAGAAGGCACAATGGTAATTTAGAATTTAATTTAGGAGACGAGGATACATCTGATTTCAAAATAATATCTTCTATTTGAAGCCTATTCCATCTCACTTTTCAACTTTGACATTGAAAACAAATTCAACTTTAAACCCACCTTTGGGTGGGTTTTGCCTATTATTCTGTTCTCTTTTAAGATGATTACAAGAATCTTTTACAGTTCCTTCACAAAATCTAAAAAGACATTTTTATGTTTTTCTATGTCCAAGTCAGGAGATACTGCTACACGAGCAATATAGTCTTTATCACCTTCTTTGGTGGTTCCTTGTGTAGAGGTTGCTGGGATGGTCCAATAACAACCTTTTAGTTGTCCGTAACTGACACAATACTTGCTTTCGTTAGGAACCTCACCAATCATACGATTGATGAGTTTTAAATTCAAAGCTCGTTTGTAGCTTTCCCTTTCTTTATCTGTATCCCCTTTTGTAGGTAAGTCTAGTGAGAATACGGAAGGTGTAAATCCTTGCGCAGCCAATTCTGAAGAAACGAAATTGATTTTGGCTTCAGGCAAGGTTGCTTCAATATAATTTACAAACTCACGAGTATTTAAGTAAGCATTGTGAATTCTTTGAATCATGGATGGCAATTGTTCTGCCAGTATCTCATATTGTAATGGAGTGGCTTCATTATCGCATAGCAATAAATGCTGCTCGATTTTCTCCATTAAGCTATCGGTTTTTTCATTTCCAATACAATATCCCGCAGTACATTTTCCTCCACTTGGAAACTTAGATCCACTTGCATAGGAAATGGTTCGTACTGCAGATAGCTTTTTACCTTCTCCTAAGAAATGAACATTGGGACAAAAAGTTTGATCTAGAATAAACACGGGATCAATGGCTATTTCTCCTGAGTTCGTTTTGCGTTCCTGACTTAACACATTTTTCAGCTGTTCTAAGTCTGGAACCTCTACTCTAGGATTGGTTGGAATTTCAGCGATAATATAAGGAACAGCATCTTCTGCCGCGACTTTGTCTAATATTTGATCTAAGCTTTGTACCATGTCATAATCGCCATCAACCAAAAGGTCAATGATTTCTACATGATCTAGACAGGCTGCTACCCGTCGTGCTTGATCGTTGGTTCCTCCATAACAATTGGTGGGTACTATAAACTTAATAGGTTTGCCTTGATGGTTCTCATGAGCATCATGAATCAACCCCATCATAATAGCATACTGAATAGACAATCCACTGGATCCCACAATTGCTTTTGTATTGACTCCATTTACTTCTTGAACAGTTTTCAATACGGACTCTTTGTTCTCTTTATAATCGGATGAAATAGCCGTCTCTTCAATTTTCATAAACCTTTGCAAAGCAATCAAACAGTTTGCCGGTGTCATGGCAATGGTTTCTCTTCTTCGTACATGTTGAATCTCTGAAACATAGTCTTCATTACCATCGTTCATCACAATCACACCTCCCAATTGATCATTCACATTGATATAGAAATCAAAATTTGAGCTCATATCAAAACGAAACACATCTTCATTTTCCGAGATCAAAATTGTGCTTCCCTCGAAGTTTTGATCTTCTATATAGTTTTCTGGATTCAGTATTTCAAATTCGTATCCATAAATCCTACGAATAACGTCAGCATCGAAATGCTCTGGTAACTTCTTCGCATAAATCTTTGTCTGTTTGTTCTCTAATAAATTTTTCCTTAGCACCGCCAAGATGGGAGTTGTTTTGGATGAAAAACTAATCACAGATTTTGGAACTATCTCATTAAATTTTCCAATACTCCATTCGAGAAAACTAGATAGTGGGTGTCCCAATCGAATATAATCGTACGCCGTTGGTAATTCATTCAGCGTCTCTTCACTCACTTTCTTACCGATAAAAAGTCCTTCTAAGCATAATAAAAACTCGGACTTGGCGAATTCTTCATTATAAATATCCAGTCTATGCGTCGTCAGATTGAGCCAATCTGCTGGCATATTGTCGAGTACAGATTTGACGTAATTGCGAATGGTATTTTCAGACATTTCAATGGTGGTTTGTAGCGTTTGCAAATATAAGAAACTAGGTCGATGTATATGAGAAAGCCTTACTAACAGGTCCTATCATTGCTCCGTTCTCGCCTAACTTATTTTGAGTCAATAGTATAGAAAAACCCACCGATTGGTGGGTTTTTTACTTTTTGTTATTATGATAAGACTTTTTCAATTGTGACTTCGACTCCGCTCAGTCACCAAATGAGAATGACAGTTAGAGAATATAATCTGTACTAATAAAATTCGAGGACTTCTTCTCTAATAGTTCTTCTAAAATTTTATTGTTATGGACTGTGTCTTTGGATGCTACAAACGTTCTAATGGAGAACGAACGCAATGCATCGTGTACACTCAAAGTGCTTACAGCCGAGTCTTTTCTTCCCGTAAATGGATAGACATCAGGACCACGTTGACAAGAACTATTCAAGTTTACTCGACATACTAGATTCACCAAGTTGTCAATTAACGGTGATAAGGTTTCCACATCTCCTCCGAATAAGCTTACTTGCTGACCGTAGTTAGAATCAGCGATATCGTTTAATGGCTCATCAATATCCTTGAATGGAATGATGGGAACTACGGGTCCAAATTGCTCTTCATGGAATACCTCCATTTCCTTATTTACGGGATATAACACTGCAGGGAAAATATAGTTCTCGGTAGTCTCTCCTCCTTTTGCATTGATGATCTTTGCTCCTTTGTCTAAGGCATCATCAATCAATCCTTGGATGTATTCAGGTTTGTTGGGTTCTGGAAGTGGTGTGAGCTTCACTCCTTCCTCCCACGGGTTTCCGAACTTCAAAGCATCCACAGCTTTTGTAAATCGTGCATTGAATTCTTCTACTATATCCTCATGTACATATACTTGCTTCAATGCGGTACAACGTTGACCATTAAACGATAGAGTTCCTGCGATACATTCTTGAATGGTCAAATCTAAATCGGCATCTGGTAAAACGATGGCTGGATTGTTGGCTTCTAGACCAAGCACCAAACGTAATCGGTTGCTCTTTGGATGTTGCACTTGCAATGCTTTTGCCGAAGTACTGTGTCCAATCAATGCTAAGACATCAATTCGACCTGATTTCATAATAGGTGTTGCCAGCGTTCTTCCACGTCCGTAAATCACGTTCACCACTCCTTTTGGAAAACTGTTTTGGAATGCTTCCAATAACGGCGACATCAATAGGATTCCAAACTTTGCTGGTTTGAAAATCGTTGTATTCCCCATAATTAAGGCAGGGATTAACAAACAAAAGGTCTCGTTTAATGGGTAGTTATAGGGGCCTAAACACAATACCACTCCTAGCGGCCCACGACGAATGTGTGCATGCACTCCACCTTGTTTATGGAATTTTGCTGAATCTCGATCCATTTGCTTGTAATCTTCAATGGTATCGTAGATATAATCGATTGTTCTATCAAATTCCTTTTCTGAATCTGCTAAGCTCTTTCCTATTTCCCACATCAAAAGTTTTACGACCTCTGCACGTTTGGTTTTCATTTGTGATACAAATTTTTCCATATGTGCAATTCGATCGGATACTTTCATAGTAGGCCATTCCCCTTTTCCCTTGTCATAAGCATTACAAGCTGCGTCCAAAGCTTCTAAGGCCTCAGTTTCACCTAATTGAGGAACGGTTCCTAATAAGGTTTTCTGATATTCTTCTGTAGATGAAATGGTTGAAAACACATCTGCTGTTTCTCCATTCCATGGTTTCAATCTTCCGTCAACAAGGTATGTGGACTGAGAGATTGTCTCTTTTATTTGAAATTTTTCTGGAATTTCTGATGTTTTATTTATCGTGTTCATCATCAATCTGGTTTGTGATGTAAAGTTAATGAAGAATCCATAAAAGGGTTATGGATTTCTTATTTAATAATCTTATCGTTGAATTTGAAACGTATATCTAATTCTTGTATGATTCAGGTATTGAATCCGACGAGAGCTTACACCAAAAATTGAAATAAGTCGGGTTTATCGTTGAGATAGTCGCCAAAGAAGTTGTGGCGTTTCATACGAGAAATTAAGGGCTGTAGATCGTTGGCTGATTTCAATTCCAATCCAACGACTGCTGCTCCGTTTTCTCTATTGGTTTTTTTTGTGTATTCAAAATGTGTGATGTCATCATCTGGACCTAAAATATCGGCTACAAACTCTCGCAAGGCACCTGCTCTTTGAGGAAACTTGATGATAAAATAATGCTTCAAGTTGGCGTGCAACAAAGCTCTTTCTTTGATCTCAGCAGTTCTCGTAATATCATTATTTGATCCGCTAATCAAGCAAACCACATTTTTCCCTTGAAGTTCTTCTTTGTATTGTTCTAAAACTCCAATACTTAGGGCGCCAGCAGGTTCCACTACGGTTGCATCTTTGTTGTACAAGTCCAGAATTACTTGACATATCTTTCCTTCAGGAACTGTGACCATACCGTCCAAATACTGCTTACAAAGAGGGAAATTCAAATTTCCAACACGTTTCACCGCGGCTCCATCCACAAAATTATCTATGTTCTGCAAGGCAGTGTTCACACCTCTTCTGATGGATGTAGACATCGAAGGTGCTCCATCGGGTTCAACTCCAATGATTTTCGTCTCTGGAGAGAGTTGTTTGATATAAGAGGCAACGCCTGCCGACAATCCACCTCCTCCAACAGGAAGAAAAATATAGTCGATCTTCTCCTGAGATTGTTCCAAGATTTCCAGTCCAACCGTGGCCTGACCTTCAATGATTTTTTCATCATCAAAAGGCGGAATGAATGTTTTTTGTAATCGCTCACAATCCAGTTTTGCCGCATAGGAAGCGTCGTCATATGAATCGCCTATTAACACCACTTCAATATAGTCCTCACCAAACATCTTCACTTGAGTAATCTTCTGCTTAGGTGTTGGTGATGGCATGTAAATCACTCCATAAATCTGAAGCAATTTACACGACAAAGCAACACCTTGTGCGTGATTCCCAGCACTAGCACAGACAATTCCTTTGGCACGTTGATCCTCTGAAAGTGATGATATCTTATTGTAGGCACCACGAATCTTATACGAGCGAACCAATTGTAAATCTTCTCGTTTGAACAAAATATTTGCATCAAACTCTTTGGAATAGCGTTCATTTTTGACCAATGGCGTTTTTAAGGCCACATTCGACAAATTGGCTGCTGCCTTTTGAACTGCTTCTATGGTGGGTTGATATGTGAGTTTCGTTTCCAATCTTTTTCAGTCTTCAGTCTCAATTTTCAGTCTCAGTGGACAGTCGCAGTTTTCAGTTTGAGTTCACTGCCCACTGCGACTACCAACTGGGTACTCCGCTACGCGAGTACAGCTTCTGTTTTTGCTTCTGTTCTAAACGCTTTCATAGCCGTCATGGCTCCACGTAAGCGTTTTCCAACTGCTTCTATCTCGTGACTTCTAATCGCTTCGTTTACTTCAATCAATTGTGCATTGTCTACTTGATTCGATGCCGAGAATGAAGTTCCAATGATATCTGTATCTACAGACTTCATAAACTCAGTTAACAATGGTTTTGCTGCATGATCAAATAAGTAACATCCATATTCAGCTGTGTCAGAAATTACGCGATTCATTTCGTACAATTTCTTTCTAGCGATGGTATTTGCAATCAATGGCAGTTCGTGCAATGACTCATAATACGCCGAATCTTCAATAATTCCAGCACTCACCATGGTTTCAAATGCCAACTCTACTCCTGCTTTTACAAAGGCTACCATCAAGACTCCATGATCAAAGTATTCTTGCTCTGAAATCTCATCAGCAGTCAAAGGAGTTTTCTCGAAAGCAGTTTCTCCTGTAGCTTCTCGCCATGTTAGTAAGTTGATATCGTCATTTGCCCAATCTTCCATCATGGTTCTTGAGAAGTGACCTGAGATAATGTCATCCATGTGCTTCGCAAATAGAGGCTGCATGATTTCTTTTAATTCCTCCGACAATTCATAGGCTTTGATCTTCGCTGGATTGGATAATCTGTCCATCATATTGGTAATTCCTCCATGCTTCAATGCTTCTGTAATAGTTTCCCATCCATACTGAATCAACTTTGCAGCATAATTGGCATCGATTCCCTTTTCAACCATCTTATCAAAACATAGAATGGATCCTGTTTGCAACACACCACACAAGATGGTTTGCTCACCCATTAAATCAGATTTTACTTCAGCCACAAAGGACGATTCTAAGACTCCTGCTCTATGTCCTCCAGTCCCGGCAGCATAGGCTTTTGCTTGTGCCCAACCTTTTCCTTCTGGATCATTTTCTGGGTGTACCGCAATTAATGTTGGTACTCCAAATCCACGTAAATACTCTTCACGAACTTCAGTTCCAGGGCATTTAGGAGCGACCATAATTACTGTTAAGTCTTCTCGAACTTTCATTCCTTCTTCCACGATATTGAATCCGTGAGAATAGGATAAGGTTGCACCTTTTTTCATCAAAGGCATTACCGTATTTACAACATTGCTATGTTGTTTGTCTGGTGTTAAGTTCAATACCAAGTCTGCTGTTGGGATCAATTCGGTATAGGTACCTACCGTAAATCCATTCGATGTTGCATTCTTGTAAGAATTTCTTTGCTCCTTGATGGCTGCTTCACGCAATGCATAGGCAATATCCAATCCAGAATCTCTCATGTTCAATCCTTGATTCA
>CAZTFN010000078.1:0-14450 GCA_964612905.1 uncultured Flavobacterium sp. | reverse complement strand
GCGAATTTCACCATTTTCAGGTATTGCATTATATGTATCAATAATATACATTTGGAAGCGATTTGTTATTTTTTTAAGAGTTTTTAACAGTTTCCCCAAAACGAAATAACAAATCCACTGATAAATCTCAAATTAACTTAAAACATATTTTATGACTTAGACATTACCCCCACACTACGTCACTGAACTACGTAGCCTTAACATCCTCACCCCTCAATCAAAGTTCAGAAACACAATTTATTTCAACTAACGTAAATCAAATCATTATGAACAAACGTAACGTGAGATTCATAATAGGTGGTCTGGCTTCTGTTGCCTTGGCAGCAGTAATTACAGTGAAGACCGTGGACTATTATGAAACAAAAAAGATTGCAGAAAAGAGAAGAGTTCACAAGGAATTTTTGGATAACAGTCCCTTTAAAGAGACTTTACAGTTAACCAAAGCAGAGCGAAAGCTGAAAGGACTACCTCCTAACAAATATTATGAGCAAATGTGGGAACTCACCATCAACCCAGCTACGGGAAGATTGAGTACAGAAAACATCACATTGACTCAAGATGAACTTGTCAAAGAAAGAAAAGCACAAAACAGAACTCCTGGTGATGGATCCAATGCATGGGAAGAAAGAGGCCCAAATAATATTGGAGGTAGAACCAGAGTGATGTTATTTGACCCGAACGATTCTGGAAACAACACAGTATATGCTGGTGGTGTTAGTGGTGGTCTTTGGGTAAATACGAATATTACCAATAGCAGCTCACAATGGTCCAGAGTAACAGGTGTTCCTGGAAACTTATCTGTGAGTTCTATCACAGTAGACCCTAACAACTCCAATGTTTGGTATGTTGGAACGGGTGAGCAATATACTGCAGGAGATGTAGTAGGTACTGGTGTTTATAAAACAACTGACGGAGGAACCAACTGGACATCCGTGAATATTCCAGCCGCTGGTGCAGCGACCTTTCCGTTCAATTCAACCAATTTATTCCTGTCAGGTATTTTTTATGTAAACGATGTAATCGCATGGAATAACGGTGGAAATACAGAATTATATGTGGCTGTAGGAGCATTTGTATATGGCGATGCTTCCACTCCATCTAACTGGCTCGGTTTACAAACTGCAGGTATTTATCGTTCTACAGACGATGGAAGTACTTGGTCTCGAATTGAATCTGCAAACATGAGTAATGTTCAAGGAAGTGAAACTTATTACTACATTCCAAATGATTTTGAAATTGGTGCCGATAATACCCTATGGGTAGGAACCATTGGAAATGCATTTGGCGTTGGTGGTGGTAGAGTTTATAGTACAACCAACGGAACGACGTGGACAGAGGCTGGAGCTTCTCCATTAGCAAATTCCGACAGAGTTGAATTAGAACCATCTGCATCCAATGCGAACAAATTATACGCTTTAACAGAAGGGACTTCTACAGCAGCTCCCGTAAATATTTATGAAACAACTAATAAGTTCGCGAGTGTTTCAACCAAAGCATTACCGAACGATGTTGACACAGGAATTCCTGCAAATGACTTTACTAGAGGACAAGCTTTTTACGATTTAATTATTGAAGCAAATCCATCAAATGACGATATTGTTTATGTTGGTGGTATTGACTTGTTCCGATCTACCAATGGTGCTGATTCTTGGACTCAAATTTCTAAGTGGTCCAACAACAACAATCTTGCGGGGTTAGGAGTTTCTTTAGTTCATGCAGATCAGCATGCTATGACATTCCGTCCAGGGAATAACAATCAAGCTGTTTTTGGAACGGATGGTGGTGTTTACTATGCATCAAGTTTATCCAATTCAGGAAGTAGCACAAGTGCCATTAGTGCAAGAAATAACAACTATAATGTAACTCAGTTTGTAAAGGCAGGAATTGGTCCTGACGGAAATGGAGACACCAATGGGATCTTCTCTGCGGGTGCTCAAGACAACGGTACACAAGCTTTTAGAGACGGAAATACAGCTCCAGGAATCAATTCTTCTGAAGAGTTGAGTGATGGTGATGGATTCTATACATTTATTGATAAAGATGGTCAATATGCAATTGCGACTTTCGTACGTAACGTCATCTACAGGTTTAACTTACCATGGAATGGTTTGGGTAGAAGACAAGGTGGTGCCACTACCTTAGCAAATAGTCAAACCACAGGAGACTTCGTAAACCAAATGGATTACGACAGTGATGCCAACCGATTGTTGACCAACAACTCATCAGGTACAAGTTTCTCTATTAGAAGTATCAACGTAGCGGCAAATAATAGCGGAACATTTACAAACGCTGCTTTAAATGCAAAACCAACAGCATTCAGAGCTTCGCCTTTTGCAAACAATACTTGGTACGTGGGTATGGCGAATGGAGGTTTATTAAGATTGACCAATGTTACAAACAACAGCGCAACATTCACGACCATTAGCACTCCTTTTGTTGGATCTGTATCCTCAGTTCGTTTGGGAGAAACTGCCAACGATTTGTTTGTTACCATTCATAACTACGGAGTAACGAGCGTATGGTATTCATCTAATGGTGGATCTAGCTGGTCAAATAAAGAAGGGAATCTTCCAGACATTCCAGTACGAGACATCTTACAAAACCCATTGAATACAGATGAGGTGATCCTCGGAACTCAATTAGGAGTTTGGGCAACAACCAACTTTAGTGCGTCTAGTCCAACTTGGGTTCAGTCTTATAATGGAATGAGCGATGCAAGTGTAACTGCTTTCGATTACTGGGCCATTAACGGAGATGACAATAACAACCAAATTATTGCTTCAACGTACGGACGTGGAGTTTTTACAGGTAGCTTTACGGCAACTTCAACTCCAGATACGGAGGCTCCAACTGCACCAACTAGTTTGACTGCTTCTAACGAGACAGAAAATACAATTGATTTGAACTGGACAGCATCCACAGATAATGTTGGTGTTACTGAATATGAGGTTTTCCAAGGTGGAACGAGCGTTGCAACCGTAACTGGAACAAGCTACCAAGCAACAGGTCTAACTGCGAATACTTCTTATAGCTTTTACGTAACTGCGAAAGATGCTGCAGGAAATGTATCACCACAAAGTAATACAGTAAACGCATCTACAACAGCTCCTGACACAACAGCGCCAAGCAACCCAACAGGATTGTCGAGTTCTAATGTGACAGATACTAGCGTAGATTTATCTTGGAATGCATCCACAGACAATGTAGCTGTCACTGGATACGACGTATATCAAGGAGGAAGCTTAATTGGTTCGTCTGCAAATACAAGTTATTCAGTAACTGGCTTGACGGCAAGTACCGCATATTCATTTACCGTAAGAGCGAAAGACGCAGCAGGAAATGTTTCTGGCGATAGTAATACCGTGAATGTAACCACCGATGCTACACCAATTAACTATTGTGCTTCTCAAAGTTCAAACATCAATGATGAATATATTGGACGTGTTCAGTTAAATACAATTGACAATGCTTCAGGTGCACAGTTTTATACTAACTTCACAAACATTTCAACCACGTTGAGTAAAGGAACTCAATATACGATTACGGTAACTCCAACTTGGACTGGAACTATTTACTCTGAAGGATATTCAGTATGGATTGACTATAACAAAGACGGTGATTTTACCGATGCAGGTGAGCAAGTATTCTCTCAGGCTCCAACACAGGCAACTCCAGTTTCTGGAAGCTTTACGGTACCGGCAGGTGCTACGGAAACCTCAACGAGAATGCGTGTTTCTATGAGCTATAATGCAATTCCTACTTCTTGTCAGTCATTCACTTATGGTGAAGTTGAAGACTATACAGTAGTCATTGCCGGAGCAGCTCCTGATACGCAGGCACCAACAAATCCAACTGGATTGGCTGCAGCAAATACAACTGAAACTACCACAGATCTTTCTTGGAATGCCTCTACTGATAATGTAGGTGTAACCGGATATGATGTATATCAAGGTGGTAGCAATATTGCGAGCGTTACTGGAACTACATATCAAGTAACTGGGCTTACAGAAAATACTTCGTATTCATTCACAGTCAGAGCAAAAGATGCGGCTGGAAATATTTCTGGTGACAGTAATACAGCGAATGTTACTACTTTGGCGGCTCCAACATGTTCTGATGGAATTCAGAATGGAGATGAAACAGGTGTAGACTGTGGAGGATCTTCTTGTGCTCCATGTTCTGGAGGTAGTACTGTATTGAGTGCTAGCTTCTTTGAAACCGGCTGGGATGGCTGGGTAGACGGAGGAAGTGATTCTTTCCGTTATTCAGGAGGAAGATCTTATGAAGGAAGCTTCTCAATTCGAATTAGAGACAATTCTGGAGTAGCAAGTTCTATGACCTTGAACAATGTTGATGTGTCTTCATACGATCAAGTTGAAGTGAACTTCTTCTTCTATCCGAATAGTATGGAAAACGGTGAAGATTTCTGGTTAAGATTCTTTGACGGATCTTCTTGGATCACTGTAGCAACTTGGGCAAGAGGAACTGACTTCAATAACAATCAATTCTATGAGAGCACGATTACTTTAGATGCTGCTCAATATAACTTTGCAGCGAACTCTGGATTCAGATTCCAGTGTGACGCTTCTGGAAATGCAGATAGAGTTTATATTGATGCTGTAACGATTACAGGAATCACTGGAAGTTCTTCTAAAGCTGACAACACATATGCTTTAGGAGCAAATGTGACCTCTACAGACACAAACGATAATATCAGTGATGATTTGATCGTTTATCCAAACCCTGTTGCAAACATCTTAAGAATCAATCCTGAACATAATATCAATTCTGGATACAGAATTATCGACTTAAGCGGTAAACAAGTATTGGCAGGAAGAATGCTAAACAACTCCATCAATGTAAGTTCATTGAAGGCTGGTGTTTATCTAATTGAGCTTTCAGATGAGGAAGAAACCTTCTTACAAAAGTTCATTAAGCAATAAATAGACAACCATATTTAAAAGTAAAGAGCCACGTTTTCACGTGGCTCTTTTATATATCACCCTTTTTGGGGAGGTGAAAATTTCACTAAATCACGGTATTGTAAAGTATTCGTATTCTGGGTACTTTTATCATGTTATTGTTCTTTTTATACATGTTATTAAGTTTTTAATTAAGAAGCCTACCCCTTATACTCTTAATTAAAATATTAGAAAACCCGAATCGTCCTGATTTGGGTTTTTCTATTTAAAGAATTCTTCCGTTTTACATCGTCTAAATTCAATTCACCCTTTTTGGGGAGACAAAAATTTCCCTAAATCATGGTATTGTGCAATACTCTCATTCTCGATACTTTTACAGTGTTATTGTTCTTTTTATACATGTTATTAAGTTTTTAATTAAGAAGCCTACCCCCTAATTCTTAATTAAAACATTAGAAAACCCAAATCGTTCTGATTTGGGTTTTTCCTTTTATATCAATTGCTGTTTTCAATGATTTAAAAGGGTTTCACCGTTTTTGGGGAGGCTAAAATTTCCCTAAATCATGGTATTGTGCAGCCTTTGATTTGGCTGTACATTTACAGTGTAATTGTTTTTCATACATATTATAAAAGTTAGCCTAATTTAATTAAGACCCTCCCCCTAATCTTAATTGAAGATTAACCCTGACCACACAGTCAGGGTTTTTTGTTTTCTTTGTCAAAACTTTATTCCAGTGAATTATTTATCTGTTGAAAACATTTCGAAATCTTATGGAGAAAGAACTTTGTTTGAAGACCTTTCCTTTGGCATCAATAAAGATCAAAAAGTAGCTTTTGTTGCTAAGAACGGGACCGGGAAGACCTCCATTCTGAATATTTTAGCTGGAAAAGATGCTCCGGATACGGGTCAAGTGATTCAACGCAAAGGAATTCACATCGCTTATTTATCACAGGAAGAAAGCTTTGATCCTTCGTTGAATATTGAAGAAACCATTTTTGCTACGGAGAATAAAATTCTTCCGATCATCAAACAATATGAAACAGCTTTAAAGAACCCGAATGATTCGGAAGCCTATCAGAAAGCTTTTGAATTGATGGAGCAACATAATGCGTGGGATTTTGAAACTCAATATCGTTTAATCCTATCCAAATTAAAGCTGAATGATCTCACTCAGAAAGTAGGAAGTCTTTCAGGAGGGCAAAGGAAACGATTGAGCTTGG
Source organism: uncultured Flavobacterium sp. (assembly GCA_964612905.1). Classification (GTDB taxonomy): domain Bacteria; phylum Bacteroidota; class Bacteroidia; order Flavobacteriales; family Flavobacteriaceae; genus Polaribacter. The sequence goes on along the minus strand of CAZTFN010000078.1, from coordinate 8,307 downwards.
CGATCATTTTAATCAACAAACCTGATCTTTTGATTCTCGATGAGCCTAACAACCATCTGGACCTAGAAATGATTGAATGGCTAGAAGCCTTCTTTAAAAAAGAGAAAATCACTTTGTTTATGGTGACGCATGATCGATATTTCTTGGAACGTGTATGCAATGAAATCGTGGAACTAGATCAAGGCCAATTATACCGATACAAAGGGAACTACTCTTATTACTTAGAGAAAAAAGAAGAACGAATTGCCCAAGAAGCGAGTTCTGTTGAAAAAGCAAAAAACCTCTTCAAGAAAGAATTGGATTGGATGCGCAGACAACCGAAGGCCAGAACGACTAAGTCCAAATCTCGAATTGATGATTTTTACGTCATTAAGCAAGAAGCAAAGAAGAGAAGAAAAGATCATACAGTTCAGCTTGAAATCAACATGGAGCGATTAGGCAGTAAGATCGTAGAACTTCACAACTTAAAAAAGAGTTTTGGTGATCTCAAAATCTTAGATGGCTTTGAGTATGTCTTCAAAAAGGGAGAAAGAATTGGAATCATTGGAAAAAATGGGACTGGTAAATCCTCTTTCTTAAACCTGTTGACCAAAAGAGAATCCGTGGATGGTGGTAAGGTAGTCATTGGTGAAACTGTCAAGTTTGGCTATTACACCCAGAAAGGAATTCAAATTAAAGAAGGACAAAAGGTCATTGAAGTAATCAAAGAATTTGGAGAAGAAATTCCACTCACCAAGGGAAGGAGAATCTCAGCAGCGCAATTGCTGGAGCGCTTCCTATTTGATCGAAAAAAGCAATATGACTTTGTAGAGAAGCTGAGTGGTGGTGAAAGAAAACGCTTGTACTTGTGTACGGTATTGATTCAAAATCCGAACTTTTTAATTCTTGATGAACCGACCAACGATCTGGATGTGGTTACATTAAATGTGTTGGAAAACTTCTTATTGGATTTTCCAGGGAACTTACTCGTTGTATCGCATGATCGGTATTTTATGGATAAGATTGTAGATTCTCTCTTCGTATTTAGAGGTGAAGGTGTCATTGAAAACTTTCCGGGAAACTACTCAGATTTCAGAGCCTACGAGGATTCAAAACCTGTTGAATCCACAAAAAAGCAAACACCCAAAGAAACTGTAAAAACAGAATCTAAATCCAAACTGAGTTATTTGGAAAAAAGAGAATTCGGTGCGCTAGAAAAGGATATAGAGAAGTTGGAAAAAAAGAAAAAGACCATTGAGGATTTGTTCAATGATCCCAATATGACTGCTGAAGAAGTTTCCGAAAAGTCGCTAGAACTTCAAGAAGTTATCAATGCGTTAGAAGAAAAAGAGGAACGTTGGCTGGAATTGTCGATGAAGTTGGAAGAGTAGGAAAATGAGGAGGCTATCTAAAAAATTGGGATCGGTGTCATTTCGACTGAAATGGAGAAATCTAAGTTATTGATAATCAATATTGAGATTTTTCGACTACGCTCAAAATGACAGCCCTATTACGTTTTTTAGATAGTTTCGACAGTATGGTGTTTTGACTTTAAACTCTAACTATATCTTCTTCAGAAATCAATTCCTGATTGTTAAAGCGTAAAAGCAATTGGGCCAATGTGACGGTATCCTTTTCACAGTATTCCACGATTCTTGCCAAATCCTGATCTTCGTAATAAACTCGGGCCACATCGCTTCCATCAATATCATCTTTGGGTGAAGGGATTCCCAAAATAGAAGCTAATAATTGCAAGGAAGTATAGTGCTTATAATCTCCAAACTTCCAAAGTTCCATGGTGTCCAAATGTGGAACTTCCCATGGTTTTTTACCAAACAAATTAAGCTTTTTAGGCAGCTCGACTCCGTGAATGATCATTCTTCGAGCGATGTAAGGGAAATCAAATTCTTTTCCGTTGTGCGCGCAGAGTAAGTTCTTTGGGCCGTTGAAATGACTTTCCAAAAGTGCCTTGAAATCCACTAGGATTTGCTTTTCATCATCTCCCGAAAAAGAGGTGACTCGTAAAGTGGTCTTTTCTGATTGTTTGTTAAAGTAGGCAACCGAGATACAGATGATTTTCCCAAACTCGGCCCAAATTCCTGCACGTTCGTAAAAGTCTTCTGGACTGATCTCCTCTTTTCTCTGATAAGCCGTCTTTTTAGCGTACAATTCTTGTGCAGATTCAGATACTTGACTCCATTCTTTTTCTTGTGGAACCGTTTCTATATCCAAAAATAATACATCTGCTAAATTGACTTTCAAGTTCATCTCTCTTGTGTTTTCTTTTTCCTTTTTGTTTTGTAATACGCTTTATCAGCTATGTAGAGTACTTTCTGTAATTCGCAATATACCTCATCATTCGGGCCCGTAATCACCAAATCTTTGATCAAATCAAACTCATTTTCGGTTCGCACTCTTTCCTTTATGTTCTCAATTTCCTGTTTTGTAAACTCAAAAGTTGCAAAAGCGATCTTTTTTGCGGGTCGTTTGTACTTGATTTCCGAAGATTTGTCCCAAACGACATAGTCACTTCCCAGGATATTGATCAGTTGCACCATATAAATGGGGTCGGTTGCTGAATACAAACTTCCGCCATAAATTGTACCTACATAGTTCCGATTTTTATAACTTAATGGAATCTTAATATCAATCTTCAATAGATCCTTGGATACCACTGTAATTCTACCCGTGGATCTTCTGTACATCGGTGACAGGTTAAACCCGATCTTAAAGAGTTTTGCCTCCGACATGAACTTCCTCCCTATGCTGGTAATGGTTTGATACATATAGACTTTTGGAGAAAATTACAAAAAAACCCTCTTTCGCCGAGGCTCCAGAGGGTTCTATATTATGAAGTAGAAGAAATTACTATTCGATAATCAATTTTTGAGTAGCGACTTTATTTCCTTCCGTTACTTTTAGGATATAAATCCCTGAGCTTACATTTGAAATTTCCAACGTTTCACTAGTTCCTGTAAAGGATTGAGAGAATACTCTTCTTCCCAAAACATTGAAAATATCTACACGCTTGGTATCAATACTATTGGTAGTGATAGTCAAATTGTTTCCAGTTACTGGGTTTGGATATGCAGCATATCCTGCAATTTCATCACGTTGAACACTCAATACGATGTTTGCAAGGCTGGTTCCCATGATTTGAATCGTTGTATTAAACTGAGCAGCCAAACCTGTGATATTAGCACTAGAAGAAGGAATTACTGTTCCATCGATGTCCGTTCCACTAAAATGCACTCTAAACACCATTGTGTCTGTACCATCGGTAATATCATAGTTGTTTCCTGTAGAGAAAGTCGCTGTACCATCAGCATCGGTAAAGTTTACATCATTGATAGTAATCCATTCTGATTCATAAGCATCAATATCTGCCAACAAAGCAGCGATTCCCACTACTTGAGGTACAATTGGATTCCCCATAGAGGTAGCCGCTCCAGGGTCCACTTGAGGTGCAAATTGAGTTACTGAACCAAAAGATCCTAATCGTCCTTTGATCGCTGATATTCCATCTCCTACATTATAAGAGGTAGTAATCACACCTGGATCATCATCAATTAAAATAGCAGCAGAACTATCTTCTATATATTTTTGGTTTCTCGACGTTCCTATGAATGTAAGAACTGCTTCTCCAGTTAATTCGTAGTATTCCCCTTCAGTTCCAGCTCGCAATGCTGCAATATCAGCAACTTGGGTAAATGTCGCAACCGTAAATGTTGCCATGGCCGTTACTGCTGGTGATAAAGAATTTCCAGCATTGTCAACCAACTCTGCTGTTAAGGTAACCTGATCTCCTGGCTGTAAATTTTCGTAGGTTTGAGTCAAGTTGAAAATGTTGATATTTTCTGGAGTACCTCCGTTTTCTACAGAAGTTCCAACGATGTATCCGTCACCTGAACCGTCAGACATTCCTGATCCATTATCTCCTGATAATGTAAAGTTCTGAACGTCAAAAGTAATTGGCGTCTCTGTTGTCCAAGGATTAAATTCTGTGTTATTGGATGGTGCTGTGATAGCCAAGGATGGCTCAGCAACAAATCCGTCAATAATTCTAAGGTTATCCACAGCCATATCCTCATCTCCCGCCAATAGATTTTCAAAGACTAATCTTACATCCAACAAACTACCTGAACTAATACTTGCGGTATACTCTGTAAAAATATCTGTTATTTCAGGACCATCACCGTTTCCATCAAAATCAGAATCGATCATTGGTTGAGAAACATTGGATCCTCCTGAACTGTCTGATACAGTCACTTGTAAAACTTTTGTAAATGTACCCGAGTTGTCTACATCTACTTCAATAAAAAATCGAGAATCTTCATCCCAATCAAAATTTGATCCATCTTTATCTTCCGCTAAGAGGATTGCTAACGTCAAATCAGTATATGTAGAAATATCGATATCGTCAAAGAACAAAGTCTGAGTAGCCATTGTACATGGAGACCCATCAGTATCCATTGCCGCGAAAAAGAAGTTTCCGTCTTGCCCTGTAACTTGGTAAAAGCTTCCTATATCTGAACCATCTGTTCTGGTAAAGAAATCTCCCGCTCCATCATTACAGTCTTCCGAGGTCGTTCCTGAGTTACCCGTTTCAAAAGACTCTTCAAAAACAGTCGTTTGCCCAAACGAAAAACTCGCAAGACATAATGTGAATAATAAAGTTAAAAAGTAATTTTTTCTCATGTGTATAAGTTTAGTTTAAAAAGAGAAGTTAAAGTTATAAAAAATATGGTGTCTTGCTCTTTTTGAGGCGATTAAATTTAGGTTATGTTGATAAAAAAACCCTGACGATGCATGTCAGGGCTTTTTTTAATATTTATTCGTAATATGATTTAATTACTGTCTAGTCCAACCTGCTCCCCAAGTAGCATAATCTGTTCCAGTTCCATTTCCGATTCCAGAGAAGAAATCAGCATCTGTAAAAGTGAAACCAGTATCGTTCTTTAATTGTACGTTTACGTTGTTGAATAAGATATCCACTACCTGTAAAGCGTCATCCAATACTCCTTGACCTGTTGGGTTGTCTCCAGAATCTCCATCTAAATCGAATGCTTCTTCGAAGTCGCTGATCATTACGTTTGTGAAGATTCCTTGAGTACCAGCTCTTAATCTTACAGCTTCACCTCCATCATTTGCACCAACAATAGTAACATTGGTTACGTTTGGAGCTGAGAAATAACCTCCTGCGTTTGAGAAATCTGTGTTGTATCCATCACACTCAAAAGCCTTGTCATGAGAAGCAGTGTGCTCAACGTATACATCCGTAATTGTTCCTGTGTATCCTTCAGTCCAGTCTACAGAATCATCTTCAGATCCTACAACAGATAAGTGACTTACGTTTACAGTTCCTCCGAAGAACTCAACACCGTCATCAGATCCTTGGTAGATTTGAACATAGTCAATGTTTGTTCCAGTTCCTACTGCGTACAAAGACAATCCGTTTAATTCTGAGTTTCCATCGATGGCTCCACCAGCATACTCGATACGAACATACTCTAAGCTACCTGAATCATCTCCATCAGTGTTTCCACCGTAAGACAATCCACCTACTTCCGTTGTAGAAGTTTCAGTAGACCCCATAGCAGTAGAATTGATAGAAGCAGATCCGCAGATTACCAATCCTCCCCAGTCTCCTGATGTTGGAGTTGATGCATTTGAAGTGAATACAATTGGGTTACTAGCAGTTCCGTTTGCAACAATTCTTGCTCCTTGTTGAATAGCGATGTAAGCATTTACTCCTACTGGAGCTACTCTAATCGTCATACCTGCTGGTACAGTCATTGTAGTTCCTGCAGCCATTAAAACAGGACCTGTTACTACATAGTCATTTGCTGCATCTAAAGAAAGATCTTCTGTGTATACACCACTCAAGTTAACAGTTGTGTCTCCACTACCAGAACCACCACCATTGTCAATGTTAGTTACACTGTTATCATTGATAACGATGTCTGCCGTATCATCAGCCTCACAACCTACAAATAAGATAGCAACAGCACTAAACAAGATTAAAAAATTACGTTTCATTTTTTTTGATTTAAGAATAATTATTAAAATTTATATTTAAGAGTCAATCCAACGTTTGTTCCACGTTTGAACTCGCGTAAAGTCACATCTCCATTAGCATCTACCAATCCAGTACCTGCTAATAGTGGGCTATTTTGAGCACCTGTGTTTTCGCGAACAAGTGAAACATTCGGGTTTAAGATATTTGAGATGTTTAAGCCTAGCTCAACATGTTCTCCAAAGTTGTTTTTTACAATAAAGTTCAAGTAAGGAACTCCTTTTTCTACCATATTTCCTAAATCCCCACTTCCTAAAGCGTAGATTCTGTCTGAGAAATATGAGAAAGTCATTGTCGCCTGAGGTTTGAATTTTCCAAACTCAGGGTTGTATGTAAGATCTGCGTTCACAATTACAGGAGAAGCTCCTTGTAATTCGTCGCTTGTTCTGTTTCCGAAACTTGTTCCGAAGGTAAATCCTTCAGAAGTTAATACTGGTTTCAGGTCTTGTTTTGTATCTGTGTAAGCGAAGTTCCCTCCAAGAGTTAACAATGGACTGTCTTCGTCTTTCATCAAAAGATTCTTTCTGAACTCCAACTCTACTCCAAATACTTCTGCTTTGTCTCCTGTTCTAAAGAAACGTTGGTTACCCGTAGCATCTGTCGCTACTACTCGGTTTACAGGATCATTGATGGTTTTTGTAAATACTGCAACTGAAAACAATTCAGATCTCGTTGGGAACCACTCGTATTTTAAGTCGAAGTTGTAGATATCTGAGAAAGTTACTCCAGTACCATCACGCTTCCCTAATAAGTCAGGGTTACCTCCAATACGTTGTGTTACGTCTTCGTAAACGAAGTTGGCTGCTTCCTTGAATTCTGGGAACGAAACTGTGTTACTGAATGAGAATCTTAGGTTAGAATCATCGTTAATTGAATACTTCAAATTCAAACTTGGTAAGAAGATGGTCTCATCTACATCTCTTCGTCCTGAATCTGTTGGCACAGGGTTGATTACATCGTACACAATCGATTGAGAAACAGATTCTACTCTTATTCCTGGAACCACTAAGAATTTGTCAGTTAGGTTGATCTCTGCATCTACAAAACCTGCATGAATGTCTAAGTTACCAGTATAGGTGTTTTCGTATAACTGAGGTCTGTTTACCAAACCGATAATTTGATCCAAACCTTGAGGGTTTCTAGCAATGTTTAGGTTCCATAATCCTGAACCATCAGGAATGTTGATGTTGCTCACATCAAAAAATCCATCCAAACTGTTCACATCAGTTACAGGGTTTCCGATTTTATCTAAGATTTCATATCCGTAACGGTGGTTGATGAAATAACGCTCTTTAGATCTTCCGTTGTAACCAAAATTCATTTTGAATTTCTCTGAAAACTCTTTTCTAAAGTTGATGTATGAATTCAATTCATCGTCATCAATACTTTGGAAGAAACGTTGGTTATCAAAAGCAATGTTGTCATAGAAGATAGGATTGGTGCTTGGATCATTGTCCAGTGCAAATTGATAGTCTTCTAAAGAGATACGTTTTCTATCTGGTTCATCGGCCAATACTTTGTTATATCCAACTCCCCAAGTAACTACAAAGTCACCTTCTTCAAATCTGTGCGATCCCGTAAGTTGATTTACCAAAATGATATCTTGGTTGAACTGCGCATTCATTTGATAGAATCCTCCATCTCCGTTTCCACTAAATCCATCTCTATTGAATCCTAGGCCTTGTGTTCCAAAGTATCCTACTTTATCTGATGCACTGTTCACAAACAATGAGTTGTAACTCACTTTGTGATCGCTATTGATTTGGTAGGTGATGTTGGCCATGGCTGTAGTAGTGGTGCTATAAACAAACTCTTCTACATTGTTAAATCGAACTTTCACATCGTTGGTAAAATCCAATGCTGGACCTTCTAAAAACTGATATCCATTTTCAAAAGAAGCCGTTCCGAAGAAACTCAAACGAGAATCGTCAGAAAGATCAATGGAGTATCCTCCTTCGAAAGAACCACTAATGTTAATTGGTGCAGAAGCATCTTGTGGGTCAATTCCATGCGATAATACCACTGCAAAAGGATCATTATTATATCTGTTATAGAAACCAAAGAAACTTGGTCCTTGATTTCTTACAAAATCTTGACCAGAAGCATTTCCGTTCACTCCAGAACCAAGGCTAATAGCAAAGTAACCATCACCTCTATATTCTTTGTAATCAATATTTACATTTCCTGCTCCAAAGTCTCCATAAAAACTTGGACTATATTCTTTTCCTACTGAGACATTTTCAATAATATCA
>CAZTFN010000077.1:0-14480 GCA_964612905.1 uncultured Flavobacterium sp. | reverse complement strand
AGAAGTTGTTGCAAGCTGAAATGCATAATTGATATTGGTAGGATGATTTACGTGAATTCCTAAAGCTCCAAAATCATGACCGTTGTCTCGATAGAAAGAGCTTCTACGAAGAGCATTTGCTCCAGAGCCTCCATCTGTAGGAAATGTGTTTTCGGTACCGTAGATGGAATTTCCATAGATAAATCTGTTGGAATCAAGTCCATCGAGTTTTGTAGCATCAACGTTGGATACTTGTGCGCCATTTCCAATAAAATTGGTCGCAGTAACATTACTGGTAAACGTCTTGTCTCCGGTAATGGTTTGATTCGTACTTACTGTAAGGAAGCTATTCTGTAAAGCAGAAACCATATTGCCTGTATGCACCACATCATTTCCTTTGTATTGGAAGTGATTATTGTTGATCCTCATTACAGCATTGGTGTATGTGTTCAAACCATCCATGCCGTCCTCTGTTTCGAAGATCCAAAAGGAATCATTAGAGTCGTTTCCTCGAATTCCAACGGCTACATGACCTGTTGATATTCCTTCATAAATAGTTCCAAAAGTACTTCCGGTGGTTAATCCTGTAATGTCTGTTCTTGCGGTACCCCAAGTCCAAATAGGTCTGTCTGGAATGTCTTCAAAAGAGATGCTTGCGGAGGTTAGCATTTGAATAGGAGTAATGCTCACATTTTGTGTAACTCCTGAGGTAGGTTTTGCTGCGTTGGTTACGTTTACAATTTTTACTGGTGAAGATCCTACACCTGCATTGGTTCTGAAACTATAGGTTTGGAATTGACCTGTTTGCTCAAACCAGAAGTAGATTTTTCCGTTGTAATGGAAAATGTCAATGGTGAAATCTGGATCATTGGATAATGCACCGGTTTGAACAATGGTTCCCGTTGCATTGTAGTTGTAGGCCTGTACCCTTGAAATGATAGGTCCTGTAGTATCATCATTAAAATAGCTGTTTCCTTCAATGATGAGTTCAATCATTTTATCCAAGCTAGCATCTACATCTGTCTCGATGAGAATACCATTGGTTGCATTGTAGATGCTGCGTTTGTACCAATGTGAGGTGGTGTTTTCAAAACCACCTTTTAGTGCTGTTTCTCTGTACAACGTAAATTCTCCACTATCTCTACCAACTGAAAAGATTGTTTGAGTATTGGTATCATTTCCACTTCTAAAATTGAAGGTATTTCCATCGCCATTATAAGTAAACCTAAAGCCATGGCCATCAGTTTCACCAAAATTATTGTCGATGTCTTCTAGGAAATCTAGCGTGCCACTATTCACGGCGTTGCCTCCTGTTGTTGGGCCAAGTTTTAAAGTGTCTTCTACCTTTACTGTTCCATTAAACAGTCCATTTCCATTTACATGCAGTTTTTCAGTGGGAGTAATTCCAATTCCAAGCCTATTCTGTCTTTCAGTGCTGGCAGGATCGAGACCAATAATCAGATCAGAGCCTGATGCTTCATGGTTGTAGATTCTAAAGTCACCACCAGCATGATTGATGTGCCAAAACACATCGGTATCAACGCGTCCTAATGTTAATGATGCACCGCTGCCATTTTCCGCATTCAAGGTGACAGGACCATTAAAAGTTGAGGTGCCTGTTACATCCAAGTCCGCACTAATATCTACAGAAGAAGTTCCGATTTTTAGCCGCTCAGCGAAAGCTGATCCATCATGAGTCATGATAGAAATCTCACCGTGTCTGTTGGCAATATCCTTATTGATGAAAGCTATTTTTGAAGAAACAAGTCCATTGGCATTAAACCCTGATAAAGCAGAGAAATTACCATTTTGAGTAGATAAGTTGTTCAATACAATCTCACCTCCTGCATCTTGATATGCGATTGGATTCACTCCGTTATTGGTAGAGTAGAGATATATGGTGTTACGTGTGTTTGACTGATCATCGATTCCAATCTGTAGGCTAGTGAACTTACCTATATCCGCGGATACATTGTGGCCTTTTGCATCAAGATCGTCGAATAAAGTCATTTTTCCACCTGCATCAACGCTCCAGATTTTAGCGTCATGATTGTCTAAGGTTCCATTCCATATTTCAAGAGGCTGACCATCCGTCAATATCTTACCCTGTCCAGAATTGGTGGTGTCGAAATGCAGTATAGGTGACTGACCTCTTAAGGTAAAAGTACCTCCGTTGATCGTGTCGACTACGGCAAAAGTTGGAACTAAAGATGTGATGGTGGAAGTTCCAACTCTACTTCCAGAGTCCATGGTTACTTTTCCTGCTACATCAATATCACCTGTGGAATAAATTCCTCCATTGGCTGTGATTTGTCCGCCAAAAGTTGCATTTCCAATATTTGATAAGTCTAATTTTACTTCTGAGCCCGAAGTATTTCTGAATAACCAATCGATATAACCATTTTCTAATTTATTCAGTACTCTGAATCCAGATTTATGTGCAAGTAAACCTTCAAATAGGGCTGTCTTTGCCGAATTTAATGTAATTACTGGGTCATTGTTTGCAGTAAGAATAAAAGAACTGTTGCTTACGGTTCCAATATAACTTGCTGTTGCTGAAGATTTTATTTCTGCAGAAGAGCCAGATGGATGACCAATGGTTAATGAAGCGTCTGATTTTATAATACTTTGATTATTACTGAATGCATTATTTATGTCGATATATGCAACATTCAAAGGCATTGATATGGGAACATTCGTCAATTGTGATCCATCTCCAATAAAGGTCCCAGCTTTAATGGTTTGTCCCAAAGCATTTATATCACCATCCATAATAAGGTTTCCTGATACTTTTACTTCTCGTGCATCGTCTGTAAGGACTATTTTAGTTCCGTTACTTGCATCAACAAAGTCACCCAATCGAATGACTAAACTATTGTCTCTCTCTCCTTCCTCGTCATAGCCTTCGAGATTTAAATCTTGTAGTGTGATTTTATCATTTACATGGCGCAGAGAATGGATGAGATTCCTGTATTGTATTTCTGAGGGTTTGTCACCCGTTTCGAAGTACCCTTTTAGTACTTCTTTTGTTTGAATTATATCTGCCATTTTTTTAATTTTTTAAGGATCATTAGGTTTGTGAAAACCTAATGATCAAGTATTCCTTGTGCATATTCCTTGTGCTCACATTCCAAATAAGGAATCTTGTCATAAGCATGTTTTAAAGAATCGATCAGATTCTGGTAAGGTGTTCTAGAGCTTTTACTGCTCTTCTTGACGCATATTTTTAATGTATTGTGCTGTTGTTTCATGTCTTACAGAATTTTTAATTCTAATTCTGTAATATGATTTACAGTGTATGTATAGAAATATGGATACCAGCTTCCAGAGATGTTCACTGTTGTTGTGTATTCTAGAACCCCATCAACATGTAATTCTAAAGTGGCTGTATTGGTATTAGGAATTGCAATTCTTTTGATTTCTAAGAAGCCTCCAGGGTTCCAGTTTACTGCTCCTGGAGTTGTAAAAGTGCCATTCCCAGTATAGAGTCTTAAGTGAAAATCGGTGTCTCCATTTGGCGATGTGGTTGCTGGGTTTGTTTTGAAGCCAAAATACATTTGTGCCGCCGATACCGTTGTATCAGTAATTCTCATCCCATATACAAAATCTTTATCAGCTGGGATTTCTGAGAAATACCCAACATATTTCGCGCCACTTACTTGTGCTTGCCAGCTTCCAACTCCGTAAATAAGATCGTTGTGGGTTCCCATCCAATCTGTTCCGACGGTCCCAGGGATATAAACATCTCCGTCCGAAATGCTAAAAGGCTCTACAAGGGTGGTTTCCTTTCCGTTATTAATCATTGGAAAAACACTATCATAGTTTCCATTAGACTGAATCTCAACAAGCATTTGTATGTCGCTTAAATATTGATAGCTTAATACCGAAATGTTTGATCCTAAGTCTACAGTTGTTCCTTTTTTAAGGTTGGATGCATCCAGTTGAATAAATCTCGAGGTATTCGGAGCAATGGATCTAGGGCTAAACATAGCAAACTCAACAGGAGGGAAGGTAGATAAGATATCCATCCATCTTGTTGGGGTTTCTGCTAATTCCAAGGCGAAACTAGCTGTCGTAAATGTATTTGCATTTGGGAAATCTCCTACATATTGATACAAGGATCCATTATGAATACGGAAAATATTTCCCATTTCATTAGAGAGTACTTCTCCTATCGTGTAAATAGATAGTTGATTGTTCCATTTTGATTTATCACTTGACGTTACGTGACTTCCAGAATCGTTTCTATGCATTACACCATCTGCAATTTGTTGTTGTTCAGCATTGGTAAATGCATTGGTGTCTGGTTCTGCTTCGTAAGCTGCTTTGATTTCTGCACCTGTCATGGTTGATGCGCCATGAACTGAATTGTCGTTGATGTGATTCAATAAGGCATCTGTAGTTGCTTTTGAATCTAAGCTTGATTGCAGGCTTTCTACATCAGCAATAGGAAGTTTTTCGTCTACATGCCTCAATGCATCAATGAGCTCTGCATATTCTGTTTGAGTAGGTTTATCGCCCGTCTCAAAGTATTTTTTTAAATTTTCTTTTGATGTTTGTGTCATTTTTCAAAAATTTTAAATGTTGTTATAAAGGATTGAAGCCTTCTACTGCAATGATGTAGTTGAGAGCTATGTAAGGAGGGATGTTGTTGATTGCCTCTCCATTTCCTGTGGTATTTGTTGTTACTGTGCCTGATACTGGTGCTGTAAATGGAGCCATTGAAGTATTTGTTGCGGTATCGAAAGACTGCCCACTATCATTATTAGCAATGTAGGTTCCATCGGAAGACTCGGTTGACGTGCCATCTGACGAAGGGATTGTAACATTGGCTATTGCTCCAGCATCAATTGTTCCCACATGTGAGTGAGCAGGAAGTTGTCCTTCTGTTAACTGTACAGTTTCTTCTCCACCTGTTTGTCCAATACTATATGCTGATAACCCAGCTGTTGCCCCATAACCCATTGGAATTCTTCCGCATAAGTTGGGTAGTGCAAAAGTGTCAACTCCGTTCCCACCATAAGTGGTTCCAATGAGTGCAAATAGTTCAGGAAAATCTGAGGGAGCTAAGAGTTCTCCATTGCATTTTCTCCATCCTTGCGGCGCGAATGCAAAGCTTGTGGCTCTAACCTCACCAATCATAGGTAATAGGCTGTCAATGAGATCGAAATAGTTTTGCTGTGAAGGTTTATCTCCTGTTTCAAAGTAAGACTTGAGTACATTTTTATTTTGTATCATGATATTTCGTTTTTAAGATGGATTAATGCCTTCTACTGCAATGATGTAGCTTACTGCTAAATATGGCTGAAGATTGTTGATGCTCGTTCCATTTCCAGTGGGATCTGTAGCTATTGTTCCCGATACTGAAGCGGAAAAGGGTAGCAAAGTGCCATCCGTTGTGTCTGAGTATACATTTACTTGGACTGGGCCGACATTAGCGGGATTAGCCATGACGCTATTTGTAGGGTCATTAGTTGTACCATAACTAGAGGTAGAGGGAATGGCTACATTGGCTGTCGCTCCTGAATCAATAGTTCCCGCATGTGAGTGAGCCGGCAATTGATCTTCTGTTAATTGAACTATTTCTGCGCCTCCTGATTCACCCATGATATAGGATGATAAACCTGATGTGGTTCCAGCTCCAATGGGAACTCTTGCGGTAAGATTTGGTATTGCAAATGTAGTAGTTCCATTGCCGCCAAAGGTGGTTCCAATTAAGGTAAAAAGTTCTGGGTATTCTGCTGGGTCTAAGTATTGACCATTGCATTTTTTCCATCCTGAAGGAGCAAAGTTGAAGCTACATGCTTTGATTTCTCCAATCATTGGCATACCAAGACTGTCGATTAAGTCGGCATAATTCTGCTGTGTTGGTTTGTCACCTGTCTCAAAATATTCTTTTAAAGTTGCTATATTCTGTTTCATCTGATTTTTTAATTTTTTTCGTTCGTGTCTTCTGAAATGTGCTTGATGGTTTCTTGTAACCCAGAATGTTTGAAGATGTTGATCAAGGCTTTGAATGGATTCACCCCATAAATCTTATTGTAATTTTCTAAGATCGATTTGATCTCTGCAATGGCAATAAAGCCTGCAATTACTTTTAAGAATGGAACTTCGCTGACAATTTCTTTTTCAAGGAAGTAGGCAGATATAATTACCAAGTTGTAAATGAAGAACTTAGAAATTGTATTCGCAATGCGCTTTCCTTCGATAGGAATTTTTTTGACATATGATGCGTAGGAGCCTGTGATAAAGTCAACAATAATGAGTAATACAACGGTTACGATTACTCCTGTTAAAGGCGCTAGCAAGGTAAATAGCCAAAACGTAAAGTTTGTGGGCTTATCCATATCGTTTCAATTTTTTGAAATCTAAAATTCGATTCTTAGGATAGGCTTTGATACAAACACTGTTTCGTTGATTCCCTCCTAAGACATATACATATCGTTTGGTTTCTTTTACATAAAAACCAACGTGACCTTTCCAGCTTTCCGGTGACTCTCGCCAGAGTACAACTACATCGCCCCAATCGGGTGTTTCGGTAGATTCTCCGACAGAGAGCCAGCTTCTAGCGTTTAATTTTACTGAAAACTCGTAACCTGCTGTCTTTGCAACCCAATTGGCGAAAGCACTGCACCAGGCGGTTTCATCTTTTAGTTTTTCGCCATCAAAACCAATCACATTAAAATATTTAATGATCTGTGGGTGGTCTTGTTGACCTTCAATTTCTTTCACGCCATACTGTGATAGCGCTGTTTTGATCAAATTCATAAATATGTTTTATTATTTGTAAGTAGATAGAACTTTTGTCAAATGGCACTTTATTACTCTTAACCAGACTGGTTTTGCCCTGACAGCTGTTTCTACTCACCTATGAGTTATTAATGAACAGATAGACTGTTATTAGAAAAGCGAGTTCAAATATAAACATATTACAAAATATATACAAACAAAATACATATAAAATGTGTTAAATTTTGTAAAATGTTTAAATAAGGTTGTAATT
This sequence comes from uncultured Flavobacterium sp., assembly GCA_964612905.1. Taxonomy (GTDB): domain Bacteria; phylum Bacteroidota; class Bacteroidia; order Flavobacteriales; family Flavobacteriaceae; genus Polaribacter. The sequence goes on along the minus strand of CAZTFN010000077.1, from coordinate 7,498 downwards.
GCTTGAATGTGAGGTATGAAAAAACCGTACTGAATGAAACAAAGTTTGATTTCTTAGTGCGGTTTTGTTTGTTACTTATTGAGTTGTTGGGTATTTCTTTTTCTCTTTCTGTAAGGTAGTCGAATTTCTTTTCGGGTTGAGTCCTGTTTTTTGAAATAGACTACGCCTTTTTGTACTCCAAGGCTGTCTATGGCTACGCTGTTATAAAGATCAAAAGAAAGTTTGAAATCGGTCTCAAAGTTGATGATCCTGAATAGGGACCCGTCTCCTTCGATTGTGATGCCTAAGGCTTTCTTCAGGCTCTGTATTTCTTCATGGGATATCTCTTCTGAAGGGGATATGAAAATACTATAATACTTTCTGTTCTCTAGTCTTCCTGTAGAAAAGGTTACTTGAAATATTTCGTTTTCAAAGTTTTTCTCTGAGGCTTGGCCATCAATAATGGCTACAGACCCTGTAAGGTCAATGGTATTGTGTCTTTTGGTGATTCTGAAGACCCTTTCTAGTAGTTTGTCCGGGGGATGTGTTCTGATTTTCTTTTTCATAATTTTTCATTTTTTTTTAATTTTTAAGTTAGCTCAATAAGATTTAAATAACAACTCAAAATGAGTAGGTTATTCTTTTGAATGAGTTACCTCATTCGTTTGGTGTATGATATTTCCCCCGAAATCATATTCCCTGTTTAAAAATAACCCACTCGATTTTAATTTATTGTTGTAATTGTGTTAAACATTTGTTGGATTATCGATGTAATTATGTCAAATACCATTCCATGCTCCTTTTTGTGTCAAAATGACTTTTTGAGTCATTTTGAAGATACAAACCTTACCCGCTTCTTGGCAGAAGTAAAAAAAAGAGGAAAGTAGGAAACCCTTCGATTGCGTTCGAGGAAACGCTTGGGTAAGGTTTGAAAAACGTGTATTACAACACTTATGCTACATCGTTGTCTGTTCCAACAATATCTGCACCCACTCCATCAGCTGCATTTGAGCCGTCTGCACCAGAAATAACTAGTGTGGTATCTCCAAATTGAGAGACCTCACCACATTCTGTATTACAGGGTAGTCCTCCTTGTAATAATTCTGCAGACCTAGCTTGTACAATGGTTAAGGAAGTAGGTACCTGTGTGTTCCAAGGTTCTCCTACTGGAACTCCTTCTGGTTCTAACATCTCTTCAACAATAGATAAGTATAGGTCGTCATTAATATCAGTAACCAATCCTTCGCCATTCCAAACTTCCCCTGTTGCTTGATACCAGTTAATGGCAGTCTCAAAGCCTTTTCGTACAGGTACAACCATTCTGGCCATTCCGCTCTGTAAAAATGCTTGAAATATTGGGTCGCCATCTTCTTTCTGAGTAACCAAGGCTTCCCATTTGTTTTTACTCGAATAGTAATATGGGTATAATTGATAAGCCATTAACTCCCAATCAAACGCTTGCTCAAAGAACTTAACAACTTCCGTGTGTTTGCCAAATGCACTGTCAGCTTTAATTGCTGCCATTCCGCTGCTGTCGGCAAAATTGTCTTTTGAAATCACGATATTGGTAGATTCAGTAAGCAGTTGGATGGCATACTTTTTGAGCTCTCTTGCTTCCATTTTTCTATTGAAATCTGGGTTGAATTTGAGTCTTTCTCCTGATCCTCCAGCAGTGATGTCTTGCTGAGATAATTGGAAGTCATTGTACTCTTGAAGTCTGTCTTGGTAGGCGTCTAAAATGGCGTTGTAGGTTTCGTCTTGCCATGTTTTGTAAGCTTCTTGAGATCTTTTACACTTTACTGTTACGCTGAAGGTTCCTGAGTGTACAAGGTTGAAATACAGGCCAAAAGGAATGCTTCCTATGTAGCCGTCTGTAAAGTTGTAGAAGGTTGGAACATTATCGTTAAGTCCTACAAGTCTATGTCTTGCATCTCCTAGTTTAATAGACATGTATGTGTCTTGACTTTCTCTTGCAACAACACTCCATATAATATCTCCAGAAACGGCAACATAATTACTGGGTAAATCAATTTCAGCGGCTTGGCCACTTGCATCATAGCTTTCTGCTTCTTTGGTAAATGTTTTTCCTACTCGTACATACTCGTCTAGAGGGGCGCTTACAATGGCGTTATACTCATTTGCAATAATTTGATAATTGACTTCAGAAATATCTGAGGCGCCTTTAATATCAAGGTTAGGAATTTTAGTAGGATGAACGGGCTTTGTTGGTGCGATCAATCCTAAATCAGTAGTTTCGTAATCATCGCCAGTAAATAGAGCTTCTTTTAAGAATCTCGCGGGTTCTGGGATGGCAAACTCATAGGTTAAGCGTTTTCCATAGTTTACGATTTGATTTTCGTAAATCTTGTCAATCCAACGGTAAATTCCAGTAATATGGTTTTTACCTTTGGTGTTGTCAAATCCATGTTTGTTATTCTCTTCATATTCTCTTAATACTCTAGAAGTTCTCTTGCTACTGATCTTCTTTACAACTCTTTCCAGAGCTCTTTCTGTCACCTCTTGTGCGTAGTTTTGAGCTTGACTTGTAGAGTTAGATGTTGATGTTGACGCTGAGTTATTAGCGCTAAATCCTGCTGAAAAAGAAACTCCAAACTTCTTTCCTGAAACAGAAGCATTTGCTTGTCTGTCTTTGGATCTTTGTTCGTCAATAACTGTGGATGCTTCACTACTCATTTCATTTCGTTCCGTAGATGTTGTATCCGATAAGTTCTCAACTTCAGTCTCTCTTGTTTGTTCCGATGTGATTTCTGTGCTTACAAAAGATCGTGTAGATTTTTCTTTGTATTCACTCGCAAGGATATTTTCAACATGGGATACTTCTCCAGGGACATAACAACAGATGGTTTGCTCAACTCTTCTGAAATCTGCAATTCCTAAATTCGTTACACCATAAAAAGTCGGAGGTGTTACCGAATTGTTTGGATCTGGATCTGGATCATTCGGATCTGGGTCGCCTGTGCCTCCATTGTCTAGAACTCCGCAGCCAGTAAATAGAAAGAATCTAGGATTCCACCTTGGACTGTATGCAGTGCTGTAGGAAATGCTTATATCGATGTTAATGATGTCGCCATTTGAAAATTCCAACGTGGCTTGAAAGTTCCAATCTCCATCTTCATCGAATGTGTCATTTGGAAGAGGGAATGTGTATGAAACTAACTTACCGTCATTATTCGTTACACTTCCTCCTGGGATAAGTGTTGTGTTGGTTCCTCCAGGATTTGAAACGCTACCTTCTCCATTTACAATATATGGGTTGTTTCTGTCGGTAGCAATAATCAAACTAATTGAAAATTCGCTTTCTCCATTAGCGAGTCTTTCACGTCTTAAGTTACCGGTAAAACAATAAGGATCTAGGTTTAAGAGTTCAAATGGGTCTATAGATACTTCGCTTCCTCCTAATGAAGTTTGTTTCTTTGTGTTTGCTGGTGCTTTGGCTAAAACGGCTAGTTCATCAGAAATTTTACTTTTTAATTGGCTTTTCAAAGATGAAAAATCTTGGAAAACTTCAAACTCACTCTTTTGCAAGATATTCAGAGTTTTTTGAGACATAACGTCGCTTGGGTCCTCGCTGGATTTTGAATAAAACTCACCACCAATATTTTTGAAATCTGGTGTTAAGGGGGTGTAATCAAAATCGGGAAGAGCAAGTCCAGGATAGGTTTTTTCACCTGTACCTGCATCTACAGTCTCTACTCTAGCAAATTCGGCAATAACTGCGTCTTGATGTGTTTTTAGTTTGCTTTCGTAATCTTCTTGATTCAATTTATTAAATAGAACTTCCTCTTTTTCAAGCTCCTTTAATGCTTCTTGGTAATCTGCTACACGTTGTTTGCTCATTGCAATTTCTAGTCTGTCTTTCATGAAACGCATAGCGGTTTCTGACATGGGACTTGCAGCTGTAACCTGATCTAATTTGTTAGAATAGAGCACTTCTTTTTCAATAACTACGCTAGCATTTGCCAATTTGTCGAAGCCGATTTTTTGAAACTTCTCTTCGTTGGCTTCGTAGTCAACAATTTCTCCCTCTCCTAAATCACCTACTAGTTCTTGTTGAAGCCATGAAAATTCTTTCAAAAACTTGTTTGCAATAAGAACTTGGATAAGTCCTTCTCTTAGGCTTGTTGATGTTCTACTGATGGTTTGGTAAATAAGGTTGTCCCATACTTCTGCTTCGTCTGCAAATGACAATACTAGGTCTACAAATTCTACGTTGGTGTCATCTAATAGAAAGCTTGAAGGTAAATTGCTTGCAACAGACTTGTACGTCAGGTAATTTTTATTTCGCATCAACCAAGAAGAAAACTTATACAATTCTGCATATGAGTTTTTTAATTCAGTTTTCGTTTCGATTGCGCTAAAGGAAAGATCCGTCAAAGCACTCTCTCTAGCAGCATTGTCAGTAATGCCTTGTACTGCTTGGTAATAAGCACTTTCAGGTGTAACTGAATCTGAGCCTTTCACTTGTTCGCTAGGGAGTACTAATCCAAATTTTGTTTCTTTGTCGTCAATGGCTTGAGGACTTCTTAGTGTTACAAACCTGAAAAGGCTTGATTTAATTGGTTTTTTACTCATTTTAATTCATTTAAATTTTAAATAATAGAGTTCTTTAAGAACTGTTCTTTAATTCGCTTTTCTAACAACAGGTCTTTCGTAAACCCTTAATGAGTAAGGTTTTCATATGTGTCAAATTCAACTGTAAATAGTTGAATTTGTGTTTTTTAAAATAAGATTCTTGGAATAGTTTCTTTGAAGTAATTGCTAAAAATTAAACAAATGTTTTATTTTTTAAATAAAAATGCCTACTTTAGCAACATAATACATGGCAAATATACAACATTTTACAAACTAACAAAATAAAATAGACTTTTTTTTGTAAAAGGTTTTACTTCACTTAAAGAACAATAACATGGAAGGAGTTGCACAAAAGATTAGCGCAATTATTAAGGAGTTCAATCTGAATAATTATTCATTCTCAAAACGTATTGGAGTTACAAGTACTACGGTAGATAGTATTATTAATGGTAGACCACAACCCGATGGTTCTCGAAAACGAACCAAACCTGGATATGATGTTTTGATGTCTATTATTAATGAGTTTGATATCAATCCAGACTATCTTTTTGGGAAAGATGATCAAATGGTACGAATAGAAGATGAGAGAAAACCTGCAACATATTCTGGAATGCCTCAAGTTGTTGCGGTGAACCCCTCAGGAAATGAAAATGTGGTGTACGTACCTATCAAAGCACGAGCTGGTTATTTGAATGGATATGGAGATACAGATTATATAGAATCCCTACCCACCTTTAATATGCCACACTTAACCAATGGGACCTACCGATGTTTTGAAGTATACGGAAACTCTATGGTTCGTACATTCTTTGATGGTGACTTGGTCTTTGGGAAATACGTAGAGAGTTTATCCGATATCAAAGATGGTCGTGTGTATGTCATCGTTAGCAAAGACGATGGAATTGTTCTCAAGCGTGTGATCAATAGAATAGAGGAACGCGGAAAGCTCATTCTAAAAAGTGATAATAAAAATGGAAACTATCCCACCTATACCATAGATGCTGAAGATATTATGGAGGTTTGGTATGTAACTATGTTTGCTTCCAAACAAATGCCTGAGCCCGTAGATATTTATGATCGTTTACACGAGTTAGAGAGTCAGATTGTAGAGCTGAAAGAATCATTTAAATAAATAATACTGGGGCAGCTGAACGGAGTCGAAGCTATCCAATCACATTATCTGGATTGTATCCTAAATAAGGAACCTTCTTTTCTGTGAACTTGATTCCGTATTCTTCTAATTCTTTTAGAATTGGTTTGTATACTTCTTTGGTTATTGGCAATTGAACTCCTGGAGTTGTTATTTCTCCATTCAAGATTTTGAGCGTCGCAATCGCAACAGGCAATCCTACTGTTTTTGCCATGGCCGTATAGGTTTGATTTTCACCTTTCACTACCATACTACTTTCAATCTGACGTCTTTCACCTTTGATTTCATATCCAAACTTATGGTGCATCACAATCATGTCCTTATCATCTTCTTTTAAGGTCCATGAATCCATTAAGATTTTCTGAAGCATTTGCGCTGGTGTTGCATTCTTCAAACCGATTTTCTTATTCGGATTGAAAATATCCAGTTCAACCAGCTTGTCCCACATGACATCATCTTGATCGATTTTTAAATAGGAGCGAAGCTTCAATTCCACAGAGTCATTTGGTGAATAAGCCAAGAAGAGGTTGGTGAAATCACGATAACTCATATTTTCCGAATCTTCGATGGTATACGTATCGTCCGTCATTCCTAGCTGAACAAAAATATTCCAAGCTCTAGAGAAACCAACTTTTCTGATTGTTCCTCGATACATAGTGGGAATGTCATCCAAACCGTAGACACTTCTATATTTCAACGAGTCTCGATTCGCATAAGCTTCAAACTTGCCATCGCCATTTAGGGTTAAGAATTCTGTTCTTCTGAATAACTTGTGATATGGAATATATTTATAGGTGCCTTCTTGAATAAACATTGCAGCACCACCTTGACCCGCAACCACTACATTTCTCGGATTCCAAGTGAATTTATAGTTCCAAAGATTGTCGTCACTTTCAGGTGCGACCAATCCACCAGTAAAAGATTCAAATAATAACATTTTGGCATCGTTATCGCGAACACGATCGATGATTTCCATAGCGCTCATATGATCAATTCCTGGGTCTACACCAATCTCATTCATAAAGACCAAACCTTTTTCTTTGGTCGCATCATCAAGAGCTTTCATTTCCTTTGAGATGTAAGAAGCGGTGACCATGTGTTTGCCAAATTCAACACAATCCTTTGCCACTTCAATGTGGAATCTGGCAGGAAGCATTGAAATGACGATGTCTGCTTTTCGAATTTCTTGTTGTCGCTGCTCTTCATTAAAGACATCAAATTTCAATGCTTCCGCATTTGAATGATCTCCAATGCGTTCCTTGGCATTTTCCTCTGAAATATCAGCAACAGTAATGAATAAATTTTCTGAATTGGATTTGTCCAATAGGTACTTGATCAAAGAAGAACTTGATCTTCCGGCTCCGATAACTAAAATGTGTCTCACACCTTTAAATTTTAGTAATTCATGAAAGAGCAATTGAATTATAAAATTGAGAACGTGTGTAACCACTTCGTTCTCGCATTAAAAATTTTAAAAAACCTTTTTGTCAAGGATGTTCTTAAAATTTATGAATGCTCGTTTCATCTTAGATTTATGTGTAATTTTGATTGTTTGTAAAACGAAAGTAACAAAAAACAATTCTGCTCAACTCAATTTTATAATTAGATATGAACAAAAACTTAAGCATCGCTTCCTTTCTTGGATTAACCGCAGTCATACTGGGGGCTTTCGCGGCACATAGTTTGAAAGAAAGTTTATCTGCAGAAGCTATGGAAAGCATGACTACAGGAATTCGGTATCAAATCTATCATGTGATTGTCTTGCTTTTTGTGAAT
>CAZTFN010000076.1:0-14493 GCA_964612905.1 uncultured Flavobacterium sp. | reverse complement strand
GGTGGGAATATGAAACTGTACATGAACAATCAAGGCGTACTCTCTTTTACAGGTGACTTACAGTTCAACTCAGGGCCTTTTGCTTTGTTTGGCGCCAATGCAAACATTCAAATCCTAAAATCAAACCAAGAACTCCATATTTCGGGGACGACCAATACTGGACTGGATTTGATTCCAAGTATTCTAGGATTTCAATCAGGTGCGTCGCTGGACATTCGATTGAATGAACAAAATAAGCAAGTTGTTAGACATAAACTTTCAGGAACCAGTTACCTACTAGGACATTATGCTGCAGCATCTCTAGACTTTCATCAAAACTCCATTCATTATGATGGACATTTTGCCATTGATCTTGGCATTCTAAGGTTATCTGCTGGTTGTTCAGGTTACATCGGGAATCATCACTTTCAGTTGAATGGGAGGACTTCTTTCAGCCTTGGCATTCCTAATACAAACATCTCCATCAATATTTCTGAACATGATTTCACCATTGATGAAAGGGGATTCCGATTGAAATATACAGATACTTTTCATGGCTTATGTATTGGTGTTCGACCTTGGAGAGCCACATGCCACTTTCAGGATTTTCATCGTCATAATTCAGAATGGGCAAATCATGAACAAATGAGTTTGCTTATTGGGTACAACGCACGAGCCATTAATGGACGCTACTTAATTGCTTACCGACTTGATGGTCGTGGACATATGTTCTGGCCTGATTGGAAATCTTGGGGTGATGATGTCAACACCAATTGGCCACATGACCTTCGACCTTTTCCTTAAGTGAATACTTCTTTTTGATCGTGATTCAATGGTTTTTCTCTCTTTTACTGAATAAAAATAAGTCCAACAACAATTCAACAAGCATTATTGACAATTCAACAAATAGCAAGGAAAAAAATCACTGAATCTTGACACTTTTGGGTATCTTTTGAAACATCAACCAATTAAAATAGAATCAAAATGACACCATCACAAGTTTTTTCATACGCCGGCATGATTGTTATGCCCATGTGGATCTTAATGATCTTTCTACCCAAATGGAAGGCAACTAAGTTCTTAATGGACTACAAAGTTGTTCCCTTAGTATTGGCCGTTGTCTATGCGGTTTACATCGTCAAAGGCATCCTAATTCTAGGAGGCATGATGGATTTTGGAAGCTTAGCATCCGTCATGGATTTATTCACAGAAGAGAATGCAGTCTTGGCAGGCTGGGTTCACTACTTGGCTTTTGATCTGCTCATCGGAATGTGGATGATCAAACAGAATGAATCTGTAGGCATTCATCAAGTATTAATGGCTCCTTGCTTATTAGGAACCTTTATGTTCGGTCCTTTAGGATTCTTGTTATTTATGATTATGAAAACCATCAAACAACAGTAATCATGAAGCATTTAATTCAAACCGTTAAGAAAAATAGCCCGATCCTTTTTGGAATCGTCATGATTCATCTCATATTTGCCTTGGTATCTATTGTGGGTCTCATGGTTGATGACAGAACTCTCATGGGCGTAAACGTCTGGATAAAACCTCTGAAATTCTGTATATCAGGAGGTATCTATATTTTCACTGTAGGATATTACACAACCTTATATCCGTTTTCAAATAGAAAGAGAAACATCATCAATAATTTGGTATCATGGTCTTTATTTTTCGAGATCGGTATCATTGTCATGCAAGGAGCACGAGGCGTTCAGTCTCACTACAATCAATCTAGCTTATTAGACGGCTTGCTTTTCGCAGCCATGGGTATCTTGATTTTACTGAACGTACTCATCATGTTCTGGTTGGTGATTGAAACACTTCGATTAAAAATGAAGGTAGACAAAACCATTCAGTGGGCCATTTTATTTGGATGGATCATTATGATCGTAGGAAGTTTTGTGGGAAAGGCCATGATTGATCAACTGTCACATAATGTGGGAGTAGCAGATGGGGGTGAGGGATTGCCCTTAGTAAATTGGAGTACTGTTGCTGGTGATCTAAGAGTAGCACATTTCTTTGGGCTTCATGGATTACAACTCATTCCATTGTTTGCTTATGCTTTGTACAAAAAGACTCAAATGAGTTTGAGAAGTCGTCTCGTATTGGTAACTATTTTCACGTTTCTTTATGCGTTCTTCATTGGATTTGTATATTACCAAGCGAAACAAGGTTTGCCATTTATTAGTGTGTAATTTATGAAGCTATTCAACAAAGAGAAGCGTATTCAGTACCTCGGTTTTAACGATGTATGGTTTTCAATCATTGGAATTCTTACACTGTGTACCACCACCAACTATTTGTTTAACAATCCCAATGGAAATGATCCTTGGATAGGTGTTGTGATAGGTTGGACAGCATCATTCATTTTTACCCTCTGTGATTGGACATTGAACCGTGCTGTTTTGATTTACCTGAGAAAAAAGTATCCTGACTTTAAAGATGATCTCAAACGTATCACATTACTTCTTTTTACTATCATCCTCGTGATACTAGCTGTTGATTTTATTGCAGGGAACTTGATTCAAATGTCTTTAAGTCTATTCGGTTTTAATTCAACGCATAGAATCAACCTAAAGATCATCATACCTGTCATGATCATTACGATGATGGTCATGGCCATCTACGAAGCCGTGTATCATTATGTTCGATTAAAAACTTCTATTCGGGAAGAGGAGCAGACCAAACAGGTGATGATACAAGCGCAATTAGACACCTTGCGAAACCAAGCAAAGCCTCATTTCCTTTTCAATAGTTTCAATACACTGAGAGATATTATTGATGAAGAATCCAAAGAAGATGCAAAAGAGTTTGTCGATAAATTATCAGATGTCTATCGATTCATTCTAGAATCTGGTGGTGAGAATTTGATATCACTCCAAAAAGAATTGAAGTTTGTAAAGTCCTATGTTCACATTCAAAAAGAACGTTTTGGAGACAATCTACAAGTAAACTGGGATATTCCTCAAGACAAATTGTTGAAGCAAATTGTTCCGATGAGTTTGCAGTTGCTGATTGAAAATGCCATCAAACACAATGTGGCCTCCAAAGCCAAACCTTTGATTATTAATGTAAAGGTTGAAAACGACCAATTGGTGGTCAACAATAAAATTCAAGCGAAGTCAACTTTGATTTCTTCCACAAAAATAGGGCTGAGAAATATTGAAAAACGCTATGCATTGATTTCCAATAATTCTGTAGATATCGTAAACGATGGAGTTGATTTTCGTGTATCGCTTCCTTTATTAACCACAGCCAAATAAATTGTAACCATGAAGGTACTCATCATAGAAGACGAACCAAGAGCTGCAAGACAATTGCAAAACTTATTGAAGAAAAGTGATTTCAATTTTGATTTACTTGACGTCATTGATACCGTGGAAGATGCAGTGACATGGTTTGCACAAAATACAGCTCCGGAATTGGTATTTATGGACATTCAATTGGCGGATGGACTGAGCTTTGAGATCTTTCAAAAGATTGAAGTAACCGCGCCTATCATTTTTACTACCGCTTTTGATCAATATGCCATTCAAGCATTCAAGGTAAACAGCGTGGACTATTTATTGAAACCCATTCAGCAAGACGATTTGGAATTGGCATTGAATAAGTTTCAGAAGTCCAACCAATCCTCTGGTGTTTCTCCAGACATTTTAAAAGAACTTTTGGGAAGTTTGCAAGAGCCTCAAAAACGAGCGGGAATTTTGGTTAGAGAAGGCAATGATTTTGTTCAGATCAAGCTTTCAGAATTGTTGTATGTATATTCCGAAGATAGCGTCACGTTTGGAGTTACAGAGAAGAGAAGGTACATCATTAGCGAAACCATTGATCAACTGTTTGGTTCTTTAGATCCATCTGATTTCTATCAAATAAATCGTGGACAAATTGTAGCGAAATCGGCCATACAAAAATTCTCACCTTATTTTAACAGTCGAGTAAAACTACAGCTCGTCAACTCAAGAGATCAAGAGTTTATTGTCAGCAGACAGAAAACTAGTGAATTCAAAGAGTGGATGAATCGATAACGATTTCCTAAATCTACACTACATAGTTGCATTCATACCTGTCTTCGATTATCTTTGATCGCATTCTTATTAATCGAATTACCTTGAAAAAAACATTCATTGTCACCTTGCTTCTAATGACTCTATTTACGAGTTGTGGTGAGTCTCCTAAAACCAATTCTGAAGAGATCAATTTCAAAGAAGAATTGGCCATCCCTGAATTCACGATTTACACCTTAAAAGATAGTACTGAATTTCATAGTAAGAAATTGCCGAAAAAAGGAATTGTACTCGTTAAATATTTTAGTCCAGATTGTGAACACTGTCAGAAAGAAATCCAAACGTATATCTCAAAGAAAGACAGCTTATCCAATATTCAAACTATTTGGATTACAGGCACTTGGGTTAACTTAGAAACAATTAAAAACTTCTCAACTCAATATCAACTAGATGAATTAGATCCCATTGCAATAGGCAAAGAGAATATGGATGACATCATCTCTTACTACGGAATGAAATATGTACCCTATACGGCGATATATCTAGACAACCAACTCATTAAAGATTACAGAGGTTCACTGGATTTTAAAGAACTCATCAACATGAATGAAGGGAAATATGTGCAAGAGCCTAAAGATTCTATCCTAAAGAGATTTCTGACGAATTCTGGAAAAACTAAGAATCTTTAATTGAACAGTCTATTCTTTGAAATGCGACTTTACATGCTTCCGATAACTTTCTCCAATGGGAATTTCAATGGTATCAATTTCAATATCATGGGAAGTATAAGCTGTGATCTTATCCATATTCACGACATAACTTCGATGGGTGCGTAGGAATCGTGCATCCAATAGTTCGTTGAATCCGCTTATACTATGCTTGATGACATGTCTCTTATGAACTGTATGAACTTTGATATAGTCCTTTAAGCTTTCCACATATAAGATGTCATCAAACAGAACTTTGACCTGTTTTCGATCTTCTCGAATAAAAATGAAATTATCTTTTCTAGATGCTTCTTTCTTTTCAGGAATTAGATTGGGTTGTTGATTTTTAAACTTTTCAATCGCCTTAAAGAAACGCGCAAACGTGATGGGTTTCAATAGGTAGTCCACAGCATCCAATTCAAATCCTTCAATTGCATATTCCCTGTACGCCGTGGTAAATATCACTTTAGGTTTATTCACTAAGTTTTTAAAGAAATCAACCCCGGTTAAAACAGGCATTTCTATATCCAAAAACAACAAATCTATGCTGTGTTCCTTCAACAACTTATTGGCAGAAATTGCGCTCTCACAGGCGGCTACCAGCTCAAAATCTTCCAATTGGGAAAGATGATTGGTAAGCAATCTTCTCGCCAATTCTTCATCGTCTACAATCAAACATTTATAGGTCATAAGCAGGAATATTTAATTGTACTTCATAACGATCATCAGAATTCTTAATATCCAAAGTATACTCGTTTGGATAGAGTAAATCTAACTGCTTCTGGATATTCACGAGCCCCATAGATTCGCTGTTTTGATTTACAACGATTGCCTTTGGTTTTGTATTACTGATATAAAAAATAATCTGCTGATCTTTTATTTCAAGCTTCATCTCAATTTCGGCAACATCCAGTTCCTGACTCACCCCATGCTTAAAAGCATTTTCAATAAAGGTAAGAATGATCAAAGGCGCGATCTTAGTACCAGTAAAACTCTCTTTTATAAAGTTGATTTGTACTCGTTTTCCATATCGAATTTTCTCCAGTGCCAAATAGTTTTCAATCAGCTCTATTTCTTTATGCAAGAGTACATACTTGTCTTTACAGCGATATAACATATAATCTAATATCTCAGACAAACGCTCAATCACCTCCGGAGTTTTCTCAGATTTCTCCAAGGCCAATGCATACAAGTTGTTCAAGGTATTGAATAAGAAATGTGGATTCAATTGATTCTTCAATGCACTCAATTCAGCCAAGCGTTTCTGTTCACGTAACTGCAAGACGTCTTGTTGGTTTTTGTACAATCGATAGGTGAAAAGTAGGGCAGTAGGTGTTAAAAACTTCACCAATTTACTGAAGAAGAAGTTCGGGTCAACTAGCTGTTCTAACATCGATAACTTCATGAATTCCCTTGCAATACCTGTATATGTGTCTACATACTCCACATCGAAATAGAATTTTTTCGTAGCAACATATCCTACAAAAACAATGATCAGAATGAGAAACAAACTCAAACCGAACTTGAGATACTTTTTATGATTCAGGAATTTCGGAATCAAGAAGTACAAAATAGCATATGCCATAATGATCTGAGGAACCATCAAAGCAATGCTGCTTTTTACCAAATGCGCATAATCTCTAAAGAAGACCATACTGGATGTAATCAAGAAATACGCAAAGACACTTAACCAAAATAGTAAGTGCTGTATGGTTTTGGAATTGCTGATTGACTTCATACTCTTTGTTTCCAATTTCTAAAAATACAATTTCTGAACAGCTATCAAATCTATTTTCTATGAATCTGACAAAATGGTATACAAGACCTGATTTTTCATCTACCAACAAGCTATTACAGCTTTGTATACCATTTGATCCTTTTGGTCTATTTTTCAATATAGGTGTGCTTTCTTGTCATAAGTTTGGTGTGAATCATTAAAACAATCTATGATGAAATCACACAATCTTACACTTCTTGTTACAATGCTTCCTGTAAGCTTTCAGTGGTCTCTTTTTGCTCAAACATCAGACTTTGCAATGGTTGAGAAGACCCTTAACTTTTATCTTGAAGGTGACACCCAAAAGAACTTCGAGACTTTGCAAAAAGCGTTTCACCCGAATGCTACCATGAAATATGTTTCTTCTAAGTCGGGTTATAAGGAATACAACGCCTTGAAAGTATTTGCGGCTGAAAAAGGTAGAGATCCTGAAAAAAAACGGAGTAACCATATTGCATACATCAGTATTACGGGAAGGGCTGCACACGCAAAACTTGAAATTAGTTATCCGAATAGGGTAGTCGTGGATTATGTGAATCTATTGAAAATTGATGGACAGTGGAAAATCGTCAATAAGATCTTTTCCCTAAAACCTAATAATTAGTAACCCAACCATTTCTCATGCGATCTATCCTTTTCTCTTTGCTATTACTGTCTTCTATAGTTAGTTTGGCTCAAAGTTCATTAGAAATTAAGTATATCGATCAATCTGTAAACGTTGATGGAATCTTCGATGAAGAAGTTTGGAGTCAACTTCCTGCCTACACAAACTTTCATAATTACCTCCCTACAGACATAGGATTGGCTGAAAATCAGACAGAATTCAAACTCTTTCATAACGGCGAATTTCTATTCATTTCAGCAACCTATAAGGATTCAACGGATAAAGTACAGTTAAGTTCTTTGAAGCGCGATGATATTGGAAATACGGTGGTCGAAAGTGAAACCTTTGTGTTTATTATGGATACGCAACTACAGCAACAAAATGCTTACTATTTTGCGGTGAATATAGGTGGCGCGCAAGTAGATGGTTTGATTGAACGAACCAATGAAGGTTTTGGGTTGAGTTCTAATTGGAACACAGTTTGGAAAGCTGCTACAAACGCCAATGGTAGAAACAAACAGTTTGAAATAGCCATTCCCTTCAAGAACTTGAGTTTTAACAGAGAAAATGGAGCCATCGCCATACAAACCTATGTGCGAGATATTAAAAACAATTCATGGACCATCTTTACAGATTTGAGTCGGAATTATCGTTTGTTTGACCTTCGATTCTTTCAATCATTCGCGATTGATAATTTACCTAAAACCACCGCTGCTCGCTTCGCTATGGTACCATCATTGACCTCCAATTATAACAACGACTTAATCAATGATGAAAGTGATAGTAATGTCATCCCAAGTCTTGATATTCAATACAATTTGAGTTCTTCTTTGAAATTGGATGCAACGCTCAATCCAGATTTCTCACAAATAGACGTAGACCAGCAAGTGACCAATTTGACACGATTTGCAGTATTCTTTCCAGAGCGGAGGAACTTTTTCTTAGAGAACGCCGATCTCTTTTCCAATCTAGGTCCTGATGATGTCAATCCTTTTTATTCAAGACGAATTGGTCAAGACTCGGATATGCAATTTGGTCTGAAGCTTTCTGGAAATATCGCCCAGAAAACTCGACTCGGAATCCTGAATGCTCAAACCGAATCTAATGATGAAGAATTTTCTCAGAATTATACAGTATTGGTAGGAGAGCAACAACTAAGCAATCGATTTGCAGCCACGGGTTTCTTTGTGAATCGCCAAAGAACAGATGACTTCTCATTTCTGGATGATTACAATCGTATTGCAGGGCTGAACATCAACTATAAATCTCAAAATAAAAAGTGGATTGGAATAGCCAATATTGCGAAGAGCTACAACTCAGATCTTTCTGGAAAAGATCATTTTTACAATATCGGGATGTTCTACAATGTCCGTGGAAAAAGCTTCGGGGCTTCTGTACGTCAGGCACAACGCAATTACGTTGCAGATGTAGGATTCACTCCTAGAATCATCAATTTCGATGCTTCACAGAACATCCTTATTCGTGAAGGATATACACAAACCAGTATCTATGGAATCTTGAATCAGTTTCCTGAAGACTCGAAACACATCAATCAATTTCGCTATCTCAATATGTACAATGATTTGTACTGGGATGAAAGTGGAAGACTGCAGCAGTCTACTACACTGTACAATACAGCTCTGTTTTTTAAGGAGTTATCTGCTGTTTATCTCAATCTATATCACGACTACGTCAACTTAAAATATGCCTTTGATCCTTTGCGAAATGGAAACCCATTACTTCCAGATCAATACAGTTACTTTCGAGCAAGGGCCGGATACAATTCTTCTCGAAATCACCAGTTCGTATACAGAGTCTTTGCGCAGTATGGTGAGTTTTACAATGGTCTAAACACTTCCATTGGAGCCACATTCAACTATAGATTGTTACCATACACCAACCTGTTTGTAGATTATCAATACGATGAAATCGATTTGAATGAATTAGGTCGAAATAGTTTTCATTTGGCACGATTTACTGGGGAAGTATTCTTTACCAATCGACTCAATTGGACAACTTATGTTCAATACAGTACTCAAAATGACAACTTGAATATCAACAGTCGGTTGCAATGGGAATACAAACCTTTGTCTTATATTTTTCTGGTGCTCACAGACAACTTCAACGAGCAGTTACGACGTACCAACTGGGGAATAGCTCTCAAGGTAAACTATCGGTGGGATTTCTGATTTCGGGAGAAATATGGTATGGATAACAATTCAACCGAGAAAAACTACAGTTCAACAAAAGCATTTATTTTCAGCGAGCTAAGTGGAGCATCTTTGTGATATCATTAAAATTGAAAATTAATATATCATGAAAAAAATAATCACCTCACTCGTTTTATTATTGACTTTGCAGTTATCGGCACAAGAAGTTGTGACTGCAGAACAATGGCAGCAGGATCTTCGATTTTTACAGAAAACCATCAATAATGATTTTTCATTCTTATACAAGAAGGTCACTGCAAAAGAATTCAATACAGCCGTAGATAATTTCTACAATGAAATCCCAAACTTAGAAGAACATGAGATTGTTGTTGGTTTCAGCAAAGTGATTTCTTTATTCAAATACGGACATACCTATGTGAGCTTTCACCAAAAGCCTTATGAGTTTTCTCAATTTCCATTCAATTTGTATCAGTTTAACGACGGTATTTACGTAGAAGGAACTCAGAAGCGCTATTCCAAAGCAGTAGGAGCGAAGGTAATTGCCGTAGAAGGAACTCCTATTGTAGATGTCTTAGAAGCTATCAAACCTACTGTGGAGGCAGAAAACTCTCAGTATTTTAAGGCTTATGGAATCAATAATATTCGATATCCTGAAGTGTTGCACGCTCAGAGAATTACGCAAAAGTTACAATCTAAAGTAACACTTACCTTAGAAAAGAATGGTGAACGTTTTGATCAAACCTTTGATGTACTAGAGAACAAGGCTGGACTACCTATAAAATATGGGTTTATTCAATCCGATGAAGAATGGATCAGTGCAAGAAATCAAGATGAAACTCCTTTATACCTTAAGAACTTTGATAAAATATTCTACTACGAATACCTCCCAAATCAAAAAGCGGTCTATGTAAGACATAGCGGGATTTGGAATGATAAAACAGAAACTATGGAGTCCTTTTATAAGCGTGTTTTTGAGTTCGTTGAAAAGAACGAAGTTGAGAAATTGATCTTGGACGTTCGATTGAATGGTGGAGGAAACAATTATCTATTGAAACCTGTGATTACTGGCATCATTGAAACACAAAAGATCAATCAAACTGGGAAACTATTCGTAATTACCGGACGTAGAACCTTCTCAGCCTGTCAGAACTTTGTGAATAGACTGCACAGCTACACCAATGCCATATTCGTAGGAGAACCTACAGCTGAAAATGTAAATTTCTATGGAGATGCGAAGCCTGTGAAACTACCGAATAGTAGAATGGAGGTACGATTGTCATTCGCTTGGTGGCAAGACAAAGAACCATGGGCAAATGAAGAATGGTTATCTCCTCAACTGTCTGCGGATATGAGTTTTGCGGAGTATGTAAAGAATGAAGATCCAATTTTAGATGCGACGTTAAATTTTGATGCAGAGAACTTCATAGCAAGACCCATGGATCACATTCGGAACTTATTTGTACAAGGGAAAATGCAACAGCTACAACAAGACATTGCTCACATGGTGCAAGATCCTAAATACAGATTCTTCGATTTCAAAGGAAAGTTCATCAACTCTGGAAAGCTATTGCTAAATCAGGGACAACATAGAAGTGCCATTGGAGTATTGACCATGGTGACGCAGTTGTATCCAAATTCTGGTGAAGCTTGGAGAACCTTAGGAGATGGCTATGCATCTATAGGAGAGAAAGACAAGGCGGAAGCATTTCATAAGAAAGCAGACGCTTTGCAAGTAAGTAAATAATAACCGTTAACCATTACTGAGAGCTTCACTTTAGTGAAACCCTCAGTAATTGGTTAAACCTTTGAGGTCTCATCTATTTTATTTCATATTGATAGCACCAATCCCAGCATCCCACAATTTCTTGTTGTACGCAGGGATTTTTGTGTTTAATAGACTTTCAGCAGCGGCTTTCAAAGGAACCCATTGTTTATCCAATTCAGCTTTTCTATCAATAGATGCTTGTGGGACTTTTGGCAAGCTGCTATTCGTTTGGTTCATCACAAACAAATACTCAGCTGTAAATTTATTCTCGAAGTTCTCTACATCATCATACGCTTGTGATCTACGTTGAACCATTTGCTCATCCCAACTCTTGATCTCTTTCAAAAGGTTGTTTCCTTCTGCAATCAAAGGAGAATTCGCATTTTTCTCTTTGAGTTGTTTGATGGCTTTTTTGATATCTTTAGACATGGAATGTAAGGAATTCACCTTGTTATGCATGTCGGTTACATTAGCTTCCATTTGATTCATGATTTGATCATACTCCTGATATTCAGCTTTCGTAATGTTGTAGTTTGGATTTTCTTTGATCACAGCTGTTTTTGTGAACGTTTGTCCATCGTAGCTTAGTTTCATGGTATAAGTTCCTGGAACCACTCTATGACCTCTAAAACCAGCTTCTATGTACACATTCGGAACTCCAGGTACAATCTTATGCTGCATATTCCAGACAAAACGATTCAATCCTTTCTTTTTGGACAATCGAGGTGCTCTTGGCGCACCACCACCATTGTGAGGAACGTAGTTCATGTCTTTCTCAGAAGTATAAGAATTCACTACATTTCCATTTGCATCTGTAATGGTTAGTTCAACAGGTTTTGACTTGTCAATTTTTGGAAGGTCATAATACAATTCAATTCCATTGGCAGGATTCACACCCACGAAGCTTTGCATTCCATTAAATCGATCAATACTACCATTCATACGACTTCCCCAGAATCCATAGGTAATTGGTTCTGGATCATACACTTTCATTTTCTTGTTCTTGGCGTTGTATTGAGATAGTAAAGACAAGTTATCCAAAATCCAGAACGACCTTCCTGAAGTCGCTACGACTAAGTCATTTCTATGCACCATCAAATCTAGGATTGGAGTCACTGGCAAGTTTCTCTGGAACGATTCCCAGTTCTTACCATCATCAAAAGAAATGTACACACCCAATTCTGTTCCTGCGTACAAAAGGCCTTTCATCTTTTGGTCTTCACGTACTACACGCGTATAGGCTCCATATGGAATTCCATTGTTGATAGCTTTCCATGTCTTTCCATAATTGGTACTTTTAAATAGAGAAGGAGTATAGTCTCCAAACTTATACTTGGTCGTTGCGATATAAACTGTTGCTGGATCGTGTGGAGAGACTTCAATGGCGTTGACCAAGGTTTCGCCAAGATTCTTTGGCGTGATGTTATTCCATGTCTTTCCGTTGTCTCTCGTTACATGAACATATCCATCGTCACTTCCCGAATAGAATACACCTTTTTCGTGTGGTGATTCAATTAAATAACTGAGTGTACCATAGTTCTCAGCACCTACAGCTTCCACCGTATAAGGTCCACCACCTTTTCCTTGTTTTTCATCAATATCTCTAGTTAAATCTGGCGAGAAGTGCGTCCAAGTTTCACCCATGTCGGTTGACTTCAACACCAACTGCGCTCCATGATAAATGGTATTTGGTTCATGTTGAGACCACACAATAGGAGCATTCCAATTGTACAAGTATTTCATATCTCTCGCAGCTTTTCCTAAATACTGAATGGGCGCAGCCATGATCTGAGTACTCACTCTTGTTTTCATATCCAACGCTTCAATTGTTCCTAGATAACTTCCTCCAACAGTGATGGTTGGGTTGTCTTTATCGAATCCTAAAAAAGCACTTTCACCACCTGCAGCTGATGTCCAGTTACGTTCAGAAATACTCCAACCCGTCATATTCATACTGGCAATTTTTACAGATGAATTGTCCTGCTGACCTGCATAAATATTATACGGAACCATGTTGTCTACATTGATTCTATAAAACTGAGCCGTTGGCATAATGCTTTGTGTAGACCAAGTTCGTCCATAGTTAAAAGAAATGGCAGCTCCACCATCATTGGCAATGACCATATTCTTTGGATTGTTCGGATTTACCCACAAATCGTGATAATCACCATGGGTTCCTGTGATTCGTTTCCAAGTTCGCCCACCATCTTCAGAGCGCAGGGCAGGAGCACTCAACACATAGACGGTTTGATCGTCTTTAGGATCAGTAAAAACCTCTGTATAATACCAAGCTCGTTGCGTCAATCTATTATCACCACTCACATGACTCCAGCTTTTTCCAGCATTATTCGAAACGTACAAACCACTATCATCCTCTTGAGAATCACTTTCTATCAAAGCATAGACCTTATTACTATTGCTTCTACACACAGAAATCGCCATTTTTCCTTGCTTGGCTGGCAATCCAGTTTTCAACTTTGTCCATGTATCACCTCCATCCATCGATTTGTACAAACCACTTCCATCACCTCCAGAGATGACTTTCCAAGGAGTTCTTTGATGATGCCATAATGCTGCATACATGATTTGTGGATTGTTCATATCCATAGACAATTCAGAAGCTCCAGCAAAATCATTCACATACAAGGTCTTTTTCCACGTTTTACCGCCATCTACAGATTTATAGACACCTCGCTCGGCACTAGGTTTTGTATACCTTCCCTGAGCAGCGACATAAACGATGTCAGGATTGGTCGGGTGAATTACAATTCTTGAGATTTGTTCTGTTTTGGTGAGCCCTATGTGTGTCCATGTCTTACCGGCATCTGTTGATTTGTAGACTCCATCACCATACGAAGTCATCACACCACGAATGGCATGTTCTCCCATTCCCACATAGATAATGTTCGGATTGCTTTCCGAGGCAGCTACAGCACCTACAGTTCCCGTTTTAAAGAAACCATCACTAATGTTGTACCAGTGCTGACCAGCATCTTCCGTTTTCCAGAGTCCACCTCCCGTAGTTCCCATATAATAGGTGAGTGGATTGTCTATAATTCCAGTCGCAGAAACTGAACGCCCACCTCTAAAGGGTCCAATATTTCGGTATTTCATTTGGGTGAAGTATTGATCAGCTTCTTGCGCGATCATCAATAAAGGAAGAGCAAATAAAAGAATGGAGAGTTTGAATCTCATGTGATTGTTTTTTAGTTGAGTTTCGAAGGTACTAAATTAATCGATGTGCCAAAATGAAGAAATTTCCAAAAAGCGAAGTCGATATTTTAATATTCCCCATCCTTTGATTATTTTCGGTAACTCTTAAAATCTAAGAACTCAAAAAGCTTATAACCCTGCCAATCACATGGATTTACGTTTACATACCAGACTCCTTTTTATTGCATTTTTTGCATCCACATTGACCGTTATTTCACAAAACTTTGAAGCACTTCAATATCGAACTGTAGGTCCTGCACGTGGTGGTAG
>CAZTFN010000075.1:0-14501 GCA_964612905.1 uncultured Flavobacterium sp. | reverse complement strand
GCTTTGGCTCTACAACTGCCACCTTCTTTTTCTTTGAAGTGTTTACTCTTCTACTTGAACTACAGCTTGCTAAGAAAAGTGATGCTAAAACAATCAAAAAAATACGTGCTCTCATATGTTTATTCTCAAATGGCTACCCTTGTTTTGTAGGCGTTGATTAAATCCAGTTATTCCTTGTAAACCTCCTGTGTGGATTGCTAGAATCTTTGATCCTTCTATAAATTGCTTCTTTTGGATCATCTCCAAGATACCAAACATCATTTTACCTGTGTATATTGGATCTAATGGAATAGAAGTCTTCTTTTGAAACTCATTTACAAACTCAATCAACGTATCGGAATACTTTGAATATCCTCCAAAATGGTACTCTGACACCAGTTCCCAGTTACTTCTTTCACCAACCATCCCCTTGATCTCATTCGCTAAGAAATCGCCTTTTAGAGCTGGAAAACCCAAAACTTTTTGATGCTGTTGGGAACTGTTAATCAACCCAGCAATGGTTCCACCTGTACCCACACAAGAGCAAATATAATCAAACTGAGTATCTTGTTTTGTTAAAATCTCTTCGCACCCTTTGACGGCCAATTCATTAGTTCCTCCTTCTGGAATTAAATAAAAATCACCAAACTGATTTTTCAAAGAATTGATTAATGTCGGACTCGTCTTATTGCGATATGCTTCGCGTGAAATAAAAACAAACTTCATTCCATGTTCATAGGCTTGCTTTAAGGTGCCATTTCCATGTAAGGTCTTTTCAAGATTTTCACCCAGTTCTTCACCTCGAATCACCCCAATTGTTTCAAATCCATTTAATTTTCCTGCTACCGCGGTAGCTAAGATATGATTGGAATAGGCACCTCCAAAAGTGAGTAATGTACCAAACCCTTTCTCTTTGGCTTCAAGGAGGTTGTACTTTAGTTTTCGGAATTTATTACCTGAAACTTCTGGATGAATTTGATCTTCTCTTTTGATCCATAACTCAAGATTTTTACTACAAAGAAACTCGAGATTGACGCGTTGATTGGGTGATTGTATTTGCTGCGAAAAAAAATCAAACATGGTCTGATAAAAGTACGGTATATTCTAAAAATAGAGACTCTTGACTTTTCCGCGTAAAAGAGCGAAATTGAGGTACAACAATTTAAAGAATGAGTCCAAGCACTTCAAAAAGCCCTTTCATTTCAAAACTGTACCGCTACCTAGGCGAATTTGTATATGGCGGAATTGATGGTGCCATTACCACATTTGCAGTAGTTGCAGGCTCTGTAGGTGCAGGTTTAGAAACAAATATTATTGTAATTCTCGGGTTTGCCAATTTATTAGCAGATGGATTTGCCATGTCTATTGGTGCTTATCTATCCGCCAATTCTGAACGCGACAAGGATCAAAATCATGCATCTAGTAAATCGCCTGTCTTTGTGGGCTTATCAACCTACATCTCGTTTTTAATCATGGGATTTATTCCTCTCCTCATTTACGTAATAGATCTTCTACAAGATATTTCGTGGAATTTATTTGCAATTGCCTCCATCTTAACTGGACTTGTTTTTATTGTCATAGGAGCTTTGAAAGCCTATGTTACCAACGGAAGATACTTGAAATCTATTACTCAAACGTTGTTCTTAGGAGCTTTGGCTGCTGTGGTTGCTTTTTACGTAGGTGATGTTCTGGAAAAAATTGTGAATAGCTGATTCGATTTAAACATCAAATAACCAGTATAACTAATCGTTCCAAAAATTAATATCGTCGAAGTTTATAGCATTGCTCGCTCCTACATAGAAGTTATCCCATGTGAAAGAATCGTCTTGAAATTGAATGAACATACGATAATACCCTTGACTCAGTCCATCCAAATTGATCGTGATATCCGTTTGATTTAAATTCTCAAATGCTCGAACAGAAGTTGTTGCTACCTCTTGAACATCGTATGTATTCTGTGCAAACACTTCTTGAAAATTCGTGTCGGCAAACCTTCTTGTTGGAAACCCAGAAATCAGCCATATGTTTTTGATGACCGAACTTGTTTGTACTCGAATGACATCTGTAGCAGGTTTTGGAAAAACCGTTGCTCTTGCAACATTCGGCAGATTAGGATTTCCCCACTCTTCAATTGCCGACCCTTGAGTACCCGTAAGCTGCATTCCTGTAACAATATCAATTCTAGTGGGATCAAAATCTTCTCCATCACTATCTCCGCATGTAGAGAATGATGCGATGATCAAGACATACATAACAATTTTCTTCATTCTTTATCCTTTAAATTGTGATACTTCTTCTTCTGCCAATTCCCAAGCTTCCATAAGCTCTTCGTACTTACGTTTTTTAGCCTTATAATCTTCAAAAAAATTAGGTCTTGAAGAAACCTCGTCATAATTTTGAGCAAGCTCTAAATCTATTTTTTCAATTTCACTCTCTAAATCTGAAATCTGATTCTCTATTTTATTGAGTTTATTTTTCAACTTTCTAAGCTGCTTTTCTTGTTCTTTTGATAACTGATATTGCTCCTTCTTAGTCGAACTTTTTTCTTCTTTGACAACAGTTCTTTTTTCGGCTTCGCGAAGACTTTCCATTTTATGTACTTCTAGGAAATAGTCAATATCTCCCAAATACTCCTTGATTACTTTGTCTTTGAAACCATATACCTTATCGGTCAATCCTTGTAAAAATTCACGATCGTGAGACACTAAAATTAGTGTTCCATTGAAATTTTGCAGGGCCTTTTTCAATACATTTTTCGAAGCGATGTCTAAGTGGTTCGTTGGCTCATCCATAATCAGCACATTGAATGGAGACAACAAGAGTTTACACAATGCCAATCGATTACGCTCACCTCCTGAAAGCACCTTCGCCTTTTTGTCTACAGCCTCACCGCTGAATAAGAATGCTCCCAACATATCTCTTACTCGAGCTCGATTGTTATCATCGGCAGCATCTTCCATAATTTCCACCACGGTTTTTTCTGGTGGTAAATACTCGGATTGATTCTGAGCAAAATATCCAATCTCTACATTATGACCCAATTTCAAATCACCATCAAAAGGAATTTCTCCAACCATCATTTTCGCCAAAGTGGATTTCCCTTGACCATTTTGTCCCACAAAAGCAATTCTACTGTTGCGTTCTATCAATAAGTCAACATTCTCTAGGACTTGTTTTTCACCATAACTTTTGGCTAAATTTTCAGCTTCAAAAATGATTTTCCCGGGATCTTTCGAAATAGAGAATCGAATATTCATTGTGGCATTTTCATCTTGATCCACCTCAATTCTTTCTACTTTGTCCAACTTCTTAATCAAAGACTGTGCAAAAGCTGCCTTGCTGGCTTTGTATCGGAACTTCTCTATCAATTGTTCCGTTTGTTTGATTTGTTTTTCTTGATTCTTTTGAGCCTGAAGTTGCTTCTCTTTGATGTCCTTTCTTAACTCCAGAAATTGAGTATAAGGTTTCTTATAATCATAAATCTTTCCTAATGATATCTCAATTGTTCGATTGGTCACGTTGTCTAAGAACATCTTATCGTGAGAAACCAAAACGATGGCACCAGAATAGGATTTTAAAAAGTTCTCCAACCAAATAATGGATTCTATATCCAAGTGGTTCGTGGGCTCATCCAACAATAAAATATCATTGTTCTGAAGTAAGAGTTTTGCCAATTCAATTCGCATTCTCCATCCACCAGAAAACGTATCGGTAAGTTTGTCAAAATCTTCTCGTTGAAATCCTAATCCTTGTAGAATCTTTTCCGTGTCTCCTTGATAGTTATAACCGCCTAACAGTTCGTATCGTTCTGTAAGTTCGTTCAGTTCGATGATCAGGTCGTTGTAGCCTTCGCTTTCATAATCTGTTCTGGTTGCCAATTGCTCATTAACTTCATCGAGTTTTTTCTCAATTCGCTGAATTTCCTCAAAAGCTTGATATGCTTCTTCAAGAATGGTTCTTCCATGTACAAAATCGATATCCTGACGTAAGAATCCAATTCGGATGTCTTTATCAAAAGCCATTGTTCCACCACTGCTTTCTGTATCTTTTGAAAGGATTTTCAGCAGGGTCGATTTCCCAGCACCATTCTTACCAATCAGTCCTACCCGATCTCCTTTCACCAGTTTGAATGTAATTCCTGAAAATAAATCGGTTCCTGCGAAGGTTACAGTAAGATTATGAACATTGACCATGGAAAATTGTAGAAATTTTTATGGAGCAAATCTACTCAAAAGCAAGAAGATATTATACTCTTTTTACAGCTTCTTCATACGTTATAAGATCAACGAAAAGGTAATTTAACCGAACAATATGGGTGTAAACCCTGTATGATGTTTAAATATTGGAAAATATATTTACCACCAGCTTACTAGTTATCTTATGACACATCAAGAATTCAATCATATTTACTATTCATTTACCAGGAACAAAGGAGGCATCAAACCATCAGATAGGATTACTACGACGGGGCGAGAACTGAAAGAATTTATTGAATTCACCTTGTCAAAACTATATCCTGAATCTTCACAATACTTTCTCTAAGTTCGTGATGAATTTGGTAGACTCTCCTCCAATATTCATTATGAAAACTCATATTTCTATTAATACCAACATCAATAAAAACAATACTGCATTAAACTGCTCTCCTATGATTTTCTTTAATTTTGTTTAAGCATTCAAGCTCTTATACAAGCATTATTAAATTCTACAATTCAATAGGAAATCATGTTCAAAAAAGGTCAAAAATCATACAGTATCGTAAAAGGTAAATGTCCAAGATGTCATGAAGGTGATTTTTTCAAATATCCGTTTACTTTCAATCCATCCAAAATCACACAACTACATGACACTTGCCCAAATTGTGGATTCAAATACATGATTGAACCTTCTTTCTTCTACGGAGCTATGTACGTGAATTATGGCTTGACCGTTGCTTTTGGTGTAGCTACTTTTATCATTACTCGCATTTTTTTAGACTTGTCCTTACTACAATCATTTATTTCGGTTTTTGTGGTGTTGGTACTCCTTGCTCCTATCAATCTTCGCTTATCTAGAATCCTATGGATCAATATGTTTGTTAAATTTCAGAAGGAAATTAAGAAATAAGTTCATTTATTAACATAGGTTAAAAAATACGTGTTGACTCGTACGTATTAATACTTATTTTTATGAATATTTGATTCATAATTCCCTCCGTCATGAAAACTCTGTTCTATGCGGTCCTTTTATTGCTACTATGTCCCATGCTGGCAGTAGGGCAAAATACGATTGAAGACTACAAAAAAATTATTGATAGTACGACCAACAAAGAGCTAAAACTAGCCAGTTTAGACAGTCTTATTGGTTTTTACAAAAAGGAAAAAAAAATAGATCTTTCTTCCAATTACGTAGAACAATATGTAAAGTTCGCGCTGGAAAATGAAGAATATGAATCAGCAATGGATATGTTGATTCGTCAATTCTTTATGATCAACAACCAATTAGGTCAGAGAGAACGAGCTCTAAAGCTGATTTCACTTGTAGAACCTCATCTTGACAAAACGGATGATACGTACTACAAAGGGGGAATTTACCTAAAGAAAGGTGGAGCATATGTCAATGGAAAAGATTACTTAAAAGGCATCGAGTACTTTTCTAAAGCTATAGAATCATATGGTAATAAAGATTCCATCTATGCTGCTGACGCTATTTTCTTTAGAGGTCAAGCATACTTCGATATTGGCGACTTTATCAACTCTCTGGAAAGTTATGAATTAGCGAATCAGTATTATCAAAATCTGGGAGATCAAGAATATGCGTTCTACACTTCCGCAGAAATCATTAGTATTTATGGGGTGAATGGGTTTACGGAAAAAGCAATCGAGGAACGTAATAAAATGATTCAACGAAAGCTAGAGAAGGGGTTTCCTAGTGGACTTTCGGTTGATCATTACAATCAGCATTCTTCTTACCGAAAGCTTGGAGATCGACAAAAAATGGAAGAATACCTATTACAAGCGCTTGATTATGCGAAAAAGGAAAACAACTATTTGAGCAATTTGGACGAAATCTACGTAGGTTTATCTAAGTTTTACTCCAATACAGATATCAAAAAATCAAAATCCTATTTGGATAAAGCCGAAGAAATCGTACGGAACATGGGGCAAAATACCTTTAGTTATCAGAACTATAAAATAGCTGAAGGATATTATTTAAATGGAAAAGGCAGGTATGTAGAGGCCATACGCTTGTACAAAAACGCCATAAAGCAAGCGAGGAAATCGAATAGTACTTCTAAAATCATGGAGTCCACAAGACAACTTTCCAATGCATATAGTGGAATTGGTGATCATCAAAACTCCATGAAACATTACAAAGCTTATATAAAGTTAAAAGATTCTGTTTTTAACGGAACCAAAACCAACGCACTCGCTTTTTACCAGACTTTATATGAAACAGAGAAAAAAGAGGCTGAGATTTTAACACAGCAACGAGATATTGAAGCATTGGCAGCTCAAAACGAGCGGAAAAGGCGTTTGATCATCTTCGGTGGGATTGGTCTTGCTTTGGCCTTTTTGATTGTTTTGTTATACAGGAATAGAGTCCATTTAAAAAGAAAAAATGAACTTCAAGTAAGTTATTCTCAGAATTTATTACTGTCTCAAGATATTGAACGCAAGCGTATTTCTAAAGACCTCCACGACAGCCTAGGGCAAAGCTTGCTTTTGGTAAAAAACAAAATATCCAAAGAAGATCAGGAAGCGAAAGAACTATTGAATGACGCCATTGATGAAATGCGCAGTATTTCCAGAACCTTATATCCTCTTCAATTGAAACAACTGGGAATTACTTCGGCGATTTCCAGTTTGATCGAGCAGTTGGATGAGAATTATCCTGACACCTATATCTTTGGTGATGTTGACAATATTGATGGTATGCTGTCTACTGAGCATGAGCTGAATCTTTTCAGAATTATTCAAGAATGTTTATCTAATGTGGTGAAGCACGCGAAGGCCGAATCAGCAAAATTGGAATTGCAGCGAGAAAAGAATAAAATTGTCATGACCTTGCAAGACAATGGAATTGGTTTCGATTTTTTGTCGAAATTCAAGAATCTTAAGAGTCTAGGTTTGAAAACTATCAGAGAAAGAGTAAATTACATCAATGGAATTTTACGTGTAGAATCTTCTCCTGGGAATGGTTCTAAATTTAAAATAGAGATTCAGACGGTATGATCAATCCGAAGATATTTATAGCAGATGATCACCCAATCCTTGTCAAGGGCTTAAAAGATCTTTTGATAGAGAAAGGGTATACAATTGTTGGAACAGCTTCCAACGGTCAGTCTGCATTGAACTTCATTTTCAAGGAGGAACCAGACATTGCCATTCTGGATGTTGAAATGCCTTTTCTTACAGGGATTGAAATTGCGAAAGCTGCACAAAAAAACAATAGCAAAACCAAGATAATTTTGATCACTCTTCATAAGGAAGTGGAACTATATCTTCAAGCAAAAAAATTAAACATCTACGGATATTTATTAAAAGAATTTGCGCTGGAAGAGATCGAGAAATGTTTGGTCTCTGTAGCCGAGAACAAGCCTTATTTTAGTGAAAAAATTAAAGAAATGCTTGGATATACTCAAGAATCCAAGAGCATCTTAAAAGAGCTTACAATGACAGAACGCAGAATTGTAAAACTCATCTCCCAACATAAGAGCAACAAAGAAATTGGCCATCTCCTTTTCATCTCTTCAAGAACAGTAGAAAAACACCGAAGCAACATCATAAACAAACTAAATATAGAACGTAAAACTGGGACACTAACTACCTGGGTTCAAAAGAACAAGCACCTCTTTAGTTAGTTTTCGGGTATTAATACGTATGGTTTTGCATGCTTTTTTTTCGTCTCTTTGAATGTATGTTCATTAGACCTTTTAGTGACATATAATTACAGCTCCCCTCTTTAATAAAAAAAAGCTTTATGATTAGTTTTATTAATAAAATCAAGGAGAAAATCCGACGAAACAAGGAGATGAGACGAGCTAACAGTCGCAGTGCTATGTACTATTATTTGCATAAAACGAGAACTCCAAAACAAAGTAGCAGAGCATATTGATCTGTGTTAGGGGGTAGATTAATTTAAGTTATCTTAAAATTCGCAATGCTACAAAACCTTACTCTACTCGAGTGAGGTTTTTTTAAATCTTGAGATATCTGTTTCTGGATCTAAGGATGTTCCTGATTCTAAATGTGCAAAAAGTTGCTTAGCCACAGTTGGTGCAATCATTACACCTCGCGTACCTAGCCCATTTAATACCGCCAATTTTGGATATTCTGGGTGTTTTCCAACCAAAGGTCGTCTATCTTTTACTGTGGGTCTAATTCCTGCGTTATGATCCATAATTTCATAGGGAACCGAGAGTACTTTATCCAATTTCTCGACCAATTCTGACCTTCCTTCTTCAGTGGGCTCGGAAGTTTTATCAGTCCAATTGAAAGTTGCACCGACTTTGTATACATCATCTTCTATCGGAAGTACAAATAAGGTGGATTTTGCTAAAAATTTTATGTTCAATTCGGGTGCCTTTATGGTAATGGTTTCACCTTTGGTCCCATTAAGAGGAAGGTCATTGAAGAATGGGTTCTGTTTCATTCCAAAGCCCTCGCAGAACACGATTCTGTTCGCTCCAATATTTTTATATCTGACAGCTTCATCTTGAAATTTAATCAATGAATGATCAAAAGCTTCCAATTTTAGAGTTCCTTGATTCTCTAGATAGTTCCGATATATCGAAACCAACTTATGCGTATCTACACGGCCTGTGTGATATACTTCTCCGAAACCATAATCGCCTTTAATACCGGCTACTTTTTCATTGATAATTTGAGGATTCATGAACTCAGTCAATTTTGGTTTGTCTGAGGCAATATACCAGTTGTTCTGATCTTCAATAGATTTAAATACCTTCCAAGTTGGAAATTTGTCATCCAGCTTTTCTCCGAATCTTTGCTCTAATATCTCATAGAAGGGCATCGCTATATCCAACTGCTCTTTGGCATTCCATACAGGCGTAAATCTTTTCAGAATGACTGGATTGTATACACCTCCAGCCACCAAAGAAGAGCGCTGCGAATCGTTTTCGAATACAATAAACGATTTGTCATTCCGTATTAACTCTTCGGCAAAACTGATTCCAGCCAAACCTAGTCCAACAATGATGTAATCTACTTTCACGATTCAAAAATAGGGATTTCAACAAAAAAGCACTTCTATTAAAGAAGCGCTTTTGTTTTATCATTAGATGTAAAACTAGTAGTTCCACATATCTATTTCTCTATCTCGGATGTTCTCTTTAATTCTATCTGCTTCCAAGAGCTGGAAGAGTGAGTTTCCTCGAATGTAATCAGATATTTGCCTATTTCCGTATATATTCTCCTCCCGTATAATGACCGAACTAAATCGTCTTGCATTTAAGAGATGATCGAATGATATTGGATGTGAAGCGTTCTTTGGATTGAATACTTTGGCATCGTGCAATACTTCTCTTGCTTCAGGATAAAAGATCCAGAACAACTCATACAAATTATCGTCTTCAATATCAGGTAATCCAAGAGTCAATACATCTTTACCCATTGGAGCCAATGCGATCAATCTGTATTTTAGTTCTCCTTGACGCTTGTCAAAATACCACATTCCTTTCATCATATAGCCCTCAATATCTTCGGTTTGAATTCTAAAGGTATCCGCAAAGTTTCCACTAGTACGAACGTTGATTAGCTTTTCATCGATTTCATTTTGAGTCACTTTTGATGTAAAGAACGAATCTGAATATACGTTTTCAATTTTCTTCTGTTTGATCGCTTTCATCAGCGTATCAAAAAGAGAACGCCTATCATTAGAAATATTCGCAGTATCAATTGGGAAATAGTAAGGAAGATTGATCTTTTGATTTAAATCGACAAACTCCCATACAACTTTGGACCATAAGATATCTCTATCGTCTATGTAACCATAGGCAAGAGGAACGTCATTATCTGCAGCGATTTGTTCCGCAGTCTCCACTCCAATTTGATCCACTGAAGTCGCATTCAACAAATTGGCTTGTGCGCCAGCATAACTCATGGCGAACAATGCAATTACAACTGTATAAAAATGCTTCCTAATCATACTACTTAAATTTTCTATTCTAGTTGGTAATCTGAATACTTACAGGCAATACCTTTTTAATTGGTGTTCCTTTTGTTTTTTCAATCGCTTTGATATCAAAGATAGTGATTACGTCACCTCTTCTCGATTTCGCTAATACTTTTTTAGCTCTTGCATCAAACTGACCTCCATTTACTTTCACCGCTAATTGACCAGGAACTTTCACCGTAAACGACTGTACTTCTAATTGTAAGTCGAATACAAAATCTGGTAACTCAGCTTTGATTGGTGTATTGTTCAAGCTAGATTTTGGCATTGGAACCACTCCAAAGTCTCCACGAACTGTTCCAGCTGCTGCAGGAATATCCTTAATTCTGAAGGTTTTTGGGGTATTGATTGTTTTTCCACTACTCAATTTAGCCGTCACATTAATTTTTACTTCTTCTCCATTTCCAGGGTTTAGAATGTATTTCCCATTCCCTTGATCTGTTAATTTATTACCATTTGACACCGTAGGGTTCACATTGTTATTTCCTACTCCTGGTACAGAGATTGAGATTGGGTTATCCAATCCACGATATACAACATTCATCTTATCTGCAGATACAATCGCATCGTTTGGCTCGGCAATTACAGAGTAAGAGCTCTCAAATGGAACTTTCACATCTTCTCCATCTTGTTTGAATGTAATCTCTCCTTTGATATCGTTCGATCCAACATTTCCAGCAGCAATATCTACTAGTACTTGACCGTCTTCAATCTTGTTATAATTTCTACCATTTAGGATTACCTTTTCTGGCTTTAACGTTGCGTCATATCTTCCCAATACAATTTTACCAGTAACCTTTTCACCAGCGAAATAAGCCGTTTTGTCTAAGGCAACGATTCCTTTATAATTGGTTAACGATACTTCACTTTCTAACTGACCACCCAATAGGCTGGTATAGATTTCAGCTTCTGTACTTTTAATATCTCCTTGAATTTGAGTGATGTTTGCCAATGTGGTAATCATAGGCATTCCTTCATAACGACTGATTAGCCATGGAATGTCTGGAGATCCTTCCTCTCTAGCTGGTTCATCAGATGTATCAAATCGCTTGTTGATATTGGTTACCAAATCTTGATTGGCACCACTTCCCAAAATTCCTAAAACCTTTGTTTTATAATCATTGATCTTACTAACAAATTCTTCTCCTGCTGGTGTAAATCCGTCTCCTGCAAAGAACATGGCATCCACACGATCCGCACCACTCATAGATTCATAGTTGTCATAATCCTCAGGATCAGTGTCTGCTAAAATTGAATCTTTTAATGCTCCGATATAGCTATACAATCCATCAGACAAACTGTGAATCTCATTCGCTTTCTTATTCAAATCACCAAACTTATCTGGTTGATCTGTTGCTTTTGTACTAAGACTCGAAAGAATGTTAGTAATATTCGCTGTAGATGCTTGGTTTGCATCTTCAATCTTTTCTTTCATGAAACCAAAAGACGACAATACTTTCTTATCCATTTGCATTGCAAGCATTGCAATGAAAACGAGATACATTAAGTTAATCATCTTTTGCCTTGGGGATAATTTTCCTCCTGCCATTTGAATTAGTTTTTTAGATTAATACTTAATGAACTAATTACTTGCTTGACATTGCAGAAAGCATTCCTCCGTATACGCCATTCAAAGATGAAAGATTTGTTGCCAAAGATTCCATTTGTTCTTTTAATCTTTCAGAGTTTTCAATGATTGAGCTATTAACTTCAGCTTGTTTGCTCGCATTTTCCATTTGAACTTGATACAGTCCATTTAAAGATTCCATTTGCGATGCAGCTTGCTCAACTCTATCGTTATAATTTTTGGTTGCAGAGATCGATTCTGAAGCTACATTTAAACCTTCAGCAGCTGTTTGGAAATTCTTGATACTTTCTCCAAGGCTATTCATTAATTGTGTATCTACTTCTGCTTCTCTTAACAAGTTGTCAAGTTTTTGTGATAGCATTCCTTGCATTCCAGAAGCTTCTCCTTCTTCTTCTCCTAACTCTGGATATACTTTTGTCCAGTCTAAATCATCTTCAACAGGCTCAAATGCAGAAATTGCGAATACTACAGCTTCTACAGCCATACCAATCGTTAGCATCATTCCTCCCGTAATAGGACCCACATTAAAGTGCATGATTTTAAATAGTGCTCCTAGGATTACGATTGCGGCTCCGATACCGTATGCCATGTTAAATAACTTCTTTGTAGATTTTGATTGTGCCATAACTAATTATGTTTTTTGGGGGTTAATGTTAAATAATCTATTGTTTGTTTGCTTTTACTTAAGTTTTCCAAGAGAATTCTGAACGGTTCTGAAACCTATGTAACTTCTTGCCGTGTCTGCGTACTCGTAGTCACGAGAACTCACTTCTAAGAAATAAGCTACATCTTTCCAAGATCCTCCTCTTATGATCTTTCTTTTGTTATCACGATCACCTATGTTTGGATTCATAGTAGACGCCATATAATAAGCACTTAAATTGTAGGAAGAATTGGTCCACTCTGCAACATTTCCTGCCATATTATATAGTCCATAATCATTTGGGTTGTATGATTTTGCCTCTACAGTGTAGAGCGCTCCATCAACAGCATAATTACCTCTAACCGGTTTGAAGTTTGCTAAGAAACAACCTCTGTCACTTGTAGTACTTGGTCCTCCCCAAGGATATTTGGCGAATTCCAGGCCTCCACGCGCAGCATATTCCCATTCAGCTTCGGTAGGTAATCTAAAACTTGGCACTAGGATTGCGCCTTTTTTACTCTTGATTTTGTCGTTCTTGTATTTCGTCCTCCAATTACAGAATGCTTCTGCTTGATACCAATTTACTCCTACTACTGGGTAATCCCCATAAGCTGGATGCGAGAAATAATCTTGGTGCATTGGGTCGTTATAAGAATAGTTAAAGTCTCTCACCCAAACAGTAGTATCTGGATAAATATTAACGGTCTCTGTTCTTAAGAAGTCTCTTTTATCTTTTCCTTTGTTTACGGAAGTTTGATCAAACCAAGAGTAGGTATAGTTCAAATACTTTGGATCAAACGTACGTACTCCGTTGGTTGCTAAATCCTTTTTAATATAAAGAGTATCCATTACTTCTGAATAGTAGATATCTGGATAGTCTTGAGTACTCCAAATAATATCTGGGTCCCAATTCAAAGGCTTCAAAGAATCCAATCCTGTACCTATGTCATAATAGTTTTCGAACATGTACTTTTCGTAAGCTGTTGCATCCGTGGTATCAATTACCGCGAAAGCGAAATCATAAATACCTCCAGATTTAGCGTTTCCTGCACTGTCAACCAAATCGCCACCGCCAACAAAATCGGCCATGTAAGCTAACTTGGTTCTTGTGATGGAATCACGCACCCATAAAACGAATTGTTTGTATTCAGAATTGGTAATTTCTGTTTCATCCATGTAAAACGGTCTAACAGTTACCGTTCTTGCCGGAGCGCTCATTGTTCCAACGATGTCCTCATCTTGTTTACCCATGGTGAAGGAACCTCCAGGAATTGAAACCATTCCAAATGGTTGTTCTGCAAACCATTTTTGCTTGTAATTTACTCCTGTGAGTTCACCTCTGTCATTCGATCCACATCCATACAAGATGGTTAATAAAAACGCATACAATGCTACTTTTCTCATATTTTGTATTGTCTTTCCTAAAAAAGTCCGTAAACCTATAGTTTTTTTTGTAAAGATACAATGTAAAAACTTGTTTTAACGTATTCTTTTTTAAGTGTTTTGTTTAAACCATTTTTCTTTGTGCTTTAAACCATCTTTCAGGGATAATCTGTTCTGTTGTTTCCAGATAATCCTGATAGGTACATGGTATTAACGCGTGTCTTTTATATTTATTATCCTTGATCAAATTTATCTCCATCCACCATCTGCCAGTCTTATCGCTTTTGTAAAAATTGATCGGATCATCATCCTCAAGGAGGACTGTAAATTTTTGATAATCTTCTTTGGTACTAAAAGGATAATCTTTCGCTCTAAAATTGACTCCCTCAATAAAGTACCAAATCATTTGTGCAATTAAATGCGCCGTTTGGTAATTAGAATCGTATTTAGAATTGTATTCATAAATTCCAAAGGAAGACACTTTATCACTAATTCCAGCGTATCTAGCAATGGCACAAATTTCTTCACCGTAAAATCCATTTGGCGATACATTGTTATTGGCTGGTGCATCTCCTTGTCTTACCACTCCAATATCAATACTAACAATATCAGCATCTCTAAAAACTGGCTCAACAATCTCTAAATTCTTTGCTTCACCTAATCTGTAAGCATCAAAATTCAGGCTATGAATTAGTTTGATCTCCTCTTGAGAGTTGAAATAGGTCTGATAAC
>CAZTFN010000074.1:0-14530 GCA_964612905.1 uncultured Flavobacterium sp. | reverse complement strand
CCTCTAGAAAGCCACAAATCTCTTTAAACAGAGAAGCTACGTTAAAAGAGATTTGTGGCTTTCTAGAGATTGATACAGGCTTTTTGAAAATCAAAGCCTGTATCAACCTCTAGAAAGCCACAAATCTCTTTTAACGTAGCTTCTCTGTTTTCAATTAAATCTTCAAAAAGGATGACTTTGACTTGTTTCGGATCATACGATGCATACACATTGGATACCTGCTCACTGTACAATCCTGCTTCTTTTAAAAAGTACCCCCACCAATAATTCTCTTTCTTTCTGACATCTTCTAATTCCAAAGCTTCTTCAAAAGTCTTATCTTCAAAACCATCTCTTACATGCATCATATAATCTGAAAAAGCTCGATCCACAGGGTTTCTAAGTACCACAACAATCTTGATATCTTCTCCTAGTAAAGATTTCGCTTTCTTGATCGCATTTTTATAAAACAAGGTTGAAACCGAAGATTCACCAATCACTTTCTCTTCTTTCACATTCTCAAAAAGCGCATAGTATCCTGCTTGATCTACTCTTGGATATCCGTAATTCCCTCCTATTGTATCATCAGGAAGATCGGCCAAGAAATGAGGCTCTTTAGGATTGCACATAAAGATCTCAGGATGTTTGGACAACTCTTCGTGTAATGAAGTGGTACCTGATTTGGCTGCTCCGATGATCAAAAAATTAGGAAGTTGATTCTTCACCATACTTATCTAAATGTTGGAATCGTTAGTATCCCCAATCTTATCTTGGCATAAATTACCTTGACAATATTCTCAAAAGCAATGGTAATGGTGGTGGCAATGGCAGCTCCTAAAATCCCATAATTCAATATAAAAATATAGTTCAATACGAGATTCAAAATAAGGCTTGCTATTGATATTTTTCCATGTAGCTTTTCTTCACCACACATAATCAGTAATACTCCTGCACAACCTGTAGACGTATTAATCAATTGCCCAATGGCAAGAACAAGCAAGGTCATGTAAGCAGCTTTAAATTCTTGCCCCCAAATTCCCAATAGAGCGTCTCCGAAAAGGAAGAATCCAAGAAAAAATACTGCGGACACTAAGATAAGTGCTAAGGTGACTCTTTTTACCATAGTATTGATATCACCAATCTTCTTTTTCTTATACATACTGGCTAGTTTCGGACCTATGGCAGCGTTGGTTACTTGTAGAAAAAATGCCATGAACATAGACAGCCTTAACGCAACACTGTACAATCCAGTATCACCAGAATCCTTTAACCAACCAATCATCAATTTGTCAATATTGGAAATTACGATTCCACTTCCTGAAACTAATAATAAGGGTATTGCCATTTTCAGCATCGGTCCAAAAACGAACTTTGTCTTTCCTTTAAATGAGAATAACTTTCTCACATAAATCCATGAGGACAAAAACTTTACGACCTTGGAAAAAGCATACAATGCAGCAATAGAAATTACAGAAATCTCAATGTCAAAAATGTAAAATACTAGAATTCCAAGTGCTATGGAGATAATGGGTAATAACTCATTCAATGCACTGTCTTGCCAGATTTTTTTATGACCTTTTAGCAATGCTGAATAAATATCAGAAATTGTTAGTGGTAATAGAACAAACAGCATTAAGTACAATGGTGTCTCTAGCTCTGGTTCTTCTAAAAAGACATTACAGAAATAAGAGGTAACCATTGAGCCTATCACAATAAATGCTATGGCCAAAGCTCCATTGAATATGTAGGAAGTTTTCAGGACATTTCCCGTTCTGAGGCTGTTATTGGCATCAACACCAATGGATACATTTTTTATGATAGCCGACTCAAATCCGAAGAAAACGATCATCATAATGATCATCACTAAACTATTCATCAACTGAATAATTCCGAGTCCATCTGCACCTAATGTCCTTCCTAGAAAAACACTAACTCCAAAACTAATGGCCAACACCATGATTTTAATCACCATGGTCGCGGAAGATTTTCTTAAAACTTCGAGAGTATTGGCATCTAACCAATAGGATAATTTGGATATGACCTTATTTATAATACTCACTGATGAGGAGTTCTATCTTTTCAGTTCATTAAAGAACGATACTACTTTTATTTCCTACTGATATTTGTGCAGATACCACTCGATGGTTTTCAAAATTCCAGATTCGAAATTTTCATCTGCTTTCCATCCCAAATCACCTTCTAATTTAGTAGCGTCGATGGCATATCTAAAATCGTGTCCTGGTCGATCTGTCACGAAAGAAATTTGTTCTTTATAGGAAATTTCTTTTGGCTTTTTCTCATCCAAAATTTCACAAATCTTCTTTGCGATGTACAGGTTGTTTCTTTCGTTTCTACCCCCAATATTATAGGTTTCACCTACTACACCTTTGTGAAAGACCAATTCAATCCCTTTGCAATGGTCTAATACATACAACCAATCACGAATGTTTTGTCCGTCACCATAAATAGGAATTTTCTCCCCCGAAACAGCTTTTCTAATGATGGTTGGGATTAGTTTTTCATCGTGCTGTTTTGGCCCATAATTATTGGAACAATTGGTGGTAACCACATTCATCCCATAGGTATGAAAATAGCTTCTTACCATAAAGTCTGATGATGCTTTTGAAGCACTGTAAGGACTGTTAGGAGCATATGAGGTTTCTTCAGTAAACAATCCTGTTTCTCCAAGAGTTCCATAAACTTCATCGGTAGAAACGTGCAAAAAACGTGCATTTTTATATTCAGATTTGATTTGATGTGGACCTTCCATCCAATGATTTTTAGCAACATCTAACAGTGTAAATGTTCCGAAAACATTGGTTCTAATAAATGCATCTGGATTCTTAATGGAGTTATCTACATGCGATTCGGCCGCAAAATGAAGAACTCCTTGAAAATTGTATTTTTCAAACAAAGAGGTGATCAATTCTCTATCGCAAATGTCTCCTTTAACAAAAGTATATCTAGGGTGGTTTTCTATTTCTTTCAGGTTGGTAATATCACCAGCATAGGTCAGTAAATCCAAATTCACCAAGTGAATATCTTCGTTACTGGACAGAAAATAGGGCACAAAATTAGAACCGATAAATCCAGCTCCACCCGTCACTAAAAAGTTCTGCATTTATTTCTTATTATAAGCTTCTAAGAATTTATTTAACCTCAACAAGAGTAGGAATCCAACCATGAGCAAAAACGCAAATCCTGCATAAATTACCACATTGTTCTTGCTTAGTCCTTTGATTTCTTTACCTACAGGTTGAAAGTTGGAAATCACATTGATGACTTCAGATTTTTCTGAAATCTCTTCAGAAACTTCTTTTAAATCTTTATTAATCAATCTGTTGGTTTGAAATAAATCCAATTCTTTTGCCGCTTTGTTTCCACCAGCCAAATCTATATTGGTTCCCGAAGATGCTTTCTTTGCCTCCTCCAACATGACGCTCATATATACCTGACGTAACGAATCTACGTCTCCCAAATTCTTGCGCAATAAAGAATCTGTTCTGAATAAGTTCTCTCTGGTAATTCTTTTTACTCTATTGTAATATTCGTTCTCCACAATAGAAGAAATGATCACATCATCCAGTTTTGAGAATACCTCGCTGTTTGTTGCTTCAACATGTACCTCATGCACCTTGTAATCAAAATCGGTGAACGCTTTTCTAAACTGAGCAAAGGAATAACTCTTAATGGTCAATGTATCTATAGAAAGAATTAACTCGTCATACAATTCTAGAATATCATTTTCACTTCGAATGGGTGCAACTTCAAATTTGGTAATTGAGCTTGCCTCCGCTGAATCAATTCCAAAAGTTGATTGTAAAAGTTTGTGCTTTTTCTGGGCAACTAGGTCATTGTAATAATTTACATTATTGTACAATTGTTTGGAACTTTTAAAGTTGGGCTGCACCAATAAATCAGACCCATATAATTTTACCTTGTTGAATTCGGAATACCCTCCAATGGCTCCTCCAATGATGGCGGCTATTCCAAGTTTGATGATATTATTCTTCAGAAATAAAAGTATAAGTATCAAAAAGTGGAATAATCCTGTCAGAATTTTCCAAATAAAATCGAATAGTTTTCTAAAACCATTTCCGATGATAATAAACAAAGAACCTAAGTCTACTTCTTCTTCTTTGTTTTGTTGATTTGTTGACATATTCCTAGCTGGTTAAATTGTATTTAAAATATCTGCTCTAATATTCGTTGTGTAATGGCATAAGTAGGAATAACTCCTGTCATTCCCAATCCTCCTGAAGCCAATGTTGCTCCGGTTTCTAATGGATTATCCGATGCATAATACGCATATCTCACTTTCACATTTTCGGAAATATTTCCTCGAATCTTGGAAGCAGATTGTATGGCTTTTTGATAATGTGCTCCTTCCATTTCCAGTCCAATCACATTCCATGTTGAATCGTGGAAGAACTTGAGCAAATCTTTGTTTTGCAATGATGTCCCTAAAACTGTGACCATCGCTCCATCAAAAGATTGTACACCAAAGCCTTCTAAATCTTCTTTAGATAACTCATTTTTAAACGGATAATTGTCTGCAGTTCCTTCAAATATATGAGAGGATGGAATCATGATATCGCCTTTGCCGCCTTCTAAGATTCCTGCTTTTCCCATAATAGAAACTGATTCTACATCTAAATGAGTAGAATCTCCATGGTCCTTGTAGGGTTTTAACAACTCATCCATGGTTTCATAAGCTTGCTCTCCAAAGGCATAATCCATCACAATAATGACTGGTTCTTTTCCTACTGAATTGATCTTATCAAAACCAATTTGATTAAAATCAATCTTAGTCGTATCAATGACTTGAACATTGATATTCGTTCCAGAAGTATCTTTGATGTAAATTAATCCGTTATCAGAAGCGTACTCCTTCACCTTCTTGTGCAAAGGTTTGCTTTCATCATCGCTTAGCAACTGAAACAATTCAAAACCTTGATGGCTCTTCGATTCATTTGGTAATGCATTTGGTGCGTAGATAGAATTCAATACACTGTGCATGTTCGCACTAATGATGTGAATGGGTCTCTCTAATAGGTCATTTTCTTTGAGAACTTTCTTGATGTTGTTCGCCCAGATTTCACCATAAATATGATGACCTATACTTTCACTCAATACGGAACTAAAGGTGATGGTTCTTTTCTTTTGATGTTGACTTTCATTGATGGCCAACTTTCCTAACCAATAAATCAATTGGAAAAAACGATCTGGATTTTCCTCACTTGAAAGACTTTGATACGTCTGAACAACCTCATCATAAGCCCTACCTAAGATATTTCCTAAATGGGCAATGGTAACTTCACGTTCTTCATTAGTGAGTGATTTATGATTCAAAACCACATCTTCCAAGTGCAACCATTCTCTGGTTACATTTTCTCCTTTATCCAACAAGACACGTTCCTTGATTTTATATGATTCAATGAATAAAAAAGTCAAGTGAGTCAGAATATCATAGATTTCAGATCTCCCTCGAGTGATCTCAATATTCATTTGATCTTTATCGATTCGATAGCAGTTTCTTCTTCTTTTAGCTGGAACAATCGCTTTGAAATGAGAATGTTTATATCCTTCATCCGCTGTCAGATTGATGAATTGACATTCTTCGATTCCTTCAGGCAATCGTTCTATCACATACACAAGACCATTCAATTCCACTCGCTCTTCGGCAATGGAACCATAGATTTCTGGTCTTAATAAAAGCAATGATTTTCGCAAGGTTTCACCTGAAACACCCATAGGTTTGTAAAACCCTCTACTAAACAGGTGACGCATTGAGATGTATAGTCGTTCTATAGCATTGGTAGATTCTTGCGCGCGTGTTCTTTCCTTATGTTTGGTTTGTGACATATAGTTTTAGGGTTCAAAGATAAGAATTTAGCCTAGAGTTAGGCTCCGCTTAAGATTTTAGTATATCGAGCTTGGTCATTCAGCACCTTCACAGCCTCTATAATCACTTTGTCCTTGCTGAGTTTGTTTTCAAAACTTCCCTCATTAAAATAATATCTTTTAAGGACTTCCGTCTGAATTAACTCTGTTAGGTAGTCTTTATTTTTGCTTATCTCGTCTACTTTATCTCGATTCAATTTCTTCAAAATTTGCTGATACTCTTTGGACACTAAGCCTTCATCTTCCAAAGATTCATAGGCCTCTTTGAACAACTTTTGCTCTTTGGTTTCAAAACTCGTATCAGACGTTAGCAAATAGTTTTGAAATTTCTTAAAATCATTAAATGTGTATTCTTTGGAACTACTCACATTTGGATTTTGATAGTAATAATCAGTGACGAAATTGAAAATCGCTCTTGATCGAATCAATTGCTTGGTTGCATCGGTCTTTTCGCTGTAGCCTATTTCAATGTCTGGCTGAACGCCTCCACCATCATATACCGTTCGTCCATTTTTTGTTTTGTATGCGGTAACAGTTCCATCAGAGA
The DNA here is from genome assembly GCA_964612905.1 of uncultured Flavobacterium sp. Lineage (GTDB taxonomy): Bacteria > Bacteroidota > Bacteroidia > Flavobacteriales > Flavobacteriaceae > Polaribacter. The sequence goes on along the minus strand of CAZTFN010000074.1, from coordinate 8,100 downwards.
ACTTGGGCACGTTTCCATTTTCATCTCGATTTGCATAATCCAACTCTTGGATGCATCGTCCGCTTGGTGTGTAATATTTAGAAATGGTTACTTTGAGCTGTGTCCCATAGGTCAGTTGTCTGTAACGTTGTACCAACCCTTTTCCAAAAGATCGTTCACCTAGCACCACCGCTCTATCAAAATCTTGTAAAGCCCCACTTACAATTTCAGATGCCGAAGCGGAACTTCCGTTCACTAAAACTGTAATGGGTATGTCTAAATCCAAAGGCTTGTTGGTTGCTCTATAGGTGTTGCTCCACTTTTTCACTTTGGCTTTGGTTGAAACAATGGTACTCCCTGTAGGTAAAAAGAAGTTAGAAATATTGATGGCTTCTAACAAAGACCCCCCTGGATTGCTTCTTAAATCGAACACCAACTGCGTCATTCCTTTTTTCTTCAAATCTTTGAATGCTTTTTTTACTTCGGATGATGCCTTTTCGTTGAAGCGAGTCAATACGATATATCCTGTTTTGTCATCAATCATATCGTAAAAAGGCACTGGATTTACAATAACTTTCTCTAGGGTCACGGTCAACTGCTTTATTTGTCCTTGTCTCTCGTACTCCAATGCAATATTGGTATTGGGTGTTCCTTTTAAAAACTGAGACAGTTCATCACGCTCCATATTTTGTAAAGGTTGACCATCAATTTTCGTGATGATATCTCCCGCTTTTAGTCCTTTTTTATTCGCCTCGTATCCTTTTTTAATTTCTGAAATGGTAATTCCTTTTTCGTCATAATACACGGAAACCCCAATTCCAGCATATTCACCTTGTCGCCTGATTCGAGCTTCTTCTACTGCTTGCTCATCAAAATAATTTGTGTAAGGGTCTAAATCCTTCAAAGTATTCTTAATGGCTTTGTTGGTAAATTCCGCTGGGTTAATTTCATTCACATAGTGCATATTCAACTCTTTGTACAACTCCGTGTATATTTCCAATTGCTTGGCTACTTCAAAGAATTTTGATTTGAATGAATAGGTAATGGTTAGCACTCCAACAAGGAGAATGGCAACTTGATATTTTTTAAACTTTAGGGCTTTCATCGGACAAACTTTTTTCGGCTTTCTTAAATAACGCTAAAACTTCTTGAATCTTTTGTTGAGCTTCAAGATAGGTAGGCTCTTTCTTACCAATAAAGGTAAACATAAAAATATAAGGCTTTGATAGTTCTTCATACAAAGAATTTTTCTCATGCCTGTAGGCTTCTCGGAGCAATCTTTTAATACGATTGCGATCTACGGCTCTTTTAAAATTTCTCTTGGGAACTGAAAAACTAGCTTGTATGGGAAAGTTAGAGGTATGTGTGGTTTGAAGGTATACCAATCTTACTGGAAACTTCTTCACCGATTTGCCTTCTGTAAAAAGCTTTCCAATGAGCTTTCTACTTTTTAATTTCTCTCGTTTTCCAAATGTAAATCTCATGTTCTACAAACTTAAAGAAAACATCAGTTCTAAGCCTGTAAATGCGATTTTAATTCGAAAAGTTATTTGATGATTTTAAGGCAATACTGATTGCATTGTAAGCATCGAAATCTTTTGGAGTAAGGAATCAACCTTTGATAGAGTTTTCGCGGCACTCTATACTTCAACTTTGCTTGACAACTAGGACACTTCCGTTTAAAAAATAAAACCATGTTCTATGCTTAGGAATCAATGATGAATATTGTTCTGGATAAGAAAAAAGTCGAGGCAATGCCTCGACTTTTGGTGAGTTTAGTATTAATTCAATTAACGTTTTACCCGATAGCACCTCTTGAATTATTATCCTTTTTATACACTAAAACTCCCCCCCTTTTGGAAACCGATATTGCCCATCTTTACTATCTAATTCATCTGAATTTATCTGGGGTGTCAAATTTTTAAAACACAGATTAAGGTTGATAAAAATGTAACAACTTGAACTTCCAAGGTTCCAATTAACTTCGTTCTCTTATCACAAATGTAACCGAGATCCTAGTTGGTTCTGCCACCTGTTTTGGGTAGTTTTAAATCAAATTTTGATTGTTCGCTTTATTAATGGCTTCTTCTTTGGAGGTCACTTGCAATTTATCGTAGATGTTCTTGATATGAAATTTGATCGTGTTTGTACTGATGATGAGTGTTTCAGCAATGCTTCTGTAGCTTTTTCCTTTGGATAAGAGTGTTAAAACTTCATGTTCTCGAGAAGTCAAGTCTGAATGGATGTTCTTTTTAAAAGAAGAGACCACCATTTTTGCAATATGAATGCTCATAGGCGCCCCACCCGCTAGTACTTCCTCTAAGGCAGCAATCAATTTTCCTGAAGTAGTGTTCTTTGTTAAGTAGCCAATTGCACCCGCACATAGTGCATCAAAAACAGTTTCAGAGTTTTCATACACCGTAATGATCAAGATATTGGTCTTGGGGTTCGTTTTCTTGATTCTTTTAGTTCCTTCTACTCCATTGATTCCTGGAAGTTGAATATCCATCAATACAATATCGGGAGCGTCATGCTTCAAATTGGACAGAGCATCTTCACAATTGTAGTAACTCCCAGTAACTTGAAACTTAGGGCTTTCGTTAATGATGCTCGTAAAAGCTTCGTTTAACGTTTTATTATCCTCAACAACAACCACATTTTTCATCTGGTAAATTTACTATTAATCGTATTTGATTGCCCTACCTTTTTTGGGTAGACATTTCCTAAAAATACAATTTCTGTTCCTTCTCTTGATGTGTTCACTTGAATTTTTCCGCCTATCTTTTTTGCTCGGTCCTCCATATTCTTTAACCCGTTCTCATGCGATAATTCTGTCATTGAAAAACCAATACCATTGTCCTTGAAGCTGATTCTCAAAATTCCTTTCTTCAGGCTGAATAGAATATCTGTCTCCGTGCACTGCGAGTGTTTGGCCGCATTGGTCATGGCTTCTTTGAAGATTAAAATCAGATGTCGATTCCAATAGTATGGGAGTTTGATATTACGTTCAATACATTTTTCAATTCTGAACTGAATGTTCAGTGGCTGAAAAAATTCTTCGCCAAAATCAGATAAATAAGTAACCATTTCTTCAATCTGGTCGCTTTCCTTTTTTAAGGTCCATATAAAATCTTTGGTTCCTTTGTATAGACTATCAGAATGATTGAGAATTTGATTCACGATTCCTTTGGATTCTTTGGTCGTAACCTTGTTTGAAAGCATATCCGTTAAAATGGTAATACTTGCTAATTTGTTACCAAGGTCATCATGAAAGTCCTCTGCAATATTCTCTCGAACAGTCGTTAACTTGGCTTCTAATTCATTTTGTTTTTGGATGGATCGAGTGAGCAATCGATTTGTTCTGTTGGACTTTTTTAATTGATAATAGATCAAACTAATGATTAGCAAAGCAACAAACCCAACTATAAATGCAAGAAAACCTGTTTTTTCATAGATAGGAATTCGAACATGAAAGGTGTAGATATCCGAATATTGCCAATCACTTTTAGGTTTTTTGGATCTCAATCTAAAGGTATATTCGCCTTCTTTGAAGTTCTTAAAGTCTAAGGTATTGCTTGTGCTGACTTTCCAAGGTTGATCATTGATTTGATATTGTGTAAATAGGTTTTTAGCACTAGAGTATGAAATCACATCGTAGTTAAATCCAAATTCATTTTGAGCAACATTTATGACAGGTGGAGTTTGGTTAAAGTTCTGATTTTCTCTTGTAAGTAAGGAGACTCCTTTTACGGTTGCAATCCATATATTCTGATCTTTGTCTTCAAAAACACTATTAATGTTATTGGACAACAGGTTTTCATTTTTTGTAATGTTTACAAACGATTGTCCATCATAGACCGAAAGTCCTTTGGTTGTAGCAATCCACAATCGATTGTCTGATCCGACAAGAATATCTTTAATATTATCACTGAGCAATCCATCATCAATAGATATTTTTTCTAGCGTATCGTCATATAGTTTAAATAGCCCTTGAGAAGTTCCAAACCAATAGATTTTATCTTGCCGAACAATATCCGTCACACTCACATCTGAGAGTTCTTTGTAGGGAGTTTCAATAAAACTATAGTCTGAACGATTCAAATAGAACAAACCCAGATTCGTGGCAACCAAATATTGATCATCCTCTGTTCTAAGAATTTGATTCATGTTTTTACTCATCTTATTTTCATAAGATTTACCATAAATAATCAAACTATCTCTTGAGACAATTTCATACTGATCGTCAAAGTACGCATAGGTCCCTCGCTTTTCCGTAATGAATGAATTCACCTTTATATCGTCATCGTCTGTAATTAATGAGTACACTTCAATCTTATCACCTCTCACATACATGTTTTTCGCGAAGCCTTGGAGTTTGTAATTTTCGGTCAATTCCTGATTCTCAAATTCGAATAAGTTACCCGCTCTTAAACCATATATTTTATTTTTATACTCCATGATTTTTGTAACGTCCTGTGCATCAAAAACTGTCTTTACTTTAAAAGAGCGATAGGGTATTTGATAAATACCCTCGCCATAGGTAGTCAACCAAACATTTTTCTCAAAGTCTAGTTTGATATCAGAAACCGTAGAGTTAATACCGTACTTTTCTGTAATGTCAGTCAATTCTCCTGTGATCAAATTATATCGATACGGTTTTTTAAAACCGTTATTATCTGAAGCCAGAAAAAAGAATTCATTCTGTGAGAATTTGGTCAACTTCACAATCACTCGATCCATCAAATTCATATCAATGGTTCTGAGTAGTGAATCTTCATTAAAAACATAAAGTCTATTGTATTCCGACGCCAAATACAAACCATCATTCAATTTGGTAATGGCATGAATGATTTTATCTTTTAAAAATGGAAACACCAGACTTAAAGAGTCGTTTTTATATTCATAAATTCCAATAAAGTTTTTCTGTTTCCTTCCTTTAATTAGTTGAGCATGGGCAAGTAGTCGTTCATCGGTCCAGTTTAGCTGTGGAAATTCTGTACCATAGAAGTGTTGCTCATTGACTATTTTCACTTCCTTGTCATCAAATACAAGATACTTCCTTTTCCACTTTCCCGCTATTTTCCCATATTTCATTAAGTTCCCATACAGAGAGCCATTCTGAACTCGAATCTCATTAATTTTCGCGAAGTCCTCCTCAACAACTCTAGAAAAAGAACCCTTGGAAAAAAAGTACAATCCGCCTCCCCAAGTGGCAATGGCTAAGGTATCTTTGGAATAAGACTGTATGTCAATAGCGTACGTATTACTGAGCCCATCACTTTCAGAGTAGGTGATAAATTCTTTTCCATTGAATTTCACCAATCCGTCATCGGTTCCAAACCACATATACCCGTCTGAATCTAAATACATGTTGTAGGTAAGATCGTGCGGAAGTCCGTCTTCGGTGGAATAATGAATCAAATCTTGCGCAATGACGCACTGACTAAAAAACAACGTTATGAGAAAAAGTCTTTTGAACAGTTGTATTAAAGATAGAAATATAATAGAAAAAGCGTCCCTGGGGAAGACGCTTTGGTTGAAGGGAAATTTACATCAAACAACTATCTATGAATTAATATTTATGACATTGATCAAATATCTCTTAAAAAACGGGGCTACAAAACACCCAAAATGGGTAGTATTTTAAGTTCTTTTTATTGCTGCTTTTGAATCAATTATTACTACTTTTGAAACAACAAATCAAAAAATAATGAAGCCAGATTTATTTCAAGCTCCAGACTATTATCAACTAGATGATCTACTTACCGAAGAACACAAATTGGTAAGAGAAGCTTCCAGAGAATGGGTGAAAAGAGAAGTATCTCCCATCATTGAAGATTATGCTCAAAGAGCAGAATTTCCAAATCAAATTATCAACGGTTTAGCCGAAATTGGTGCCTTTGGACCTTATATTCCTGAAGAATATGGTGGTGCAGGATTGGATCAAATTTCTTACGGATTGATCATGCAAGAAATTGAACGTGGAGATTCTGGCGTTCGATCTACTGCGTCGGTACAATCTTCTTTGGTCATGTATCCTATTTGGAAATATGGAAACGAAGCTCAAAGACAAAAATACTTACCAAAATTGGCAAGTGGAGAATGGATGGGATGTTTCGGGTTGACAGAGCCTGATCATGGTTCCAATCCAGGAGGAATGACCACCAACTTTAAAGATATGGGCGACCACTATTTGTTGAATGGTGCTAAACTTTGGATCTCAAATGCGCCTTTCGCGCAGGTGGCTGTTGTATGGGCGAAAAATGAGGAAGGAAGAATTCACGGATTGATTGTTGAACGTGGAATGGAAGGTTTTTCAACTCCTGAGACACATAACAAATGGTCCTTGCGTGCTTCTGCTACGGGTGAGCTGATCTTTGACAATGTGAAAGTTCCAAAAGAAAATTTATTACCGAACAAATCAGGATTGGGTGCTCCGTTGGGATGTTTGGATTCTGCTAGATACGGAATTGCTTGGGGAGCTATTGGTGCTGCCATGGATTGTTACGACACCGCTTTGCGTTACAGCAAAGAACGCATGCAATTTGGGAAACCTATTGGTCAGTTCCAGTTGCAGCAAAAGAAATTAGCAGAGATGATCACCGAGATCACTAAAGCACAGTTGTTGGCTTGGCGATTGGGAACTTTGAGAAATGAAGGAAAAGCAACTTCAGCTCAAATCTCTATGGCAAAGAGAAACAATGTAGACATGGCATTAAAGATTACTCGTGAGGCGCGACAAATGTTGGGTGGAATGGGAATTACTGGAGAGTACTCTATCATGAGACATATGATGAACTTAGAGTCTGTAGTAACTTATGAAGGGACGCACGACATTCACCTATTAATTACAGGGTTAGACATCACAGGATTGAATGCTTTCAAATAATTAGGAAGCTTTTTGCAATACTACAAGAGGGCATCGCTTACAGTTGATGCCTTTCTTTTTGTACTTTTTGCAACATCTGCTTTTTGGTTTTATACAGTTGGCAGCACAGGGCGAATCACAGCTTGAAGTTATAAGCTGTTTTACTTTCGATTCTTCTGTATAAAATACGATCATAGTTCTGATTCTGGGGCAAAATTAGTTATTTATTTAGAATAAATAAAAATAAAATTGTGTTAATTCCTGAAATCCAATTTTTTAAGTTTTTCTATCTTTAGTATCTCAAAGCAAACCATTGAATCGCTCACGTCAATTCAAGCATCGATCCTATTACAATAGTATCAAAGACATTCCAAAAGACATTTGGAAAGAACTCAACTGTGCTGCCAATAGCTACTTTCATCCTGACTATTTGGAATCTGTGGAAGAGAGCAACCAGCATTTGACTTTTTTCTATGTAGTTATTCATAATGAAAGAGGAAAAGCAATTTCGTTGGCTACTTGTCAAGTGATTGACTTTTTTATGGACTCCTTGCAAACCGACAATGGAGGAGTACTTCACACAATTGCTTGTTTTGGGAGAAAGCTCAAGATTCTTCCCAAAGAAAAACCCTTAAAAATATTGAACTGTGGAAACTCATTTGTGAGTGGTGAGCACGGAATCTTTATCAAAGAAGATCAGAACAACAAAAAAGTGTTGAGGAGCATTGCCAAGGCAGTTCTTCAGTATTCTGAAAAAGAGTTTAATTTTCCCATTGATATTTTTTTGATGAAGGACTTTCTGGAGGATTCACTTCCTGTGAGTAATGAGTTGATTAGCTTAGGTTATTATGCTTTTAACGTAGAACCCAATATGCAACTTCAACTCAAAGAGAACTGGAACTCTTTTGAGGACTATCTAGCGGCTTTGAAAACGAAGTTTCGAGTGAAAGCGAAAAAGGCCTTGAAAATTAGTAAAGAATTGGAAGTTAAAACTATTGACTACGATAATTTCAACACTCATCTCAAGCCAATGACGGAACTTTATTTAACAGTAGCTTCAAAAGCTTCGTTTAACTTGGGAGACTTTAACTTAAAAACTTATAAAGGCTTGAAGAAAAAACTAGGTGACAACTACATTCTAAGGTCTTATTGGTATCAGAAAAAAATGGTCGGATTTTTATCGGGCATCATCAATCAAGATCAATTGGATGCGCATTTTGTGGGAATCGATTACAAACTGAATACATTTTTAG
>CAZTFN010000073.1:0-14637 GCA_964612905.1 uncultured Flavobacterium sp. | reverse complement strand
AATGATCATTGTTAACTGTTGATTGATAATTGTACCTTGTTATCGCATTCCTTTCATCATCTGCATCATCTTTCTGCCACCGCCGCCTTGCATCATTTTCATCATTTTGCTCATCTGATTGAACTGCTTCATCAGTTGATTCACCTCTTGTACTGTAGTTCCAGAACCTTTTGCATTTCGTTACTCTCTACTAGAGTTAATCATGGAAGGTGTGCTTCTCTCTGCTGGAGTCATTGAGTGGATAATGGCTTCGATTCCCTTGAAAGCATCATCATCAATATCTACATCTTTTAGAGCTTTTCCAGCGCCTGGCAGCATTCCGATGAGGTCTTTCATACTTCCCATCTTCTTCACTTGTTGAATCTGAGATAGGAAATCGTCAAAACCAAACTGGTTCTTAGCAATTTTCTTTTGAATCTTTCTCGCTTCTTCCTCATCGTATTGCTCCTGAGCTCTTTCTACAAGAGAGACAACATCTCCCATTCCCAAGATTCTGTCCGCCATACGATCTGGATAGAAGACATCAATGGCGTCCATTTTCTCACCGGTACCAATAAACTTAATTGGTTTATTGACAACAGATTTAATAGATAAAGCAGCTCCACCTCGAGTGTCACCATCTAATTTGGTCAAGATAACCCCTTCGAAGTTCAATACATCGTTAAAGGCTTTGGCAGTGTTCACGGCATCTTGACCTGTCATAGAATCTACAACGAATAAGGTCTCTTGTGGATTTACAGCTTTGTGAATATTGGAAATCTCAGTCATCATTTCCTCATCTACAGCCAATCGTCCAGCGGTATCAATGATCACTACATTTTTACCATTTGCCTTCGCATATTGAATTGCGTTTTGAGAAATTTCAACAGGATTTTGATTTCCTTCTTCAGCATATACTTCAACACCAATTTGTTCTCCAACAACCTGTAACTGGTTGATGGCTGCAGGTCTGTATACATCACAACCTACTAAAAGAACCTGCTTGGTCTTTTTATTTTTTAAGTAATTGGCCAACTTTCCAGAGAAAGTCGTTTTACCAGATCCTTGCAAACCTGACATTAAGATCACCGTTGGACTTCCTCCTAAATTGATCCCAACGGCATCACCACCCATCAATTGGGTCAGCTCATCCTTCACCAATTTCACCATCAATTGACCTGGATTTAACGTAGTTAATACGTTTTGTCCAAGCGCTTTTTGCTGAACTGTTTTGGTGAATTCTTTCGCAATCTTAAAGTTAACGTCGGCATCAAGCAATGCTCTGCGCACTTCTTTCAGTGTTTCTGCTACGTTAACTTCGGTAATTTTACCATGACCTTTCAGGGTATGTAAGGCCTTATCTAATTTATCGCTTAAATTATTAAACATTGAATTCTGTTACTTTTTTGGAAGCATCAAAGATAGGAAAACCCCTTGTTTTACTCAAAAAATGAGCTATTGTTTTTTGCTTAGTAAACTGATGAAGAAGTTGATAAAGTGAATCACAGTTGCTAGCATAAAAACGAAAAAGGAAAGCACAATCATTAGATCGATTTTGAGATACTCTGCAGTCCTAGTTTCGGTATCTGAAATAAAGAAAAAGTAGAGTAGTGGAATCAATGCAATCACTTGTAAGACAATATGAAGCTTGGTCAAGGTTGACTTTAATGGTTTCTTGTTTGAGATCAATACATAATAGTTGATGAATATCAAAAAGAAAAATACAGCTGAAAAAATGCTGATGTACCAGACATCCATTAAAAAGTAAATATCATGGTAGTTAAAAAGAGCATTGTCTCCCTTGTTAAGCAGCCCAGCGATTAATACAACAGGGATTAACCATAGAAAAAAAAGTTGTGGTTTGTCGATGATCTTTCTCACTTTGCGTAGTCCTTTTTTAGAATTTCAACATGATGATCTGTATGATGAGCCGTCCACATAATGATTTCTCGTAAGGTCATTTTTCCCATTAAAGGATGTGGCAACAAAAGTGTATCAAGGTGTTTGTCCTTGAGTTTACTGGTTTTGTATTGTAGCTTTTTATTTAAAATCTGTAATTTTTGAACGATATGCTTACGCTCGTTTACGTCAGGAATTTTTAAATCGATATTGTATTTGGCGGCTCTTTCTTGAGATTCTGCAAGTCGTTCTTCATAACGTTTTGCAACCTCCTTATAGTTTCTTGAAGGTCTATTTGATGTTCCGAATTTATACTTGATGAGAAATTTTGGATACCCTAATGCTTTGTTTAAAAGTCGGGCGCTATCTGCTAAGTGTAAAATGTGTTGTCCTGCCGTCCATCTACCTTCCGGTCCTTGCATCCATTGCTCGTCAGACACTGTTTCTAGCCAATCAAACAAATCTTGATGCTTGGCTTCTAAGACATCAACAATCTCTTTTTTTTCCATTTCTTTTAAGTTCTTGGATGAAAGATACAAAAGTCTGTTGATACTTGTCTATAGTCTGATACTTGAGGTGAGAAGTAAGAAGATAAATGGCGAAGGGTTAAGGATGAAAGTCCAGAGTTCGATTAAAAAATAAAATCAAATGTCTGTTCGAGTGATTTTGAAGGATGAAAAATTGTATCGAGAATAGACTTTATGTATTAAATAATGAAAACGTAAATGCATTTACGAACGTCCAATAACCAACTAACAACTCACACCCAACAACAAGCTAGTACGAAGCTTTTTTACAGAGCTTTGCGAAGTAAAAAAGCGACGCAGTGTTGTCTAAGTATTGGTTAAAATGTGATAGTACGAAGCTCTACAGAGCGAAGTACTACAATTCACTACAAAAAACATTCAATTCAATACATCGTGTTTTTTTTGACTGCAATGTGAATATACATTTGTCTCATCAACAATCATAAAAGATAAAAACCATGCAATTAAAAAATGTAAAAAATCTAATCTTAGGACTTTTAGTAATTACAAGTCTTGTTTTTAATCCTGCTGAAACCTTCGCACAAAGAACGGTGATGAAAGGAAACTTTAGAACCACAAACGATGATGGTTCAAGAACAATTACCATTAAAAACGGAAAGAAAGATTTCCGTATTGAGTATGAGGGAGATATTACAATTTCTGATGACGATAAGGAAATTACCTCCATTTCTAAAAACGGATATATTGAAATTCGGAAAACTCGTTTCGGAAAAAGAAGAAGATTGTTCATAGAATCTGAAGGTGGACAATTGATTCACAGATATTATGTAGGATCAAGAGAAGTGAACTACAATCCAGATGGAAAAAATTGGTTGGCAGAAATTCTTCCTGATATCGTAAGAAGTACCACCATTGCTGCTGAAAGTAGAGTAGAAAGATTCTATAAAAAAGGTGGGGCTAAAGAAGTAATGTACGAAGTAGAGGCAATGGATTCCGACTATGTGAAAGCACACTATGTAAAGCTTTTACTGAAAAAGAATCTGAGTAATGCCGAGTTGGTAAATGTAATCAAGACAGTTGGAAACGAAGTTGAATCTGACTATTACTTGTCTCAAATCTTGAAATCAAATCAGAAAGCATTCTTGGCTTCTGAACAAACCAAACAAGCCTATATCAAAGCCGCATCTAGTTTGGATTCTGATTATTATGCTTCTAACATTGTAAAAGCAGTGATTAAGGATACTAAAATCAACGATAAGGACATGACCAGCTTGTTGAACATTACAGATGGAATTGACTCTGATCACTACAAAACACAAATTCTTTCCTTATTAATGAAGGAGAGAAAGTTAACTCCAAATAATATGACAACCATTATGAGCATGTCACGTGATATTGATTCTGACTACTACAGAACACAAATTTTGAAGAAAGCTTTAAAGAAAGAAGGTTTATCAAAACAAAATCAAGAGATCTTCATGAATAGCTTAGGTGAAATTGATTCTGACCATTATACCACCGAGATCATCAAAGATTTAATGGTAGACGACATGAGTGGAGAGGGGTTGACAAAGTTGTTAAACATTGTGAGTAACAATATCGATTCAGATCACTATGCAACCAATATCTATAAAAAATTAGCAAGGAATAATAATATTACAGAGGCACAGTTGATTCAACTAATGGAATCTGCTTCAAGAAACATCAACTCAGACTACTATCTGTCTAACATTCTTGTAGCGTATGTAAGTAAGGTAAAATCTTCTTCTCAAAAAGTGAAAGATGCCTATACCAAAGCGGCAAAATCTATCAAGTCCGAGACCTATTTCGGTCGCGCTATGAGAGCCATGTACTAAAGAATCTAGGGTAATCAATTTCGCAAGAGATTGATTACCTTAGTTCCATGCAATCCATTCAACAACTAACCAATAACTTCTTTGTGAAAAAGCATATTTCCATTACTTTTTCTGGTGCTATCTTTGGCCTTTTTATTGCCTATTTTATTTCTACAGGCGATGCTGCAGGTACCGAGAATACAAAGATTGCGCTGGACTTACTTAACATGGTACTAGCCAGTTTCATTGGAATTGTTAGTGCTTACGGGGTTTATTTCTCTGGAGTAATTTTAGATAAAATATTGCCATGGCACAAATTTGAAGGAAACCGATTGTTGTCTGGAATTTTCGTGCATTTTTTGGTCACTTTTTTGGGGTCTTTTCTGCTATTATATCTCAGCAGTTTCATCTTCCCTTCAGAGATCGATTTTGGAGCTATCAAAGAACTCTACGCACTAAAACTTGCCATTGTCCTGCTCATTCTAGTGTTAATTATTGAAATTATTTATTTCGCTTTGTACTCATATTATTCATATACAACATTTCAAATTGAAACTGTTCGACAAGAGCGAAAGCAGATAGAACTGCAATTAAAAGCATTGAAATCGCAACTGAGCCCGCATTTCCTATTCAATAGTTTGAATACCATTTCCTCCTTAGTATTCAAAGACAAAAAAATGGCAGAAGGCTTTATCCGAAAGTTGGCAGAACTCTATCAATATACCTTGAGTAGCTATCAAAAGAAATTAACCACACTTCAAGATGAATTGGATTTTGTGGATTCCTATCAATATTTGCTGAAGATCAGATTTGGAGAGAAGTTTGAATGTCAAGTAGAGGTGGATCATGAATTGCTAACCACAAAGATTCCACCATTGACTTTACAAATGTTGATTGAAAATGCAGTAAAGCACAATGTTTTAGACGAATCTGACCCGTTAAAAGTAAAGGTCTTTACAGATAAGAAATACATCATTGTAAAGAACAACATCACCAGAAAACCTAAGAAGGTAACCTCTTTTCAAATAGGGCTGAAGAACATCAACTCGAGATATTTGTTGCTACACGAAGAAGGAATCGCGATTACCAATGGAGAGAATTTTCAAGTTAAACTTCCGTTGATCTCATGAAGAAGCTCTTTATACATCAGCCGTTCTTTCGAATTTTAAGCCCCATTTTCAGCGGGATTGTCATCTATTTATTGATCTTATTGTTGAACAATACAGTAGATCAATTGCAAGAACAATTCTTAGGCGAAGAACTTTATTTCTGTATTGTTTTGTCCTATCTAGTCCAAGAACTTTCCAGGGCCTTACTGTTGATTTTCAAACGAATTCCTAAAGGAAAAAACACCTTTCTAAGTCTGTTGTTTCAAGTAGCAGTTTCATTGTTCATTTCGGTAATGATTGTCACTGTGATCGTGATACTGTATTACGATTATGTAGTAGGGTTTTCAGCAACAACCGAAGAAATCATTACACTAGACAGCATTTTTGCAGTCATCACGTTGATTTATGTTTTACTCTTTGTGAGTCATCAATACTTGTACAAAATCAATTCGGAGAAATTAGAACATGAGGAATTGATCAAACAGAATATTGAAGCCGATTTCAAACAGTTCAAAAGAGGAATCAATCCCAACTTACTATTTGAAAGTTTTGAAGCCCTCATCATTTTGATGAATCAACACCCTGAAGAAGCCGATGAATTTATAGATCACTTGTCAACCATCTATCGATATATTTTATCCAGTAAGGATAGACAATTGGTGTCTTTCCAAGAAGAATGGGGCAATTTGAAAGAACTTGAAAGCTTGTTTAATAAGTTACCTTACAGGAACATCAGTATTGATAATAAGGTCAAGCATGATTTTTTAGTTGTACCCGGTAGCTTTTTGTTTCTTGTTGAATTGATCGTTAGAAATACGATTCTTTCCTCTGGAATTCAGCTTCAAATCTCGATTGAACAAGTAGATCATCAAGTACACTTGACGTACCCTACTCACGATAAGATCAATGCAAACCTAGAAACCGAGAACTTTGAAGAGATTCAGAGAGTCTATTCGATTTACAGTGAAAACAACCTTGTTATTGAGAAGCGAGGAGATATTAGAACCATTTCCATTCCAGAACTAACCATCAAACCAACCACATGAAGGCAGTTATCATAGAAGACGAAGATCTTGCAGCAGAAAAACTAATTCGATATTTACAAAAATTCGATGCCACTTTAGAAGTTGTCTCTCAACAAGTATCTATCGATGGAGCGGTGAACTGGTTTCGAAAGAACCCTGACGGATATGATGTCGCATTTTTTGACATTCAGTTGACGGATGGACTGAGTTTTGAAATCTTTCATCAAGTAAAAATCAACAAGCCAGTCATTTTCACTACTGCTTTTGATGAGTATGCCATTGATGCATTTAAAGTGAATAGCATCGATTATATTTTAAAGCCTATCACCTTTATGGATGTTTCCAAAGCCATGAACAAGTTGAAGACCTTTAAGAATATGTTGGGAATTCAAGAGGCGGTTGAAGAAGCAGAGAAGATGATTGAGAAAAAGAAAATGAAAGATCGTTTCTTAGTGAAGCTTGGAAATCATATTCATTCCATCAAGACCAATGAAATCGCCTTATTTTATGCTGAAGGGAGAACTGTGTATTTGGTGACGAATGAAAACAAAAAGTTCATTCTTGACTACAAACTAGAGGATCTAAATAATATATTAGATGCGACGGCTTTTTATCGAGTAAATAGAACTTTTATCGTGAACATCAATACGATTAAAGATGTAATTGTCTATTCTAATAATCGATTGAAAATCACACCGAAAGTTCGAGTTGAAAAAGAAATTATTGTGAGTAGAGAGAAAGTCTCTATGTTTAAAAAGTGGTTCGAAGGAAATTAAACTTTTAAAAAATGTTCATTCTTTTTTGATTTTCTTTGAACATGTCGTATTTTTCTGATCAATTTCATCGACTTTTATGAAGAAAAGCATCACAATCAAGGAATTGTCTAAAATGTTAGATGTATCCATTTCGACAGTTTCAAAAGCATTGAATGATAGTCACGAGATTAGTCCCGCTACCAAAGAACGAATTCAAGAAGCAGCTAAACTTTATAATTATCAACCAAATAGAATTGCTGTAAACCTGAAATCAGGGAAAGCCAATACTATTGGTGTGATTATTCCGAGTGTGCAAAACTTTTTTATGACCCAAGTATTGCGTGGGATCGAGAGTGTGATCGCTGATACTCCATACAACATTATTATTTCCATCACGAATGAGTCTCATGAGAAGGAGGTTCAATTTGTGAATACCTTGACCCAAGGATTTGTAGATGGAATTATTGTCACCGTTTCAGAAGAGACTTTTTTGAAAAAAGAGTACGGACATTTTCACAACTTCGACAATCGAAAGGCCTTGTTGATGTTTGATAGAGTCGTAGGTGAAGTAGAGTGCGATAAAGTGTTGGTAGATGACGAGGATTCCGTTTTTAGAGCGACACAAACGCTATTGGCTAGTGGAAGAAAACAAATAGTACTCGCATCCACCATTAGTAACGTAAGTGTTGGTAAAAAGCGAATCAAAGGATATACTCGTGCTATTGAATCAGTTCATGAACCTGTATTGATTTCCGATACCGAAGAGAATATTGAAAAACGAGTAAAGGAATTGCTAGATGCAGGAAAAGTAGATGCCATCATGGCGTTGGATGAAGAAGCTTCCTTGGCCTCCTTTAGAGCTGGAAAAACTAAGAAAGTCCTAGACAATCAAGAGGTTTCTATTGTCGGATATACGAGTCAGAAGATTGCAGAGAACTTGACGCCGCATTTGACTACCATTGATCAAAATGGAGTTCGTATTGGTGAATTGGCTGCTGAGTTACTCTTAAAGAAACTCAAAAAGCCACTGAAAGATCCTGAATCTGTAGTCGTGAACTCTATCTATCAAAAACGATTGACGACTTAATTAGAGATCGTCTGTAAAATGTGTTCGTCGTTTTTCTTTGGCGAATTTTTCTTTGTTATATTCTTTAGATTGATTTTTAGGTACGGATAATGAAACCCAGTCTTCCTTCTTGAGCATTCTCCCAATGAATACAATCTGTCCAACGTGATAAGAATAATGAGACAATTGCCTATTGATGGCTTCAGTAATTGTATGCCCGTGATTCCTGATGTAAACAATAGATTCTAAATTATCTTCATTGACTTGCCTCAATGCTTCAAACAAACAACTCCAACCTTGATTCCATGCATTTAGAACATCTTCTTTGGTATTGAATGAGTTTTCAAATTCGGCATCTCGATTACGCCAAGTCTTTTCTCCATCCTCTTGTAGGAAGTTCGTCCATCGGCTCAACATATTGCCTGCCATATGTTTGACAATAATGGCAATGGAATTCGCTTCTTCATCCGATTGCCAAAAAAGCTGTGTTTCTGAGAGTTGATCAAAGGTTTTTTCTCCAAGACTTTTGTAGTACTCAAATTGTTTTTGGATGCTAGTTAGATAGGATTTAGACATAATAAAAGCCACGGTAATGCTGTGGCTTATAAAGTTAAGTATTGAGTTTTAAATAAACTCTATGTTATTTTCAAAAGTATTACTTACCGTGCTTCTTTTTCCATTCCTTTACAATGGCAGGCAATTCTTCACCATCTGCTACGAAAATCAATGATGCAGAGTTCATGCAATAGCGCAACCCAGTAGGTTCTGGTCCATCTGGAAAAACATGACCTAAATGTGAACCGCTTCCGCTGTCAACCACTTCCACACGAACCATTCCGTAACTTCTGTCTTCAACTTCTTCCACGGCTCCTTCTTGGATAGGCTTGTAAAAACTTGGCCATCCAGTACCAGATTTGAATTTATGTTCTGAACTAAACAAAGGCTGACCCGTCGCCGCTGAGTAATAGATTCCTTTTTTCTTATTGTTCCAGTATTCTCCGGTAAAAGCTCTTTCAGTCCCTGCCTTACGCAATACATAATATTGCATAGTGGTCAATTGTTTTTTCCATTCTGCTTCGGTCTTAGTAACTTTATAGTCTTTGCTCTCTTCTTTCTTCTGTTCTTGAGCAACACCTGAACAACTAATCAATAGGATCAAGCTCAAGAATGTAAATAATCTTCTCATGTATTTTCAATTATAAAATCAACACTTTTCTTTACGGTATCGGGATCTCTCAAAATCTTGGTATGACCCAGTCCATGGGTGATTAAAAGAGCTCCATTTGTTAAGTTTTGACGAATGTTATAGGCACAACTTACAGGAACATCACCATCTTCAGTATCGTGCACATGTAAAACTGGAATATCGATTCTCTTCGCTACTTCATGACTTGCATAATCGTCTACTTTTAATTTCCATTTTCGTTCCAGTCGCTGCTGTATTTTCTTTCCTGACTGTTTTTTAAGTGTCAAATTTTGTGCAAAATTAGCAATGATATCTGACACCTTGTCTCCGGAACCAATGGCAACAAAGGTCTTTAGATTAAGGAAAGTTGAGGTTGCATTGTACAAACACATTCCTCCAAAAGAATGACCAATGGCGGCTTCAAAAGGTCCATAGGTTTCATCAATCTTTTGAACAGTCGATAGAAAATCTGGCATCATGGTGGTTTTCCCTGTCGATTTGCCATGAGCGGGTCCGTCAAAAGAAATCACCATAAAACCTTTCTCTAAAAGCTTATCGGCAAAGGCAAATAGTTGTGTACTTCTTCCTGCCCAACCATGAATCAATAGTACCTTTCTTTTTGAGTAGCCATACGAAAGAATTTCAATCTCTTTACCAATCTCAGGAACTGCTAATCGTTTCTTCTGAGCACTTTGCAGCATGTACTGCTCGCGTTTTGGAGTTGGGAAGCTAATAGGCGTTGTAAATAATAGTCCCCCCAGTCTTGCGGCCAACGAACTAGAAAAGAATTCCAATGTCCTTGCAGCCATCGTTACGGGCTTTGGAATGGATAAACTTGGTACAGGTTTCTTATGAGGGGTTAAAAGTTCCAAATAATTTATTTTAAAAACCGTTAGGAATATGTAATTTTAAGTGACTTAAGTTAAAACTTAGTGTCTTACAAAAATAAAGAATTCAATGCCGTTTCACGTTAATAAAATCACAATGAAGAAAATAGGAATCTTAGTACTGCTAGTTGTTTTTTTAACTCAGTGCACTACTGTTCCCATTACAGGGAGAAAACAATTTAATATTGTGAGCGATGCAAAAGTACTTCCAGCGAGTTTCGCTCAATACAAAGGCTTTTTAGAGGAGAATAAATTATCTGAGGATGATGCAGCTACGAAACAGATCAAAGATATTGGAGCAAAAATTTCTTCGGCTGTAGATCGATTTATGCGCAGCAACGGTATGGTGAAAGAAGCGGATTCCTATGAATGGGAGTTTAACTTGGTGGAAGATAAAACAGTAAATGCTTGGTGTTTGCCGGGTGGAAAAGTTGTCTTTTATACAGGGATACTTCCTATTTGTGCCAATGAAGACGGAATTGCTGCAGTGATGGGACATGAAGTTGCCCATGCATTTGCAAAACACGGACAAGAAAGAATGTCACAAGGACAATTGCAAGCGGTTGGTGGATTGGCAGTGGCTTACGGAACTAGGAATGATAAAAATGCTGCCATTTGGAATGCTGCGTACGGATTAGGAAGCCAGGTAGGAGTGATGCTACCTTTCAGTAGAAAACATGAAACGGAAGCTGATAAATTGGGCTTGGTTTTTATGATCATGGCGGGATACAATGGGGAAGAAGCGGCAGAAGTTTGGGTGCGAATGAGTGAACGCGCCAATGGTAAGAAACCACCACAATTGTTGAGTACCCATCCTTCTAATGAAAGTCGAATTCAAACCTTGAGAGCCTATCTACCAGAGGCTACGCAATTGGCCGCAAAATTTAATGCAGGGACGAAGTAGGTTTGTCTATTGTCTATTGTCTATTGTCTATTGTCTATTGTCTATCGTCTGATGTTGGAAGTAGGAAGTTAAAAGTGAATTAACTATCTTGTCATCGCTCGAAGTCTAACGTGGAGAGCGAAGCAACTAACTCAACTAATTCAAGATGTTAAAAATAGGAGATAAGAAGTTAATCAATGCTTGGGCATTCTATGACTGGGCAAACTCTGTATATTCTTTAGTAATCAGCACAGCTGTTTTCCCGTTGTATTATACGGCAATTACAGATGAAAAAGTAGTGACTTTTTTAGGTACAGAATGGGATCACCCCGATTCTTTGTACAGTTATGCTTTGTCTTTTTCCTTTTTAATCGTTGCTTTTATTTCACCGATTTTATCCGCTATTGCGGATTATACAGGAAACAAAAAGCGCTTTCTGCAAATCTTTTGTTTGATAGGGTCTTTATCTGTGATGTCATTGTACTTTTTTGACGGAATAGAAACTGTTTGGGTTGGAATCGTATTCAGTGTATTGGCAAGTATAGGTTTCTGGGGAAGTATTGTTTTTTACAATGCTTATTTGCCTGAAGTTGCACATCCCGAAGATCAAGATCGAGTGAGTGCACGTGGTTTTATCTATGGGTATTTAGGTTCGGTGATTCTACTTGTGATCAATTTGATCATGATCCAAATGCCCGATGTTTTTGGAATTGATGCTGGAATGGCTTCGCGTATTTCCTTTGTTATGGTAGGGCTTTGGTGGCTTGGATTCGCCCAAATAACCTTTAGAAGACTACCGAATAATGTTTTCAATAAAAAACCTGGAAAGGATTACTTATGGAAAGGTTTTAAAGAGTTGAAAATTGTCATGAAGGAAGTGAAGAATTATCCAACCTTAAGAAACTTCTTGATTGCCTTCTTTTTGTTGAGTGTAGGAGTTCAAACCATTATTTTAATGGCATCCATCTTCGGATCTGAAGAATTAGGATTGGAAGCAACAAGTTTGATTATTACCATCTTATTGATTCAAATTGTAGCGATTTTTGGAGCATGGCTGTTTTCAAGTTTGTCTAAGAAATATGGAAATTTACAAGCCTTGAAGCTCACAGTACTCATTTGGATCTTCGTCTGCTTTGGCGCCTTTATGCTTCACAAGGATATGGCTAATGTCGACATCTTGTTTTATGCATTAGGAGGTGTGCTTGGATTGGTATTGGGAGCAGTGCAGTCCTTGGCTCGATCAACCTATTCGAAATTACTTCCAGATACGGAAGACCATGCAACTTACTTTAGTTTCTTCGATGTGACAGAAAAGATCGCCATTGTATTGGGAACCTTCGTATTCGGATTCTTATTTGCCATCACAGGCTCTATGCAATGGAGCGCATTAAGCTTGGCATTGTTTTTCGTGGCATCCTTTATCGTTCTGAGCTTCTTGAAAGGAACGAAGTATGTAAAATAAGTTAGCTAGATTTCTTTTTGGACTCTACAATCGCTCCTCGTTTCATTTTCTTACGAGTCTCTTTGTATTTGTCCCAATCGAATCCTTTTAAAAATTCAACCGCTTTTGAGGCTCCTAAATTGAACAGTTTGATTTGGTTGTCTTCCGTCATGTTGAAGTCCAACCAGTTGAATTCCTCACTTGCATCAATTCGACAAATCAATTGTTTGTAATCTGGATTTTTCAATAAGAAATCATAATCAAAGATTTGACGCATCGTACTAATCATAGCACCCGCAAAACCACCCAAACCATCAGCAGGGCTAAAGCTTTCACGATAGGCACTCAATCGTACCCCAAACGTTGGCATTCTTGGAACACCGCTATCAGGTCTGTGAAATACATTGATAGGAAAGTTGGACAACATTCCACCGTCTACAAACTTCGCAGATGGAGGAACTGGCCCATAATAGCTGGCATATTTCTTCCAATTCTCATCGGACTCATTACCAGCATTGGGCAAGTTATTCACTTCAAATGGATCAAAAAAGAACGGAACAGACATGGATGCACGTACCAATTTTGCAGGTGAAACATTGTCTGGATCTGACCAGTAGAGTTTGGACATTTTAGGAAACTCGACTTTCGAATGCGTTGTTACATCTGAAGTAATAACCGCTAATTTTGGAGTAATGTCTTTTACCTGTTTATCATTTTCAACATTCTTAAGACCCATTGGAAGCTTCGTACGAAGCTCCTCTAGGTCTTTCATTGTATGAATATTATTCAGTTTTAACTCTTTGGTAATCCACTGCTCGAAAAAAGATCCAGGATTAAGCCCGAGTTTTTTCTTTAATCTACTGTAAATGCGTAATCCGTTCCAAATCAGGGACCATATAAGTCCTTTTTCTTTTTTAATGGCTTTATTGATAATACTCTTAATGTAAGGAGGTCCATCTACCAGATCAAAAAGAGGCTGGTTGTTTAGGATGGTTAAGATTTTTTCTGATTTCTTTTCATCGATTCTTCCCAAACCAGCCATCATCATGGTATTGATGGCACCTGCAGAAGTTCCTGCTAGGCTCATGAATCGAATCCCTGCCTTTTCGAGAATATATGTATAACCTACAAGTGCTACTCCCAATACACCACCACCTTCTTGAACAAGATCTACATATTGGTTCCCATTGGCATCTTCAATATCAGAATAGCGTTTGTCTTTCGGAATTTGATCTATTAACGATAAAATTTCCTCGTTTTGTGTAAATCTTTTATTCATGGTGATTGTTTTAAGGTATTTTAGAACTTGTAATGGAAACCTACTGCGTAGACTTCGTCACTTTGCACATCAAAAGGAAGTGTTCCTCTGGCATAACTCACATAAAACCCTGAAGAACTTTGCAAGGCTCCTACGAAATAAAAGAATTCGTCCAAATCGGCGGCTTTGACTGCTGCACTGGCCCCCAATTCTTTATAGTATCTAATGTTGGCATTGAAGAAAATATTTTCTCCTTCCACTTTGGCCACAAATGTTCTAAAGCTAGATTCTAAGTTCATACGCTCATAACCGTCTAAGTTTCCTGCCACTTGTTGACGGGTTGGATCATTGATGGGATTTACGTAGTTAACCCCAGCCAACAAGGTTGGGAACGTAGAACCATAAGGTTGAAATTTAGAATCGGTTCCAGTAACCCAACGAATCAAAGCAAATGGATAATCGAAAATATTTAATGAGGACAGCGTACTGTTCTTGTCCCAAGATTTCATTCCTAAGGCTAGATTTCCTGAATACACAAACTGTTTGTTGGTGAAATTCTGATTGGATTCTAAGCTTAATTCAGGAGAGAAACTAATGTAATACTGATCTGAATATTGTAGGTAGCTATAGTATTCTTCCCACAATTTTTTAGCTGCAGCACCATTAGGATCACTTAACAGCGCTAACTTATCCTCAATTGCATTGAGTTTGGAAAAGGTTGCTGAATCGGCTTTTTTTACAACTCCTCCATAAAATTTTGTGAAAGCGTAATCTAATGATGTATCCAAGAAATCATTAGGATTTACATCTCTGTCAAAGGACACGT
>CAZTFN010000072.1:2346-14683 GCA_964612905.1 uncultured Flavobacterium sp. | reverse complement strand
GACAGAGTTTCCTTCATCGTCTCTATTCAGAAGCGTATAGTAATCTCCTTTCATGGAATTCAAGGCATTCATTCCCTCAGTTCTGAACTCACCACCCCAGATTTCTTCCAAAGTAATCTCTTTGGTTCCGGTATTAATTTTTGAAGTTGTATTTGAAGTTTTTTGATCGCAACTCAAGAAAAGAGTAAGCGTTGCTAAAATGAACAGTTTTTTCATTCCAAATTTAGATTTTCGTAACGGAATGCCAAGTTTACGGAAAAATCGTCAATTTTCCTGCTATTTTAACGGTTTTCAGCAAGAGTCATATGGTAATGAGTCACAAAAAAGCCACGCTATTCACGTGGCTTACTCATAAATCATCAGTGATGAATTACTTGGACTTGGACTTTTGTTTTTCTTTCGAGTTGCTAGAGGAATCTTTCTTGGAGTCGTCATTCACGAACAACGGCGTTTTTCCGTCGGTAATAATTACTTTGGCATTGTTAGAAAGTGAAAGTTCTTTGAAAGCATCAATCGCTTTGATTCGAATGATTCCTTCGGTTAATCCTTCAGAAAGAATGATTTGAGCATCTCTTTCTCCTTTTGCTTTGATGATCTTTCTCTCAGCTTCTAGTTTTTCTTGCTTTAATACAAACTCCATTCGCATGGCATCCTGCTCGGCTTGTAGTTTTCTTTCTACAGAACTAGCCAATCCGCTCGGGAGTTGAATGCTCTTCATCAATACGGCAATCAGTTCAATTCCGTCAGCTTGCTTTTCTAGATTGGTTTTCATTTTCTTCAGGATTTCTTGCTCAATGTTGGCTCTCATTCCTGAATGCATGTCTTTTGCATAGAACTGCGCACAAACATCTGAAGCCGCAGATCTAAACACACTTGTGATGACCGATTCATAATCCCTTCCAAGATTTTGCAATATGGAAGCGACTTTATCACTTTGTAACCTGTGTAAAATGGAAATTTCTGAATTTACACTAAGTCCCTCTTTACTAGGCAAGCGTAAAAATAATTTGATGTTTTTCGTTTGTGTGGATTCTTTGATAATCCTTGAAGTAATGGGGTTGTACATCACAGTTCCTTCTGTGACCACTTCGTTGGATAGTTTTCCTAAGCGTTGTTTGATGCCTACTTCTCCTGGACGGATTACGGCACAACTACTGAAGATAAAAATGGTGATGATTAATAGTAAAGGTATTCTTTTCATATTTATAATTATTTTGATTTTACTAGCTCATCTATACCAAATGGAATGCCAAAATGATATTTTTCGCATAAGTATTTCTTATGGTGATCATTTCGAAATCCTGCCTAAATCACTAGGATTTTAGGCGTTTTTTTCGTATATCTAAAAAATAGTTCGTTCTCTGAAAATTTCAGTTTATATCCTATCTTTGTCATAGATCTTAAAAGAATGAGTAAAATAATTAGTGGGTTCTCAAAACTCACCAAAGAGCAAAAAATCAATTGGCTCGCAGCTAATTATTTCGACAACCAACCTGAAATTATTGAGACCATCAAACAGTATTGGAATGTTGACGAAAAGCTACAGCAACTTCACGACGATTTTATAGAAAACACCATTTCCAACTTTTACATGCCTTATGGTGTAGCGCCGAACTTTGTGATTAATGGAAAGGAATATGTAATTCCCATGGTTGTTGAAGAAAGTTCTGTGGTGGCTGCTGCTTCGCTCGTTGCAAAATATTGGAGTACCAGAGGCGGTTTTAAGGCAGAAGTAATTTCTACTACAAAGATCGGTCAAGTTCACTTTATGTACGAAGGTGACAAACAAGAATTACAACAATACTTCACGTCTAAGAAACAGAGTCTAAAAGAAGTCACTGCATCCATTACCAAGAACATGGAGAAAAGAGGTGGTGGAATTTTGGATATTCAGTTGGTAGATAAAACCAGCGATCTAAGCAATTACTACCAATTGCATGTCACTTTTGAGACGGTTGATTCTATGGGTGCTAATTTTATCAATTCTTGCTTGGAAGCCATGGCGAAAGAATTTAGGAATGATGAAATTGAAATTGTGATGAGTATTCTTTCTAATTATGTTCCGGAATGTTTGGTGAGAGCTGAGGTAAGTTGCCCCATTGACATGCTAGGAGGAAAAGACCCGCAAAAGTTTGCTGAGAAATTTTACCAGGCAATTCAAATTGCTGAGATTGAACCTTACCGAGCGGTCACACATAACAAGGGAATCATGAATGGAATTGATTCTGTGGTTCTAGCAACGGGAAATGACTTTAGAGCAATTGAAGCTGGAGCACACGCTTACGCTTCAAAATCGGGCAGATATAAGAGTTTAACGCATTGTGAAATCAATGATGATACCTTCCGATTCTGGATTGAGATTCCTCTGGCATTAGGAACTGTGGGAGGTTTGACTTCTTTACACCCTATGGCAAAATTGTCTTTGGACATGTTGCAAAGACCGAATGCAAAAGAACTCATGATGATCATGGCAACTGCTGGTTTGGCTCAGAATTTTGCGGCTTTGCGGGCATTGACAACCAAAGGAATTCAGCATGGTCATATGAAAATGCACTTGATGAATATCCTAAATCAACTCGGTGCGAATGAAACTGATAAAGAAGAGATTGTGGCGTATTTTGATGGGAAAACAGTTTCACACAGTGCAGTAGTTGAAAAGTATACAGAATTGAGAAATAGTAAGCTGTCTTGAGTCGATTTTATTCCAACGGAAAATTATTGTTAACAGGCGAATATCTTGTGCTCGACGGAGCAACGGCTTTGGCTGTACCTGCTAAGTTTGGACAAGATTTAACCGTTGAACATGTTGAAGGAAACCAATTGATTTGGTCCAGCTTTACTGTGACTGGTGAATGTTGGTTTGAAGCTGTTTTTGAGCTGCCTAAAATCCGTTTGGTGAATGCGACTTTCAATTCGAATCAAGAAGGAAGTAATGAATTCATTGCAGAGACCTTGCAAGGATTGTTGCAAGAAGCGAAAAAGATCAATTCCGACTTCTTAAGTTCTGACCAAGGACTGCACATAAAAACACATTTAACATTCCCGAGAGATTGGGGATTGGGAAGTTCATCCACCTTAATCAATAATATCGCTCAATGGGCAAACGTGGATCCATTTACTTTGTTATGGAATGCATTTTCTGGCAGTGGTTATGATATTGCCTGTGCGATGCACAACACATCGATTCTATACAGATTAGAAAATAAAGAGCCTATAGTGGATTTATGGGATTTTAACCCATCATTTAAAGATCAATTGTTTTTTATTCATCTGAATCAGAAACAAAATAGTCGAGAGGGAATTCAACGATATAGAGGACAAAAAGTTAGAAAAGAATTGTTTGATCGTATTTCTGATCTCACATTTATGATGGCAAAAGCAGAAGGCTTACCGCAGTTTGAACACTTTATGAAAGAACACGAATTACTTGTTTCATCCATCATTCAATTGCCAACAGTGAAAGAAAGTTTATTTCCAGATTACTTCGGAGAAGTGAAAAGCTTAGGTGCTTGGGGTGGAGATTTTGTGTTGGCAACAGGAGATGAAAGGACATCTGATTACTTCAAACGGAAAGGATATGGTACAGTTCTTCCTTATTCAGAAATGGTGCTATGAAAAAAGTTATCATCGTTGGAGGAGGAGCGGCTGGATTCTTTGCAGCCATCAATGCCAAAGAAATGAATCCCGATTTGGATATCGCCATTCTTGAAAAGGGAAAAGAAGTCTTGCAAAAAGTAAAAATTTCTGGTGGTGGACGATGTAATGTGACACATGCTTGTTTTGAGCCGAAAGAGCTGGTGAAATTTTATCCTCGTGGTGAAAAAGAACTGTTAGGACCTTTTCATCAATTCATGACGGGTGATACTTTTGAGTGGTTTGACAATAATGGAATCCCTTTGAAAATTGAATCTGACAACCGGGTCTTTCCTGAATCTAATTCCTCACAAACCATCATCGATTGCTTTTTAAAAAAGACGCAAGAACTCAATATTCCAATTTTTAAGAACCATGGAGTAACTTCTATCATAAAGAATAAGGATAGTTGGTCTGTAAATACCAAAACAGAACAATATGAATGCGATGCTCTGGTAATCGCTGCAGGAAGTAGCAAACAAGTGTGGAAACTCTCTCAATCTTTGGGTCATAGCATTGTGAATCCAGTTCCATCTTTGTTTACCTTCAATATTAAAGATGAGCGCATCAAGGATTTGCTCGGGATTTCAGTTCCACATGCAACGGTTCATTTGACAGGAACCAACCTAGAAGCATTCGGTCCGTTATTGATTACGCATTGGGGAATGAGTGGTCCGGCAGTTCTAAAATTATCAGCATTTGGAGCGAGAATTCTGGCGAAGATGAACTACGAATATGAGGTTGAAGTCAATTGGATTTCGCAATCTACTCAAGCAACCTTTCAAGAGTTGCAAAAGATCAAGCGAGAACAATCAAGAAAACAGGTGGTGTTGAAATCACCATTCTCAGAAATTCCACGAAGACTCTGGGAGCGATTGACACTTGCGGCTCAGATCAAGACTAACCAGAATTGGGCGGATGTCTCCAAAAAACAATTGGAGAATCTTGCCAATCAACTGACTCAAGCTACTTTTCAAGCAAAGGGAAAAAGCACCTTCAAAGAAGAGTTCGTGACTGCTGGGGGTGTGGAACTGAAAGAAATCAATTTTAAAAGATTTGAAAGCAAATTGCATGACAACCTATTCTTTATTGGGGAAGTGTTGAATATTGATGCCGTAACGGGTGGATTCAATTTTCAAAATGCATGGACAGGTGGTTGGATTGTTGCCAAATCCATTGCAGGTTTATAACCTGGCGATTCTTCTTTCCTTCAACGCGAAAAATGTAATACACCCTACGGCTAAGGAAAATCCAAACACGGAAGGTAAAAACTGACTGTAGGGTTGGTAATCGTCCAGAACAGTTCCTGAGAAAGCAGATAGTAATGCTGTAAAAGCACTGATCATTTTATAAACGTGTTCGTAAAGCCATAGACGTCCATATCGATTTTTGGGGATGAAGTATTTCAAGAAGTCATAAGATACGACAAAGACCAAGGCACCAACACTACTATACGTAATGACTGGGGACCAAAACAACCCAGAAGATTTGAAATAATACAAAAAATATGCAACCGCTACTATTGAAAGCGCAGCAGCCAAGATATCTGTCAGCTTTGGAATGTTCGATTTTGTTTGTAGCGTTCGATATCCCGAGAACCCATAATAGGTACTTGAAACTGTAACCACCAACAAAATAGAGTTTCTCTCGAATACAAAGACTCCAATAAATCCTGTAGTGACCACAATAAAGAGGCACCATAAAAACAGTCGTCCAAATCGATTGTGAAGCTTCCCGCCTTTCTTCGTGATGAGGGCAGCAATGCCCAAAAGCAATGCGGTCGTACCCGCAATGACATGTATTAATATGTTGAGTGAATGTAATGTGAAATTTTCCATGATTGTCTATTGTTTTGATTTCAAATAGACGGTAAAAACACATTAAAATCGACTCTGCCAATAAGGAGAGACCTATTTGTTGATACTTTTTTTGTACTCAGTAGGTGTCATTCCTACTTGATTCTTGAAGAGCTTGTTGAAAGATGCTTTGGATCGAAAGCCCGATTCGAAGGCGATCCCAAGCACGGATAAATGATCAAATTTTGGGTCCTTTAGTTTTTCCTTGACCTCATTGATTCGATAAGAATTGACAAAGTTGAAGAAATTCATTCCAGCTTTCTGGTTGATAACTTGAGAAAGATAATTTGATTTTGTTTGCAGCAAACTGGATAATGTTTGCATGTTTAAGTCATCTTGGAGATAGGGTTGTTTTTCGTCCATAAAGGATAGAAGATGTTGATATATTTCTTCAATATCTTTGTCGTTCAATCCTGATTTTCCATAAGACTTTTTGGGCTTGACTTCCGTGTTTAAAGATGCCTGCATATCTACAAATGGACTCGATTGTCGGAGTCCGAAGAACCCCATCAATAAGACATATACTGTTAGTGTTGCTCCCACAATTTTGAACAAAGAGTTCAACTCAAACACCTCTAGGGAAACACCATATTTAATCAAGAAGAACAGAATAATGAATAACGATACAAATGAAATGACGATCCACTTGAGCCAATCAAGATTGATTTTTTCAGTGTAGGAAAAGTTCTTTTGTAAGTTTTTTTTGTGTGATAACAAAGTTCTAAGACTCAGTATCGCATAGGCTCCACCAGAAATGGCTAAGGCAGTCAAAATACTATATTGTATGGAAGGCGGAATGGTTTCGTTAAAAATCAAAAAGCCATATTCTAAATCAACATGAGGGAATAAGAATAAAAGTGTTGTGACATAGATTACATACCAAAGAGAATGTATTGCAATGGTTTTGATACTTACATTATTTCTGGATATAGATGATATGTACAAATACAAAGTCGGCCCACTCAGCATAGGTATAGAAAAAAGCAAAAGTTGAACTCCTTTTGGCAGGTCTAGATTTGGGTCAAAAGATGTGTAATAGAAAAAAAGATGCAATCCCGTAATCAATAACCAAGAAAATAGGATATAATCGGAAAGACCTTTCTTCTTTTTTACAAGGATTAATAGTGCAAGCAAAGCACCTAAAATGACTCCAGAAAATATAAAGGACAGGATCACTGAGAATATAATTACATGTACTCAGGCCTGAAAATACTAAAATTAGCCTAACTCACCACGATGAGGTTTTAATGCATCTCTGAACGTGACCATATCTTTTTCATCTACAGTGATGAAAGCGTAAGAGAGCATCGGATTCAATTCTTTGACATCCACTTCATGATAAGACAGTGATTCCATGGCAGCGAATTCTTTTAAGTGAACGGTATGATGTTTGGCAGTCTCTATGGCATCAGGACCCCGAAAATCCCAGATCAATTTTATCTTTCTATTCATGGTGGCAAAAGTATATGAATTTTTTGGTTTAGAACTTTGGAGAGGCCAAACGAAAAAATTGCATAGACTAGCGAAGCGGTTCCTGAAGTAAAGGCAAATTTTGGAATTTGTTTGAATCGAAATTTGACTTTTACAGAAGAAAAATACCCATTTCCTAAGAAATGGGTACATCAACTAACTGTAAATTGAAACTAACTATTTGTGTAAATTAGAATGAATCAGTCTATTTTTTCTTTAAGGTAATGGCTATCAGTCCAACTCTAGCAATTAAGAACGCTACAATCCCAAAGGAAGGAGATAAGAGTCCGATTTTTAGTCCTCCAGCAAGTACGGGAGTGGCAATATCACCATCCATACTGCTAATAGAGTCAAAGGCGGTAATCAACCCAATGAACAAGCCTAAGAATCCCCATACCAAGACAAACAAGCTAATATGCTTGACTAAATTTGTTTTTATACCATCTGCATCGCCTTTTAAGAGAATTAAAGCAATCAATACTACTGAGATAATGAGTGCAATTAAGGTTGTGTACATAAAGAGAGGTCCGCCATCGCTCAATAAATTTGCAAAGAGAAATTTCATAATTGTTGTTTTTTAATGATTATGGTTCAAATGTAAATGGAAAGTTTTTCTGAAAATATAAGAAGCGACATTCTACAAAATTTAAACGCTAATTCACGGTTTTAACCCCATCACTCGCAAAGTAACCAAAATTCGTTGTTCGTCCTTTTGGATTTGAATTTTATCGCAAAAAAGTCGGAGTTCAGACAAAATATGTGATATTGCACCCCTATGAATTACCTTAAAAGCACGTTCAAATACTCGGCAATTTTTGCTTCCAATATGGTCTTCTGGATTGGTGTGTATTTTTTCTACACGTATTTTTTAGGGTATGGTAGTTCCAATACAGAATACGTCAATCGATTTTCAGCATACTTGATGCCTGTCACTATTGTGCTTAGTTATTTTGTGGCGTTGTATTTAATTCCAAAGTATTTAAGAGAAAGAAAATATTGGTTGTTCTTTCTATATGGTATTTATACCATTGTCATCTCATTTGTTGCTATCATCTTATCCATTTTTTATGGATTGATATTTTCCTCCTATTTGAAAGACATCGACTCTATAGCTTTGACAAAGTCGGTTCCTTTGATTGTGTTGGGGATTTATTTCGTAGTGGCGGTAGTGATTGTAATTAGTTTATTCGTCTATAGTTTTTTGTCAAACTTGAAGAACGAAGATTTAAGGAATAAATTTTTGGAGACCCAATTGCAATTGAAACAACAAGAATTGAAGTTTCTAAAAATGCAAATTCACCCTCATTTCCTTTTCAACTCTTTGAATACGATTTATGGATATGCATTGAAGAAAGCAGATGAAGCTCCAGAGATGATTTTGAAGCTTTCCAATTTGCTGGATTATATTTTATACCAAATTGACAAACCTCATGTACTTTTGGAGAACGAATTGGATCATATTGAAGACTATATTGCACTGGAAAAGATTCGATTTCATGACACCTTACGAGTCAACTTTAGAAGAGGTAAGATCAATAGGCCCATTACCGTAGCGCCTATGTTACTCATACCCTTTGTGGAAAATGGCTTTAAACACGGAGCGATTCTTGAAGGAGTTTTAAAAGTTGATATTGAAGTGGATGTTAGTGGAGATGAATTGTATTTTAAGATGTCAAATTCAGTTCAAGAAAGTGAGGATTCAACTTCTGGAATTGGTTTGGAGAATATCCAAAAACGATTGGAAATGTTGTATAAAGAGAACCATGAGTTAGAAATTGAAAAAATAGACAATCAGTTTATAGTCAGTTTAAAAGTTCAATTGAAAGATCAATAAGATATGAGTGAAAAGATTCAATGCATCATTGTTGACGACGAGCCGATAGCTAGGGAGATCATCGAGTCCTATCTCGAAAAGGTTCAAAATATAGAGCTGATTACCAGTTGTAAGAATGTAGTTGAAGCCCTTCAAATTTTGAACAGTCAATCTATAGATTTGATCTTTCTAGATATCAATATGCCAGAGATTTCTGGATTGACTTTAGCAAAGTCGGTAAATAGTCGTACGAAGATCATCTTTACTACAGCATATCGTGAATATGCAGTGGAAGGTTTCGATCTTCAAGTAGTGGACTACCTACTGAAACCCATCTCTTTCGAGCGATTTCTAAAGGCTGTTCAGAAGTATTTCGATTTACACGTTTCTCCAAAAACGTCAACTGAAACATCAAAAGCAACATCTCAAGATTCCATTTTTGTCCGTTCAGATAGAAAGATGATCAAGGTTCGTTTTGAAGAAATTGAATATGTTGAAAGCCTAAGTGATTACATTAAAATTTACACCCAGAAAGATGTGATTGTCACTAGAGAAACGATCAAGAATATTGAATCGAAGCTTCCTGCTCGTGATTTCTTGCGCGTTCATAGGTCGTTTATCGTTTCTTTAAAAGGGATCGATTCTTATACAAATGAGTACGTTGAGGTTGGAAAAAAAGCCATTCCAATCAGTAGGTCTTATAAGGAAACTACGCTTGAAAAGTTGCAATCGAAGTAATCGAAAACTACTATCTTTGCCCGAAAGAATTCATCCTTGAATACACAAGATTTCATTCCAAAATCACTTTCCAACCCTGTAGAAAAGATTTCATTTACGTGGCAGACGCCAAGTAACATCGCCTTAGTCAAATACTGGGGGAAGTCAGAACCTCAAATTCCAAAAAACGCATCCATCAGTTTTACATTGAGTGAAAGCCATACCCTTACAACAATGGGGTTCACAAAAGTAGAAGGGCTTGAAATGCCAAGTTTTGAGTTGTTTTTTGAAGGTGAGAAAAAGGATGATTTTAAGCCGAAAATTGCAAAATTCTTTGAGCGTATTTTAGCATACTGCCCTTATTTATTGCAATATAAAATTGTGATTCGTTCGGAAAATTCATTCCCACATAGTAGTGGAATCGCTTCGTCAGCAAGTGGAATGAGTGCCATTGCGATGTGTTTGATGAGCCTAGAGCAATCTCTGAGTGGAGTTGAACTATCCCCGGAGTTTGTGAATCAAAAAGCGTCTTTTTTGGCGAGGCTCGGATCGGGTAGTGCCAGTAGAAGTGTGGAAGGTCCATTGGTCGTTTGGGGAGAACATCCAAGTATTGAAGGTTCTTCAGATTTGTATGGAGTCCCTTTTCCCTTTGCAGTGCATCCAATTTTTGAGAACTATCAAGATGCTATTTTACTAGTAGACAAAGGAGAGAAGCAAGTAAGTAGTACTGTAGGTCATAATTTGATGCACAATCATCCCTTTGCAGAACAGCGTTTTCAGCAAGCCAATAATAACTTAGAGAAAATTACGGGATATCTGCAGAAAGGAGAAATTGATGAATTTATTCATTTGGTGGAAAGTGAAGCACTTAGTCTTCATGCCATGATGCTAACCAGCGATCCATATTTCATTTTGATGAAACCAAATACGCTTGAAATAATTAACTCCATTTGGAGTTATAGAAAAGAAACAGGCAGTAAATTGTGTTTTACTCTAGATGCTGGAGCAAATGTTCACCTCTTATATCCTGCATCTGAAAAGGTGGAAGTGCTCAAATTTGTTGAGGAAAGCCTCTCAAAGTTCTGTCAGAAAAAACAGTATATTTGCGACAATGTTGGTCTTGGAGCTAAAAAAATATAAACATTCAAATCGTAGAAATCTCACTTCAATTCTACTGGTTTGTCTATTTCTTTTTTCGACGAGTCCTACGCTGGCACAAGCCAAAGTTTGGTTAGATAAAGATCATAAAGAGACCACAGAGGCTAATGGCGTTTACTACAGGCCTGCTCCTGCCAAAAAGCGCACCAACTATTACATCATTGATTATTACAAGGACGGAAATAAGTACAGAGAAGGAAAAGCTGAATTCACTACCGTGGGTAGAGAGCGGTTTACTGGAGTACTGACGTATTATTTCCATAACGGAACGACTTCCAAGAAGGAGCGATACAGAAGAGGAATCCTCGATGGTATATATAAAGAATATTACCCTTCAGGTGAGTTGAAAATAGACGGATACTACGACAAAGGTTATGAAGAAGGAGTTTGGAAGTTCTATCATAAAACAGGGAAAATTAAGACCAAAGGAAAATACAAGAACGGAGAGAAGGTAGGAATCTGGAAAACCTTCTACAAAAACGTGTATTATCCTGATGATGAATAAATTTGTTGTACCTTTGTAATAGAAATTACCTTATGAAAGGACCTCTATTTTATGCTAAAATACTTCTCTTTGGAGAGTATGGGATTATCAAAGATTCTAAAGGATTAGCAATACCCTACAATTCTTATAAAGGTGCGTTAAAGTCAGTATCTACGTTATCTGGCGAAGCACAAAAATCGAACACCAATCTTTCAAAGTTTTACGAATACTTAAAGAATCTAGAAACAGATTTGGTTTCTTTTGATTTGAATAAATTCAAGAAAGATATTGATGAAGGAATGTATTTTGATTCGTCCATTCCTCAAGGATACGGAGTAGGAAGTTCTGGGGCATTGGTAGCATCTATTTACGATCAGTATGCAAATGATAAGATCACGGTTCTTGAGAATCTAACACGAGACAAGCTGCTAAAATTGAAAGAGATATTCTCTTTAATGGAATCTTTCTTTCATGGGAAAAGTTCTGGATTGGATCCTTTGAATAGCTACTTGAGCTTGCCCATTCTGATCAATTCAAAAACTAATATTGAACCTGCTGGAATTCCTTCTCAGAAGCAAGGAAAAGGAGCGGTATTCTTATTGGATTCTGAACAAGTAGGTGAGACAGAGCCGATGGTCAATATCTTCATGAATAAAATGAAGAACGAAGGCTTTAGAAAGATGTTGAGTGAGGAGTTTGTTTCCTATACAGATGCTTGTATTGACGACTTCCTGCATGGAAATATCAAATCGTTGTTTGGCAATGTAAAGAGTCTTTCTAAAGTTGTTTTTGCGAACTTTAAACCGATGATTCCTGATGCTTTTCACAAGGTTTGGGAACAAGGAATACAGACCAACGACTACTACTTAAAGTTATGTGGATCTGGAGGTGGAGGTTACATTCTTGGATTTACTGAAGACTATGAGAAAGCCAAGAAATCTCTGAAGGACTACAAATTAGAGTTGGTATATAGATTCTAAAAAGTTCTCTATGGAGAATACTAGGAATCTTTCGCTATTGCACAAAATTTTCAGCTTATTTTCAGTTGTAAGAGGTTACAATATTTTGGTATTGGTCATAGCTCAATACCTCGCATCTATTTTCATTTTTTCTCCTCAAAAGTCGATCAGACACGTTGTGTTGGACTGGCATTTGTTTTTTGTGGTACTGGCTAGTATATGTGTGGTTGCTGGAGGTTATATCATC
>CAZTFN010000072.1:0-2307 GCA_964612905.1 uncultured Flavobacterium sp. | reverse complement strand
CAAAGCGGATAGAATCAATAGGCCTATCAAGTCGGGATTAGATAGTTATGTACGACAAGAGACCAAGTTAACCTTGTATTTTGTGCTGAATTTTGCTGGTGTCCTGATTGCATATTTGGTTTCATGGCGAGCCGCTTTGTTCTTTGCGGTATACATCTTTGGAATCTGGTTCTATTCACACAAGTTGAAGCGCTATCCAACGACAGGCTTGATTGCAGCAACCGTACTCACTATTCTTCCATTTTTTGCGGTATTCATTTACTTTAAGAATTTCTCTAAGATCATTTTTGTCCACGCTATTTTTCTGTTCTTGGTAATTATGGTGCGCGAACTCATCAAGGATTTGGAAAATATGAAAGGTGCCGTAGCCAGTAATTATAAGACCTTTCCAATTGCGTATGGTGAACGAAACACAAAACTGTTTTCAGTTTTTTTGCTATCACTTACCCTCATTCCAGTGATCTTTTTATTGAGTTACCCAGCAATTACTTATATGAGATACTATTTCTACGTGACCTTAGTATCACTGATTATTGTCGGAATCGTCTTGTTCAAATCAGATAGAAAAAGACATTATACCATTCTTCATACCACATTGAAATTGCTCTTATTGATTGGGGTTTTTAGCTTGGTTTTTATTGATACCAGTTTGTTGATTGAGAAAGTGATTCAGAAACTCAATTAAAATCAAATAATTAGCAGTACATTTGCCGCAAATTTTCAAAAATGAATTCACGTAAAAACTCGTCGAGAGGACGACAAGCAAGCAAAGGCAATACTCCTCAACGTAAAAAGAATTTTCAAAAAGACTTTAAGAAACCGGCACCACAGCCAAAGAAAACAGATGCTGATGGAATCCGATTGAACAAGTTTATCTCAAATTCTGGAATTTGCTCTAGAAGAGAAGCAGATACCTACATTGAACACGGAAGTGTGACTGTCAATGGAAAGTTGGTGACTGAAATGGGATATAAGGTAAAGTCAGGAGATGAAGTTCGTTTTGATGGAACTTTAATTTCACCTGAGGAAAAGCGTTATGTTTTACTGAACAAACCTAAGAATTACATTACTACTATGGATGATGATCGTGGCCGCAAAACCGTGATGGACTTGGTAGAAAATGCCACGAAGGAAAGAATTTATCCCGTAGGAAGATTGGACCGAATGACTACAGGTTTGTTGTTATTTACCAATGATGGTGAATTGGCAAAAAAACTAACCCATCCAAAGCACAATGTAAGAAAGTTGTACCATGCTTCTCTAGATCGAAAACTAGATTTAAAGGACTTAGATAAGTTACGAGGAGATGTAATTATTGAAGGGAGAAAAGTATTCATTGATGCAGTTTCCTATGTAGAAGGTCAGAATAAAACAGAGATTGGAATCGAGATTCACTCAGGTCGTAATCGAATTGTACGAAAGATTTTTGAACATGTTGGATATAAAGTAGTGAAGTTAGATCGTGTGATTTTTGCGGGCCTAACCAAAAAGAATCTTCCTCGTGGAAGATGGAGAGAACTCACCAAACAAGAAGTCATTAATCTACAAATGTTATAAAGGAAAAAGCCACGCGATTCGCGTGGCTTTTTGTTTGATTGTTGATATGCTTCTGTTGTTAGTCATTAATTCTTTCCATCCAAACAACGTCTTCATCTTCGTCTACGGGAACCAATTTCCCTTTCTTCAGTTTCCACCCATCGGAGTTTTCAACGGACCTTCTCTTAAAATTCTTTTTAATTGGAGTGGTAATCACGTGTCCTCTCTTGTTGATTTTCCATCGGTAAACTTCTACCTCATCCTCGTCGTCATCGTCAAAGTTAGAGTGTTGAGTTACAACTAAAATATTGTCTTTTTGAAAGTCGAAGGTAATATCTACTTCTTCCACAAGATCGTCTACTAAACGGCCAATTCCTCTAGCGAATAACGACCCTAAATCATCATCGCCTTTGGTTTCGTCGTTAATGGCTTTACCAATTTTTAAATGGAATTTCCACTTTCCTAGAATGTCTTTTTCTTTTGTTTTACTTGGTGCGATCGCTGCGGAACAAAGAATCATTACAGCGAATAAAGATGTGAATGCTATGCGTTTCATAATGTATGGTTTTTATCAATTTACACTTGAAAGACGAGAGAGAAAATGCAGTGTTGCAAAAAAGAAACAAAAAACCCTGACAAATTAATGTCAGGGTTTTTCTGTGGTGCCTCCAGTTCCGAAGCATCGGAAGAACCAGGGACCTACCGATTTTTTAATATATCCTGCAGAATATGTTGGTTATTAGCAATCTTTTGTATGAACTTTCTGCTTTT
>CAZTFN010000071.1:0-14767 GCA_964612905.1 uncultured Flavobacterium sp. | reverse complement strand
GATGGAAAGCCTCCTAAAATCTACAAGCTAGGTTCTGCGGCTTGGAAAAAAATTAAGCAAAAGACCAAAAAACGTGTCAAAGAGATTGCCTACGACTTGATTCAACTTTACGCAAAACGAAAGATGCAAAAAGGACATGCTTATGGTCCTGACACGCACATGCAGCACGAGTTGGAAGCAAGCTTCTTATTTGAAGATACTCCTGATCAATTTTCGGCCACTCAGGATGTGAAAAAAGATATGGAAAGTGAGCAACCTATGGATCGATTGGTTTGTGGTGACGTTGGTTTCGGAAAGACAGAAGTAGCCATTCGAGCAGCATTCAAAGCTGTGGATAATGGAAAGCAAGTAGCCATTTTAGTTCCTACGACTATTCTCGCTTTTCAACATTTTAAAACCTTTTCTAAGCGATTGGAAAACTTCCCAATCAAAGTGGATTACTTAAATCGATTCCGTTCAACGAAACAGAGAAACGGAGTTATCGACGGTGTGAATGATGGAAGTGTTGATATTGTCATTGGAACACATCAACTGACCAATCAAAAAATCAAATTCAAAGATTTGGGCTTGTTGATTATTGATGAGGAACAAAAGTTTGGTGTGGCTGTAAAAGACAAATTGAAAACCTTGAAGGAAAATGTAGATACCTTAACCTTGACTGCAACTCCAATTCCAAGAACCTTGCAGTTTAGTTTGATGGCAGCACGCGACCTCTCAGTGATTAGCACACCTCCCCACAACAGACATCCAATAGACACACAGGTCATCAGATTTGGTGAAGAAACCATTCGTGATGCAATTACCTATGAAATCTCAAGAGGTGGTCAGGTGTTCTTTATTCACAATCGAATTGAAAATATCAAAGAAGTAGCAGGAATGCTACAACGCTTGGTTCCGAATGCGAAAATTGGAATCGGTCACGGGCAAATGGAAGGAAAAAAGCTCGAGCAGTTAATGCTTGGTTTTATGAACAACGAGTTTGACGTTTTGGTTTCCACCACCATTGTAGAAAGTGGTTTGGACATCACCAATGCGAATACCATTCTCATTAACAATGCGAATAATTTCGGACTTTCCGATTTGCATCAGATGCGTGGACGTGTAGGTAGGTCCAATAAAAAAGCCTTCTGTTATTTTATCACGCCACCGTATCATATGATGAGTGATGATGCTAGAAAGAGAATTCAAGCTCTAGAGCTGTTCTCTGATTTGGGAAGCGGAATTAATATTGCCATGAAAGATTTAGAGATTCGTGGAGCTGGAGAT
The DNA here is from genome assembly GCA_964612905.1 of uncultured Flavobacterium sp. Classification (GTDB taxonomy): domain Bacteria; phylum Bacteroidota; class Bacteroidia; order Flavobacteriales; family Flavobacteriaceae; genus Polaribacter. The sequence goes on along the minus strand of CAZTFN010000071.1, from coordinate 13,501 downwards.
TTACTGGGTGGAGAGCAAAGCGGTTTTATCAATGATATTGGTTTTGACACCTATCAAAAAATTCTGAGTGAAGCCATTGAAGAGCTCAAGGAAAATGAGTTTAAAGAATTGTACAATTCGGAAGACACAGGACCCAAAGAATTTGTCAAAGAAGTTCAAATTGACACGGACTTTGAGATTTTATTCCCCGACAATTATATCAATGCCATTACAGAGCGATTGAATCTCTACAACGAATTGGCAAGCATTAATTCAGAAGAAGAATTGCAAGCTTATGAACAACGATTAATCGACCGGTTTGGGGAACTCCCTATTCAAGCTGTTGACTTACTAGACAGTGTTCGAATCAAGTGGTATGCAAAGAAATTAGGTTTGGAACGCATCATTTTGAAACAAAAAAGAATGATCGGATATTTTGTTTCGGATCAGCAAAGTGCTTTCTATCAAACGAAAGCTTTTACCAAAATGCTAAAATATGTGCAACATCATTCTAAAAGTTGTGTAATGAAAGAGAAGCAAACAAAGAATGGACTGCGTTTGCTGATTACTTTTATCAGAATTGACTCGGTGAAGACAGCCTTGGAAGTGTTGAAGAAGATATAATGAAGAACAATCACCTACAAAATCTTACGGGACTGTTGGCTGCAACCTTATTCATTAGCACCTCTGGTGTTTTGGGTAAATATATTGCTATGCCCACTGAGGTAATCATCTGGTTCCGTTCTGCATTTGCCATGGTTTTTTTGTATGCGTTTTGTAGATATAAAAAGGTTTCTCTCAAAGTTCAACATACCAAAACACACCTTCCATTGATCATCAGCTCTTTGTTTATGGCAGGGCATTGGATTACGTATTTCTATGCATTGAAGCTCTCCAATGTAGCTTTGGGAATGCTATCCTTGTATACATTTCCTGTGATCACCTCACTGCTGGAACCCATTTTTATGAAGACGAAATTCAATCCGATTCATTTGGTTCTGGGAATTATTGTTTTGGTGGGACTTTATATTTTAACTCCTGAATTCAATCTAGAAAGTTCCATGATGCGAGGGGTATTGTTCGGATTGTTTTCTGCCCTGTGTTATGCCATCAGAATTCTCATTCTAAAACAACACGTAGAAAATTATCACGGAAGTATGCTAATGTTCTACCAAACATTAGTCATAAGTATTGTCTTACTTCCCATATTATTCTTTATGGATCTTTCAGGGTTTCAATCGCAATTTCCATTTTTACTCTTGTTAGCATTGTTAACGACAGCTATTGGACATAGTTTGATGGTGCATTCATTGAAGTTCTTTTCGGCTTCTGCAGCAACAATCATTAGCAGCGTTCAACCTATCTTTGGAATTGTTTTGGCATTCTTTTTCCTAGGTGAAATTCCGCACATCAATACTTATATTGGGGGTGCATTGATTCTCTCAACCGTTGTGATTGAAAGTATTCGATCCAAAAAAGAAGGGTAACTTAACGAGAAAGTACATCTTCGTAGTTGCGCTTTATAAAGTCGAAAGCTGCTTCCAAAATCTCACCCATTCTATTGCTCTTCTTGAACTTCACATCTTTGGTCATCTCAAAAATCTGATTTTTCAATTGGTCAATTTTATCACCAGTAGAAATAAAGTCCTCTTTTGCGCAGGCGATCAATTCGGTAATTCGATCATCAAAACTGAGCATTCGTTTGGCAACAATAGAGCGTTCTTCAATCTTATATTGATCGATGGATCGTTTTTGCAACTTTTCTCTGACCATGCTGACCATAGGATTGTTCTCCTTGAAGAATTGAGGTCGGTATACTTTGAATTTTCCTTCAAAAGACTGCTGATCAAAATCGATGGCTCTTATTTTATATACTACATGATCAAAATCATGCACCGGGACAATCACATAATTGTAAGACCTCATGTCACCCAACAAACGAATCATACAACGTTCATTGAACTTCACAAACTCCTTGGCGATTTGTGACTTCTCTGCTTCAGAACATTTAGGCAGTAGTTCTTTGATAAAAGTATCCCCTGGAATCCCTGCAATATGCTCTTCTATGAGTGTGTCTTTGTAGACCAAAAAGTTCAAGTTATGCGGCGAAAGCATATGCTCAAGTTCCAATCCATAGATTCGAGAAGCATCTGTTTTCTTGACATAGAAATAGGTATAATTATCATTCAAGATATTTCGAACCTTGACCCGAAAAGGTTTCGAATTGGCGAAGGTGCAATAGTCAATGGCATCGATATTCAGGAATTGAATGTTCTCTTCATTTCCATCGGAATGCAGAATATTATAGACCTTTTTCAAGCTCAAATCAATTTCTTGTCGATCAAATTCTGAATAATAGGTTCTCACCCAGAGTGTATCATTATCATCTTTGTCATAGACCACCACAGAACCTTGAAATCTTAGCAAATCCTCGTAAAAGATGGGAATCTTAATACTTCGTTTGTATTCCTTCAGATAATTCTCCAGTCTCTTACTGACAGGAAATGCAGGTTTTTTCTTCGAAATGAGCTTTTCTTCTTCCATGTTCTTGTGGTCCTTCTCAAAAATAACGGATTTTTTGGAACAGTCTTTGAAACCAAATCGAAAAACACACAACTATGAAAAAGCAATTCAAAATCTCGGTTCCAAAGCCTTGCCATGAAGACTGGTCAAAAATGACACCAAAAGAAAAGGGAAGATTCTGCCAGTCTTGCGCTAAAACTGTGGTCGATTTTACCAAAAAATCCAAAGAAGAAATTCAGCAATACCTGAGTGAAAATTATGAAAATAGAGTTTGCGGACATTTCCGTCGAGAGCAATTAGATACCGTCACTTTAGAGATTCCAGAATCGGCATTTCATCAAAACTTATCTTTTCAAAAACTATTTTTATTGGCTTTGCTTATTGCGATGGGTACCACGCTATTCAGTTGTCAAAACTCGAATGGTAAAAAGCAAAAAATTGAAGATGTGATCTTGACTGACTCCATTCCATATATTTCTAAACAAGCAGATTCTCTAGGAAATAAAGAATGCACACAGAGTAAAGATTCAACTGACAATTATGCGAATGGAAATCTACCCCACATTCAACGACCTACTTCTTTACTCCTATCGACTGGAATTGTTGTAGATGAATCAGGTTTAAAAACAAAGCAGCAAATAGAGGAAGAGAAAGGAAAAAAACGAGACTATTATGTTTTAGGCGGCGCATATTATCAGAACTCGAAAGAAGCTCCTCAAAGGACATTCATGAACAGTGATGTTAACTATACAAAACCGTTTCATATTGACAGTATCATTGAAATGGAAGAAATAGAAGATATAGAAGAACTAGAAGGCGAAGTAGAAATTGAGGTTCTTGGAGGTATAGAACCCTACCAGGAAGAGGAAGAAGAGTTTGATATTGTGATGGGTTATATCATTGAAGAACATCCTAAATTTCCTGAGTCCAAATCACTGAAAGGAGAAAAAGCCAGAGAAGATTTCAACGAAAGAATGCGATTGTTTTTTGACGAACACTTTCAAATACCCGAAGAAAACTTAGGCTTGCGAAAAGACCGTTACCGAATCTATGCCCAGTTTGAAATTGACACACTCGGACAGATTAGTGATATCAAAATACGAGCACCACACCCTGCTTTAACCAAGGAAGTAGAGCGTGTTCTAAAGAAGCTTCCCCAGTTCATTCCTGGAGAACAACGAGGAAAAGTTGTCAACACAAGATATACTTTGCCTGTGTTTATCAATTTAGAGGAATGACATTAAGCCAGCTCAAACATTTTTCCGGGCAGCGGTTTGATGACTCCTTTTAACTCCATCTGCAAGAGAATAGTGGCCAATTGGTACACGGGAAGATGGGTTTCAAATGAAATAGTATCTAGCAATTCTTGACCCTTATTTTGTAAATGGTCGTATACTTTTTGTTCTTCTTGTGATAATTCAATAAACAATTGCTTCTGTTTAGGAGTGGATACTTTTTGAATATCCCAGTTCAATATTTTTACAATATCATCGGCAGATTGTAATAAATGTGCCTTATGATTTCTAATCAAATCATTGCAGCCCGAACTCATTCGATCGGTTACTTTTCCAGGAACCGCAAAAACATCTTTATCATATGAGTTGGCAATATCCGCTGTAACCAAAGAACCTCCTTTCTCCGCAGATTCAACGATAATAGTTGCTTTTGAAATGCCTGCAACTATTCTGTTCCTTTTTAAAAAGTTTTCTCTTTGTGGTGCTTCGTTATGAAAGAATTCAGTAAGAAAGCCACCATTTTCATTGACTTGATGTATGTATTTCTTATGAGCTTTCGGATAGATTTGTTCCAATCCATGTGCCAGAACAGCAATGGTTTGCAATTTATTTTTGAAAGCAGCTTTGTGAGCACAAATGTCAACTCCATAAGCAAAACCACTCACAATGATTGGGTTGTATGGTGTTAATTCTTCGATTAATTGTTCGCAAAATCCTTGCCCATATTTGGTCATATTTCTCGTTCCAACAATCGAAATTATTTTTTCATTGGAAAGGTCTATATGTCCATCTTGAAACAACAAAATAGGAGCATCTATACAGTGTTGTAAATTTTGCGGATAATCATCGTTTAAAAAGTAGGTGAATTTAATTTGATGACGTTGAATGTAATCGAGTTCTCTCTCAGCCATTCTGAGGTTACTTTCATCCAATAAATGCTGAACGGTGAAACTTCCAATACCACGAATTTTTTGGAGCAAATGCTTCTTCTCTGAAAATACAGCTTCAGCACTACCTACAGTAGCAATCAATTTTTTCGCCAGAATATCGCCCACGGATTTTGTGTTTTGCAGTCGCAAAACAGCAAGGATTTCTTCTTCTTTCAATACAAGCAATTTTTATTGCAAGGTATGAAATCAAAATGTTTAGTCGAAAAATAGTTTTTTAGTCAGCTGTTCTGTTTCTGTTTTGATTCTAATGATATAAATTCCTGTAGATACGTTGGGAAGTCTTATTTCATTGGTTCCAACACCATTTATAAAAGTATTCACAATTTGCTGCCCTTGAATGTTAAAAATACTCACTTGGGTGTTGTTTTCTTCAAGTCCAGTAATTCTCAACAAATTTGAATCGACCTTGTATGCTCTAATATTACTCAAATAAAAATCATTTGTACTCAGAGTACTTGGAATAAATACATGCGGTTCTATCCCGCCAGTACTAGTGGCTCTAAAAAATAATTTATTATCAAAAATCGTAAATTCTTCAGGTGTTGAACTATTGGTTCCTGTTCTAATATTTTCAACAATTTCAGTTCCAGATTCTGTGCCATCTGTGACCCATAATTCTCGTCCAGTTGTAAGGTCAGCTGCAGAGAAATACAGTAATCCATTATAATTAATAAACTCTGTTGGACGAGAGTCTGCCGTTGCATGAATGTTTTTAACCATGACTGTCCCTGATTCTGTACCATCACTTACCCATAGTTCTTCTCCGTTGGTTCCGTCTTGTGCACTAAAATAAAGAAGTCCATCATATACTATAAATTCTATCGGATTGCCGCTATTGTTTCCACTATAAATATCTTTGAGCATTATAGTTCCTGCTTCTGTACCATCCGTTACCCATAACTCGCTTCCATTGGTTCCATCATTCGCATCGAAATATAATTTTCCATTGTATACTGTAAAATCATTTGGGAAAGCACTTACTGCCGATGGATGGATATCTTTTACCAACTCTGTTCCTGCTGTTGATCCGTCACTTACCCATAATTCTCCCGGAGAGGTTCCGAAAGCTCTAAAATAAAATTTGCCATCAAATATTGTGAATTCCGCTGGTTCGGATGAACCTGCTGAAAGATTAATATCCATAACTAGTTCCGTCCCCATTTCCGTCCCATTACTTCTCCATAATTCGTATCCCACGATACCATCATTCGCTGCGAAGTACAGAACTCCACCAAAGTTTAAAAACTCCCTCGGGACGGAAGATCCAGAGCCCATATTGATATCTTTTACCAAACGGGTACCAGATTCTGTACCATCACTTATCCATAATTCTTTACCATTTGTTCCATCATCTGCAGCAAAAAATAAGTTGGAGCCAACTACCGTGAGTCCAGAAATGTCAGAATCATCAGCACTGTTATTAATGTCTTTGACCATAATAGTTCCTGATTCTGTACCATCACTCATCCATAATTCTTCTCCATTCACACCGTCATCTGCTAGAAAATACAAAACGCCATTCAGATCGATTAACTCATTTGGAGAAGAGGAAGTGTTTGCATTTGTATTGATGTCTTTGACCATAGTAGTTCCTGACTCCGTTCCGTCACTGACCCATAATTCAAACCCATTAATACCATCATCCGCCATAAAAAATAGTTGTCCGTTGGAAACCACAAACTCTTCTGGTCTTGAGTTTGCTCCTCCAAAAGTGCTATTAATATCCTTGAGTTTTTCCACTTGTTGAGCATAAGAGGTCATCACCCATAATGAGAAAATGATTGTTGTAATTTTTTTCATGTCATATTAATTTAATTGATTGTATGGAGATCATATCTCTTCTATTAGCCTTAACACAAAGATGATGAGATCGATACGTGAAGAACATACCGTGTTTACGGTATTTTGGTGAATTTGTCTGTTAAATTTTCTGAAGTAATTTTAGATCAATCCCTTCTTCATAGCTACAGAAACAAGGTTGCTTCGGTTATGAACCTGTAATTTTCGGTAGATATTTTTGGTGTGTGTATCTACCGTATGTCTGCTAATATTGAGCTTCTCGGCAATTCCATTAATGGTGAGTCCATCAATTAAATATTTCAAAACTACCAACTCTCTATCAGTCAAAGGATTTTGAGCAGATTTTTGCTCTTTGGGTGTTGCCAACATCCTCATAATCTTCTTTGCAATAGGCGGTGAAATAGAAGCTCCTCCATTTAATACTTGATGTATTCCATTGATGATTTCTCTGCCAGGTGTTCTTTTCAGTAAGTATCCATCTGCACCCGCTTTGATTGCTTCAAAAACGCGTTCATCGTCATCAAAAATGGTTAGAATAATTACCAAAACATCAGGATACTTTTTCTTGTAAATCGAAATGGCTTCAACACCAGACAAACCAGGAAGTCCAATATCTTCTAAGATGATATCGGGTTTCTCTTTGACTCCAAAAGACTGGATTGCTTTTTCCACGGAGTCTACGGACTGAATGAGGTTGAACTCACTAGAAACATGAATCAAATCTTGCAGAGACTCCCGGAACATGGGGTCATCCTCTACGATCCAAACATTGTATGATTCTTTCTGGTTCATCTTTCAAAGTTAATTCTTCTGAATTCAAATTTCCCATACCGCGATTACGGTATTTTCATTGAAATTGTGATTTGGGTACCTTTATTTTTATTCGAATTTAGGTCTAATATTGCTCCCATCTCTTGGGATCTATTCTTCATACTCTGAATCCCATTTCCTTCTACTTTTTGATGAATATCAAAACCTTCACCATTGTCCTTGATTTCTAATTTTAGATTCTTATGATTCAGAGTCCAACTCAAATGGATCTCTTCTGCATTGGCATGCTTTGCAATATTGTTGATGGCTTCTTTTACAAACAATAATAGATTTCTCTTTATTTCGGACGGAAGTATTTTTTCCTTTGAAGATTCCGGAATATGCTCTTCAAAAAATACCGTTTGTGAATTCAAAAGTTCTTGCGCAATAGTTTTTGTTTTTAATAAGAAGTCGCCTAAAGTTTCTTTTTCAGGATTGATTAACCAGACAATATCATCCAATGTAGAAGCCAAATTTCGAGCATTCTTCGTGATTCTAGTCACCAAATGTGGTTTTACTTCTCCTTGATGTACCTGGTGTTCTAAAATATCACTTGTTAGGGCAATTCCGCTAAGACCACTTCCTACTTCGTCGTGCAAATCTCTGGCAATTCTCAACTTCATCCGTTCTATTTCTAACAACCTTTTTACCCTGTATTTGTAAACGGACCAAATCAGAAAAAGCAACACTAGCAACATACTGCTTCGAAACCACCATCGTTCCCAAAACGGAGGTAGAATTTGTATTTGAACTTTTGCTCCTGCTTCATTCCATACTCCATCATTATTCGAGGCTAGCACCCGAAATGTGTATTCTCCTGAAGGAAGCTGAACATATCTTGCTTTTCGTGTATATGCCTCCACCCAATCAGGATCGTGGCCTTGTAGTTGGTACTTGTATAAATTCTGACTTGAATTGGTGTAATTCAACGCCACGAAGTTGAGCTCCAAAGTATTTTGATCGTATGGTAGCACAATTTGTTTTTGATCGTTTTGAAACGTAACCGTTGAATCGGCAGTAATTACATCAATATTGGTCACATAGACGGGCGGAACAATTGTATTCGTTTTGATTCCTTGTGGGTTGAAAAAAGTAATGCCGTTTACCCCTCCAAACAATATATTACCATCCTTAGTTGTTGTGACAGAACGCCTATTAAACTCTATGTTTTCAAGACCATCTAACGCTCCATATTCATGGACTTTATCGGTCTCATAATCATAACTGATCAATCCTTTTCCAGTGCCCATCCACAATTGTCCTGACTCATCATGAGTAATGCTAAACACAATTTGATTATTTGTCAAGATTGGTTTAGCCAAACTGTCGTGTTGATTTAATTGATACAAACCTCTACCCGTTCCAATCCAAAGCGTATTTTCAAACACATGCAAATCCCAAATAGGTGTGATGAATGGACTTGCTTGATTCGAGTCTTGAGAACTATTTATTGGTATAACCTCATCATCTTTTTCATCGAATAAAAAGAGTCCATCAGATTCTGTTGCAATCACATGATTGTCCTGAAATTTTATCATTTTTTGAATAAATGATATTGGAATCTGAGAACCAAAATCTCTGGTTTGAAGAAGTTTTCCCGTTTTTTTATCCACTTTATGAATTCTTTCCTTAGTAGCTACCCAAACATAGTTTTCAGAAGTGTTTAGTAAATCAAAAGACTGTTTGAATTGGGAATTCGCTGTGGGTAGATCAATGGTTTTCTTTCTGTTGTTGACGGGGTCATAACAAATCAATCCTGCATTTGTTGACATCCAAACAGGATAGCTGTTTTCTGGAATTTCTTCTATATCCCAAACAAACAACTCTTGTTCGGAGAACGAAGAACCAATTCTCAGACGGTCAAACCCTTTAGCTCTATGAGATTTGTAATAAATTCCGCTTCCAAGTGTATTGGCATAGATACCATCTTCTGTCGATTTCATTCCCATCACCACATCGGAAGAATTTGTAGTCAAATCAACATGTCCAAATGAGTTTTTATAATGATCATAGTAGAATACTCCTCCTAAAGTTCCAATCCAAATTCCTTGATTTCGATCTTGATAGATACTTCGAATCTGACTGGTTAATGTCGAGGGCGTTTTTGTCAAACTAAGTCTCTTGAGCTTTTTCGTTCTATCATCGTATTCATAAACCCCATCATCTGATCCTATTAAAAGAATGTGACTATTGACTTCATAAAGCTCTGTGGGAATCAGTCCATCCGGTAAATCTGGGATGATTCGTGTAGAAACAGAAAATGATTCGTTGGCAAAGATACTCGGAAGCCATAAGGATTTAGAATGGTTTCCATAATGAATCTGTCTACCCAACAATGTTTTGCGTTCTGCTTTTCTATGAAAGATCAGAGAATCAACATGTACATTTCTTAGCTTTCCTGTTTTTGATTGTGCCCAAATTGTGTGATTGTCTTGAATGGTCATATCATGAATATCAAACGCTATATCTAAAATTTGATATTCTTTAGAAGCGATATCAAAATATCCAAAGTAGCGAAGTGTATTGAACCAGATGTTTCCATTTTTATCAATAGCGATTTTCTGAATATCTAGTCCGTTGGGAGTTTTACCATTTGCGGGATATCTTCGGAATGTTTCCGTTTTTCGATCATAACTATTGAGTCCGTGCTTGGTTCCAATCCATAAAACACCATCTTCATCTTCCGCAAGATCTCGGACAATGTCTGAGGATAAAGCAGTAGCATCATTCGGGTGATGATAAAAGGTTTTAAACTCATATCCATCATATCGATTGAGACCATTTTCAGTAGCTATCCAAATAAAACCTTCCGTGTCTTTACAGATATCATAGACAACATTATTGGAAAGGCCAGATTGGGTATTGATGAGCTCAAACACTCTTGGATTCTCTGTTGTTGACTGAAAAAAATTTAAAAAAAGTAATAATGTATAGAACATTATTGTGTTTTGTTATTGAATTCTTGACTCCTAAAAATACTGATTTTGCAATGGTTACGAAATTCTGGAAAAGATTGTGCATAAATATTTTTCGCCCAAGACCAATCACATGTGTATTTTTCTATATTTGTGTTGATGACATTAGCAACTTACATTAAGGATTTACTCTACAGATACGATTGTGTAATCGTTCCAGATTTTGGCGGATTTATCACCAATAAGATGAGCGCAAAAATTGATGAACAGTCAAATACGTTTTATCCACCAACGAAACAGTTAGGGTTTAATCATCATTTGACACATAGTGATGGTTTGTTAGCTAATTATATTGCATCTGCTGAAAGCATTTCTTTTGATCAAGCAAATCAAAAAATCATTGAGATTGTAAGTCAATGGAATCAGCAAATCAAATCCCAAGCATTGGTCTTGGATCGTATTGGAAAACTTGAACTCAATGCTGAAAATCAATTGATCTTTGAGCCTGCAAACTCAGAAAACTATTTGTTGTCTTCATTCGGTCTCGCTTCTTTTGAATCAAATGCAGTGGAAAGACCCGTTGAAAAAGTGATTCCATTAGTTCCTGCTGCTGCTGAAAAGAAAGTTCTTCCAACCTTTATTAAGTATGCTGCAACTGCTGCGATCTTATTAACACTTGGTTACGGAACTTGGACTGGATATCAGAACAAACAAGATCAGTTGAACTTTGCAAAACAGCAGGAAGAAATGAATCAAAAGATTCAAACCGCAACATTTGTCATTGAGAATCCACTTCCTACAATTGAGCTAAATGTTACGAAAGAACTTCCTAAACCTTATCACGTAATCGCTGGGGCGTTTCAATTTGAAGAGAATGCTCAAAAGAAAGTGGATGAGTTAATCTCTAAAGGTTATGAAGCATCTATTTTAGGTAAAAACAAATGGGGATTGACCCAAGTTGCCTATGCTTCTTACTACAAAAAGTCAGATGCTTTCCAAAGCTTAGCCAAAGTAAGAGTTGATGACTCTAAAGATGCTTGGTTACTGGTGAAGAAATTTGATTGATTAGAGTTTAGACCACTTCGTTTATAGACATTAGACCGCTTTGCTTTTAGACTTAAGACTAGAGACTTAGTTTCTATTTATTCTTAGATAAGTCCAAGTAGTTAAATTTACTTTCAACTTTGTACTTTTTACTTATTAACTCTATACAGGGTTATCTATCTTTGTAAAAATTTTCAAAATGAGAGCAAAGACACCTAGCGAATCCTTAACTGTTTTAACCGATTTAGTTCTTCCAGGAGAAACCAACTTCTTAGACAATCTTTTTGGAGGTGAATTATTAGCACGTATGGACAGAGCTTGTAGTATTGCTGCCAGACGTCATTCAAGAAGAACTGTGGTGACAGCATCTGTAAATCATGTAGCCTTTAATAATTCCGTTCCTGTTGGAAGTGTGGTAACCATTGAAGCAAAGGTGTCTAGAGCATTTCGTTCTTCTATGGAAATTTATGTAGATGTTTGGATTGAAGATCGTCAGTCAGGAGCTAAGACCAAAGTGAATGAAGGAATTTACACCTTTGTAGCTGTGGATGAAACTGGGAAGCCTGTCCAAATTCCTCAAATTGAACCTGAAACTGATTTGGAAAAAGAACGTTATGACGGTGCTTTGCGACGCAAACAATTGAGTTTGGTTTTGGCGGGAAGATTGAAACCAGATGAGGCTACGGAATTGAAAGCTTTGTTTACTTCTTAAGAAGTTTTGTAACAAATCATTTGAGGTCTCTTCTTATAAGAAATTAAAGTACTTTATGAGTCTGTTCCTTATTCTAATTGTCGTTTTTTCCATAGTTGTTCTTCTAATCATTATAGGTTTCATTGTCACACGCAGTAAAAAACAAGAGGATAGCGAATTAGGTATTTTTCATCATCCAAGTAATTTTAAGAAACCTCCAATGGAATGGGTTCAAAAACCTGAAGCTAAAAAGGGTGACGATAAAACAAAAAAGCTGTAATATCTAAAAATTTAATTCTCGTGTTATTTTATATCTTAGTTGTTCAACAATCAACAACCTTTAGATATGAAACTAGGAGCTTTTTCTATTAGCTTGAATGTCAAGGATCTTCAAGCCTCCAAACAATTTTATGAAACCTTAGGATTTTCTGTTTTTGCAGGTAGTGCTGAAATGAATTACTACATCCTAAAAAACGGGAATGCATTGATTGGTATTTTTTACGGCATGTTTGAAAAAACCATGTTGACCTTCAATCCAGGCTGGGATGAAAATGCCACTAAAATGGAAGCGTTTGACGATGTACGAGCCATTCAAAAACACTTGAAAGAAAACAGCATCAAACTGGACATGGAAGTAGATGAATCTACTTCTGGCCCGGGAAGTGTAATGCTCACAGATCCAGATGGGAATCCTATTTTATTGGATCAACATATATAAACTTAGATTACTTGAATAAGGATTTCATTGAAGATAAAATCAAGAGCTTACTGGGACAACGGATTATTACGAAACGAATAGAATTCAAAACATCTCTGTACGTCTACAGTAAAGAACACGTTGATGATGAGTGGTCTGGTCCACCATTGTATATTAATAAAACAAATGGTCAGCATCAGTTTTTACATGTGGCAGATATCATCAATGGACACGACGAATTAAATGCATATTTTGACAAAAGAAACCTTAAATAACTCTAATCTTCATCTTTGAGTCTATCAATTACCTTAGAACTCACCCAGTAGATATCCGAGCTTCCTTCTACATTGCTGGTATAGAAAAAGTATTTACCATCTGGTGATAATGAAGCTGCATAATCGGTTGTTTTGGTGTTGATCACGTCACCCATATTCTTGGCTTTGGACCAAGTTCCGTCTTCCTGCTTGAAGGAAATATACAAATCTGCGCCACCTATATTTCCTTCTCGTCTGGAAGCAAAAATCAAGTAGCTTTCATCAGGTGCAATCAGCGGATCATAGTTGTAAGACTTTGGGCTATTGATATTTTCTCCAAAAGGAATGGGTTTTTGATACACTCCATCTTTCATGGTGGAATACACGATCTTACCCTCTCTTCCAATACTTGGCGAGAACACCAAGGTTCCTTTGTTAGAAACAGTTGGAAACCAATCGTTTTTAGGTGAATTGACTTCATTTCCTAGATGAATAGGTTTTCCCCAAGAATTCCCTTTTCGTTCCATCATCCAGATATCTGCATTGGCAATGGTATCTGTCTCTCTCACTTTTCTATTGGAACATTAAAACAACTTTTTCCCG
>CAZTFN010000070.1:0-14775 GCA_964612905.1 uncultured Flavobacterium sp. | reverse complement strand
AACTGATAACTGATAACTGATAACTGATAACTGATAACTGATAACTGATAACTGAAAATAGGGCAAAGTGCTAAAATTGCCAAGCCGCAATTCTCGTCACCTTATTTCCTTGATGCATGGGAATGACTTGAAAGTTCTTAGCACCTAGCTTCTCAGCAGATTTCTCTAAGCCTTCTACATTTTCTTTCTTGGATACTATAGAGGTAAACCATTCACTTGCTTTTGGAAACAGTGAACTTTCATACAAATAGGTATGCAAAAAGGCTTTTTCTCCTCCTTCATACCAGAGCTCATTGCTTTTTCCTGAAAAATTTCTAACAGGTGTATTTCCCAGGTTTCTAGATTTTCTTGTATTGGCTCCTACAGCTTCGGCTTTCGATTTAAAGAAAGGTGGGTTGCACATTGTAAAGGTAAAGACATCTTCCTCTGTCAAGACATTTTTTAAGATATGCTCTTTGTCCTTTTGATATCGAAGTTCGATGGATTCTTGCAAATCATTTTTATCGATAATCTTCTGAGCGGATACCAAAGATTCACTATCGACGTCGGTCCCAACAAATTTCCATTGATATTCAGCAGTCCCTAATAAGGGGTAAATACAAGTCGCTCCCGTACCCACATCCAAGACTTTTACATCTTGACTTTGTGTTAAATCTGCCAAATGGTGAATATAATCGACTCGACCTGGAATAGGCGGACATAAATTCTCATCAGGAAAATCCCAAAAATGAATGTTATAATGATGACGCAATAAAGAACGGTTGAGTTCTTTTACGGCCTGTGGATTGGAAAAATCAATGGATCTTACCTTGAACTTGTTTTCAAACAAGAAGGCATTAAGTCTACGATTCTTGAGTATGAGCACCTCAAAATCATAGCCCTTTCGGTGCTTATTTTTAGGATGCAATCCTTTCTTGGGGGAAATCATTACAGCTCTAAAATAGTAAATTCTAGTTGAAGTGGTTCTAAAGATGTTTTTAAATTGCGGACAAAGGTTTCGCCATATTCCAAATAGTATTCAGAAAAGTTACGTTGACGCTCTTCTAAACTCTGATTTGGGATCAATTGATTTTGTAAATCGGTGATTCTATGTACTAAATCCGCATTCTTTCTTTTTTCTGCACGCAACAATCTTTTCTCTAGGTTTTTCAATCCCTTTAGTTGCTTTGTTTGCTGAGCATTTACAGCTCCAATAAAGGACACGTCTGTTTGTTCTGCGACGCGTTGCAAGGCTGCAAACTGTTGTTCTAAAAGTGTTTGAGCATCTGAAAAACTAAACTGAATGTCTGAATTCTCCATGACTTTTTTTGCCAAGAGATCATGTTGTTTTAAAAATAACTCTTCAAAAGAAATATTCAGGTTCTTTAGTTTTTTTGCCTGTTTTTCTGAAACAACCTGTACGGAATTCCTCAACAATAAAATGGGAAAAGGAACTTGCACCGCATCAAAATAATCTTTTAGTTCCAGCCAATAGGCCATCTCTCCTCCTCCTCCGATATAGCATAGGTTGGGAAGAATGATTTCTTGATACAAAGGTCGCATAATCACATTGGGACTGAAACGTTCTGGATGTTGCTCAAGCTCCATCAACATCTCCTCTTCTGTAAAGGAGATCTCAGTGTCATTCACGCTATATCCATTCTCATCTTTGATGATTCGTTCCCTCAAGGTGTCTGTCATGTAGAATAAGTTGATCTCGCGAGGATTCACTTGAACTTTGTAATTCTTTTCGAAGGCTGTGATGGTCTTTGAAACTGAACTGTATGATGTTTGGTTCATCAGTTCATCTTTCACCGTAGGAGCAAATAATTGCTTTAGTTTGGTATCATCAGCATCTACAATCACCAATCCGTATTCCTTAAACAATTCATTTGCCAAATAGCGAGTTGCACCAGCTAAGGTTCCATGATTTACATACGCTTTTTCAAAGAGCTCCTTTAAAAACTGTGCATTTCGTGAAGAGCCCAAATGTTTAGAGAACTCTTCTAAAACATCATTCAATCCTTCCGTAGAGAATCGCCCAACTGGCCCACCGTCTTCTCGATTCCAAACAACTTTGGTTCCTTTAAAATTGAAGTAATTGATCTCGTCAAAATCGTGATCTTCTGTTGCCATCCAATATACAGGAACAAATCGCTGCTCAGGAAACTTTTCAGACAACTCTTCACACAAATTAATCGCACACATAATCTTATACAAGAAATACAAGGGTCCGGTAAACAAATTTAACTGATGCCCTGTAGTAATCGTAAATGTATTCTTGTCTCGTAATGCTTCAATGTTTTCTAGTGTTGCTTCAGAAGCATCAAAACCAACATATTGTGATTTCAAAGCTTCACTTAAAACAGCTCTAGATACTGAAGAAAATGAGACTTTCTTCTCATCGATTTGTTTGGTAAAACCTTCCAGATCAGGAAAATTATGATAGAAATTTTGGATGTTTTCATGCTTCTCTAAATAATCAATCATTGTTTTAGAAAAGAATCCGGTTTGTTGAAAAGGAATATGTGTAATCTTCATGATTCTAGCAGTCAATTACACTTTTAAGACAACACTCACATTCGGTGGTTGAGATCATTCGGAAAAAATTTCTCAAAAATACTAAAATTTAAAAAGAGGAAGTTTCTCAACTCAGGGTCTAACAAATTTTTAACGTCTTTGGTCACTTAGAAATTCTTACTTTTGAGTTTCAACAAAATCTCATCAATGAAAATCAGACTTCTAGCCATTTTGGCTTTCGTTATTACTACCAACATTTTTGCACAAAACATTCAATCCCCTGAAGACTTTTTAGGTTATAAATTGGGAGAACGCTTTACTCCGCATCACAAAGTATTCGATTACTTCAACTATGTGAGCGAGCAATTGTCCAATGTAGAGCTTGAAAAATACGGAGACACAAATGAACGTAGACCTTTGTTTGTTAGTTTTTTATCGTCTCAAAAAAACATGGACAATCTGGAGCAAATCAGATTGAAGAATTTAGGTCAAACAGGTTTGAAAGAGGATAAAGGAAATGGAGAAATTGCCATTGTTTGGTTGAGTTACAATGTTCATGGAAATGAAGCATCGGCCACTGAAGCTGCCATTAATACATTGTATAAATTGGTCACCGAAAAGAAGTCTTTACTAGAAAATACATTGGTGATTATCGATCCTTGTATCAACCCTGATGGTCATGATAGATATGTAAATTGGTATACTCAAGTGCAAGGTGCACCGTATGATGCAGATCGAAATTCAAGAGAACACGACGAACCTTGGCCTGGAGGAAGACCCAATCATTATCTTTTCGATTTGAATAGAGATTGGGCTTGGGCAACACAAGTTGAATCTCAACAGCGATTAAAAATATATAACGAATGGTTGCCTCATGTGCATGTAGATTTTCATGAGCAATTCATCAACAACCCTTATTACTTTGCTCCTGCAGCAGAGCCGTTTCACGAGATTATTACTTCTTGGCAGCGTGACTTCCAAGATCAAGTTGGGCAAAATCATGCAAAATATTTCGATCAAAAGGGGTGGTTGTATTTTACCAAAGAAAGTTTCGATCTACTCTACCCAAGTTATGGCGACACCTATCCAACTTACATGGGTGCCATTGGGATGACCTATGAACAGGCTGGACATGGAATGGCTGGTTTGGGAATCAATACAGATCATGGATATGAATTGACCTTGGTAGATCGTGTAGCTCACCATACAACTACTGGAATTTCAACCGTAGAAATTTCTTCAAGAAACGCGGCAAAGCTCAATTCTGAGTTCAAGAAGTTTTTCAATAACAGTGGATTGACCTACAAGAGTTATGTCATGAAGAACGAAAACAAAGACAAAACAGATCGATTGATTGACCTCTTGGACAAACACGAAATTGAATACGAATACACCAACAAAGGACAAATTCGCGGATACAACTATCAAAATCAAAAGGAAGGTCGAATGAATGTTTCCGATAAAGATTTGGTGGTTCATACAGACCAACCTAAAGGAAAAATGGTCAAAGTATTGTTTGAGCCCAATGCAAAGTTATCGGATTCGTTGACCTATGATATTACCGCTTGGTCGTTACCCTATGCGCATGGATTCAAAGCTATGGCTTCTAAGACCAAGGTAAGCTCTAGAAAAGATGTAATGGACGCCATGGTATTCAACAAACCTGCTCCAAATTCTTATGCCTATTTATCCAAATGGAACAGTTTAGAAGATGCTACCTTCTTAGCACAAGCGTTACATGCGGGAATTAAAGTTCGTATGTCTGAAAAGGATTTTAATGTGGAAGGCAATAGCTATAAAAAAGGAACACTCATGTTCTTGCGTCATGACAATCGTGAAAAAGATTTTGATGATACATTGACTGCATTAGCCAACAAGTATGGACGTACGGTAACTCCCGTTCAAACTGGATTTGTAAGCTCAGGAAAAGACTTTGGGTCCTATAGCGTGAACCCAATCAACAAACAAAAAGTATTGTTACTTGCAGGTGAAGGAACCTCATCACTAAGTTTTGGTGAATTGTGGCACTTCTTCGAAACTCAGTTGAAATACCCAGTGACTGTAGTCAATACGGATAGTTTTGGTGGTGTAGACTTGGACCAGTATGATGTGTTGATCATGCCCAATGGATATTACGGTAGTGTTGTGAATGACGATCAATTGAAAAAGGTAGGTGATTTTGCTCGTTCTGGCGGAACAGTGATTGCCATAGGAAATGCTGTGAGAACTTTTGCGAACAAAAAAGGATTTGCTCTGAAGACCAAGAAAGGAAAGAAAGAGGAAAAACCAGCTGCCAATTTAACTCCGTATGAAGATCAAGAAAGAGCAAGAGCCGATTACTTGATTACGGGTGCCGTGTTCAAAAGTAAAGTTGATGACTCTCACCCTCTGGCTTTTGGATATGGAAAGGAATATTTTTCTTTGAAGATTGGAAGCAGTTCTTATGATTACTTACAGAATGGGTCTAATGTGGCTTATTTCACGAAAGATGCTACCAATGTTTCTGGTTTTGCAGGTCAAAAAGCGGTGGAAAAAGTTCCTGAATCCTTATTGATTGGAGAAGAAAGAAAAGGGCGTGGAAGTATCATTTACTTTGTAGACAATGTGATGTTCCGTTCGTTCTGGGACAACGGAAAATTGTTCTTTGTGAATGCCGTATTCTTTAGAAACTCGGACGTGATCAAACGATAAACACTCCAAAAATTGCTATGGATGAAATCAAATTTTTAAAGTCCTTTGTCTTTTCGGCATTGGGGCTTGGTGCTTATTTCGCACTTCAATACTACGTCTTTGATAATGATGAGATTGATGTTTGGGCGGTTGCTTTTATTCCTTTAGGTAGAGAAATTTTCAAACTAGCTTGGAAATATTACCAAGTTTGGGAAAAGAGAAATGAACAGGGATTGGTCACACTTAAAGAAAGTCGGTTTGAACCTTCAGACATTGTATGGGTTGTCTTGATGATGATTTTCGTTTTCTATTTTCGAAAGGATTTGATTCTTTTCCTGATTCCTTTGGCCATCCTCAATATTTACCTGCTTTATATGGTGAAAAAAAACCAGCGCTATCATTTTGGTGACTGGAGCATTGAGAATTTAACAGATGGCGATGATATCAGCGCCAGAAATATTACATCCATTGAATACAAATCGAATCGTTTAGAAATTCATTATGTAGAAAATGAATATGATGACGAAGACGATGAAGACAACCAAAACGTTCTAAGCATCGAGAGAACCGATCTTCATGCTCCACGGAGTTGGTATGAATTCGAAAAAATTGTACAGAAGTTTGAACAAGACTTGAAAGCAAAACGAGCAGAGAATCATCAAAAAACTGCTATTTTAGACTCTAAATGAGTCAATATCCCGAAATAAAAGCCTTAGAAGCCATCCTAGAGAAATACTCTTTTTCTTTAGAATTTCCAGAAGATGCTTTCCCTTTTTGTGCCTTCTCACATCGCTGGGTTCGCTTTCAGTTAGATGGAATGTCTTTTGTTTTGATGGTGGACGATGAATACAAAGATTTCGAATTGAAAAAACCTGCCATGAACCTTTGTCTGTTTCTGCGAGAACTAGAAGATTATCAGGAAGAAGAGGACATTTTAAAATGGTGCAATTTGAAGGGTTTGAAAGTCAGTGATGAAGGAGTGCTAGACTACTACAAAGGACTGGCATCTACCTATACTGATGTAAAGAATATTCTAGGCTCTATCGATCCACAAATCTCTGACTATGATTTTAGCCTGAATGCTGGTGCCGCTCAAGCATTGAGGAGATCATAAACCTCATATTTATTTTTGAAACATGACAATCGTCATATTTTAAGGCTATTTGAAAACCTAACTTTGAGTAGTATTAATCCTTAAATTTCAAACCCATGAAAACAGATTTCGAATTCGTAAACATGCCCGTTAGTGAAGCATTACAAAACTATACACTGAAGAAACTAGAAAGTCTTAATAAAAAATACGAATGGTTGATTCATGCCACTGTTTTCTTTAAGTATGGTCCTGATCATGAAAAAGGAAAGACCTGCGAGATTGAACTCAGCTTAAACGGACCTAGAATCTTTGCTGCTGCCAATGAAAACAATTATGAAATGGCAGTCAAGCACACCATTAGCAATTTACAAAAGCAATTAGCGAAAAGAAAAAGCATCTTGTACGCGCACTAGTTTCAGTTTTTTTGAGCTACTTTTAGGTCATGAGTCACTCCAAACAACTCGCAGATCGATTTAGAGAAGTAATGCTCAATGGAACTTGGATTGCCAATACCAATTACCAAGATCAGTTGAAAGACCTGTCTTGGGAACAAGCAACTGCAAAGGTAGATTCATACAATACCATTGCCCTTCTCACCTTCCATATCAATTATTATGTGGAAGGTGTTTTGCGCGTACTGCAAGGCGGCGAATTGGCCATTCGAGACAAATATAGTTTTGATGCTCCCGAATTGACTTCTGAGAATGATTGGAAAACACTCAAAAACAAGCTCCTAATCAACTCCGAAGCCTTTGCAAAAGAAGTGGAACAACTCTCTGAGGAACAACTTCAACAGCCTTTTGTGAAAGAAGCCTATGGAAACTACCAACGAAATATCGAAGGAATGATTGAGCATTGCTATTACCATTTGGGACAAATTTCTTTGGTGAGAAAAACTGTTCTTGGAAGATAACTATGGGGTTACTCAGTAAAAAAGAATATCGACAACTCTCTGCTGATGAGCGTGAAGAATGGGATCAGATTGATGCTGTTTTCAAAGAAATTCAAGAAACCTATACAGTTCAGAGTACGATCAAACCGAATATTAAGAAGTTCGACTTGATCAACTCAAAAATGAGTGCTCGTTTTTTCAGAGCTTGGAAAGTCTCCGATGGAACTACACATTTTACACTTTGTTTGATTGAATATGGGTTTGAATACACCAGTGTACACAACCATGGTTCTAGCATCAAATCGCAAACCGACAAATACTTTTTTGGATTGGTTGATTCTCCAAAAGACTTTGGTAGAACCTTGTTCCGACCTGAAACGATTGCCGATAAAATCTCAGAGTTCTTTCAATCGGTAGAAATTGACATTGAAGGAGAACCTGAATTTAGTCACAAGTACTATGTCCTTTCCAATGACGAACCCAAATTCTTTAAAGCCTTCGACACGCCACTTCTCTCCTATTTACGAGATGAACAACCTTTCACTTTAGAGTTTTACAATCAAAAAGCACTGTTTCGATTGAACAAATCCATTGATCTTAAAGAGACATTGAAATTGTGCGAGATTGGGTTGGGTTTGACAGAGGCGCTGAACTCGTAAAGCTCTTTGAATTATCATTCTGACCAGAGCGAAGGAATCTTAGAAGTCTCTCGACAAGCTAGAAATGACAAGTGAAAAAGTCTTCAGTCTAATAGTCTTACCTCTACAAGTCTAACACCAAATCACAATACCAGAAGCTCGTATCATAATTCTGCGCCTCAGAATCTTGATGACAATTGTCTTCATCTTCTTCATGTAAAGTATAAGATCTTAGGACTTTCTCTCCAATTTTGAAGTCGATGGGTTTTGAGAAAATAGGTCCATCAAAGACAAAGGTGTGAAACTCGCCATTCTCCCCACAAACATCTACATTGTCTGGTAGGTCTTTGATGAATTGTTCATCAATCACTCTGCCAACAAACTCCTCGCCTAATAGCTTTGCATTGACACAAACCGTAATGGCTTTGAATCCTAAGTCCAGAAACTCTTGAATCAGTTCTCTAGAATCTTGTTTCCAAATGGGATAGATACCTTGTACATTGACTTCTGATAATTTCTCATCTCGATAGGCTTTTAGGTCTTCTAAGAAGATATCACCAAAGACAGCATAATCGTATCCTTGCGCTTTCAATCCTGAAATGGTTTCGTACATTTTCTGGTTGTAGAGTTCCATGGTCACCGCAGCAGGAAAGTAGAGTTTTTGCAAGGGCAATCCAATACTTGCTACCTGCGCGTCCAACAATGACTCATGCAATCCATGCATAGAGATTCGAGAGAAATCTTGGTTGACATTGGTGAGCAAGGTTCCAATCTCATATTCGTTTTGTTGTAAGATCTTGTAGAGTGCTAATGCAGAATCCTTTCCTGAAGACCAGTTGAAGTAGGCTTTTTTCATGGTTCTTTCTGCAACTCTTCTAAGGCAGTCGTATATAGGTTATCCAGATATTTTAATCTTCCCGCGAACTCAGCTGTCGTAGACATGTAAAGAATGACCGTTTCTCTTAGATGTTCTTTCCTTAGAGATTCACGATCGGTTAAAACCTCAATGATATCTTGAATGGCTTCTCTGACTGTTTTGTGCTGTTCGTATACTCGGTATAAAATCTGAGCTTTTTCCAAAGAAATACGATTAGTGATTTGGTTGTCTTTGGCTACCGACCAAGCAATATCATAAATCTTACCTTGTGATATTCCGTTAGGCGCTATCTCCCGAATGCTAAACCCATAATCTTCGGAATACATCTTTTCATAAATGGAATCTTGCTCAACGATCCTTGTTCCTTTTTGGAGAACACTTTCTTGATAGGCAATCGCTCGTTTGACAAACTTCTGGTTTTCAATGATCTCCAATTCGATGTTTTCCAACATCTTTTTGGTCTCAGCATCTTCATTGTAAGCGGTTCTCCATTCGTCAATAAAGAGCGCTAACAATACACTGAAGATGATCAGTATGGAATCAATCAGAACCTTTCGAAGTGTGTATTTTTTTATTTGAGTCATTGACTTTTATCGAGTGCTTTTATGATCTTTTGTTTCCTAGTACACTGTTCCAGTTACCAGAAGTATTCTTTGGCTTTTCTTGAGTGGTTTCCAATTTTTCTTCCACTTTACGCACAGGCGTCCCATACAAATCGAAATCCCCTGCCTCATGAATCTTCACATCTACAAAATCGCCAATCTTTACATAATGTTCTCTGGCATCTACTAGAACGTCATTATCCACATCTGGCGAATCGAATTCAGTACGACCATAGAAATAATTTCCTTCTTTTCGATCAAACAAACAACGGAAAGTCTTGCCAATCTTCTCTTGATTGATTTCCCATGAGATTTGCGATTGAATCTCCATAATCTCGTTCACTCTTCGGAACTTTACATCCGCAGGAACATCGTCTTCTAAAACATAAGCCCCTGTATTTTCTTCGTGTGAATACTCAAAGGCTCCCAAACGTTCAAATCGCATCTCCTCTACCCAGTCTTTCAATTCTTGAAATTGCTCTTCAGTTTCTCCTGGATACCCAACGATCAAAGTGGTACGAATGGCCATATTCGGCACAGCTTCACGGAACTTATGAATGAGTTTGGTAGTCTTTTCATGCGTTGTTCCACGCTTCATCGATTTTAAAATCTCTGTATTGATGTGCTGTAGTGGAATGTCTAAGTAATTACACACTTTAGGTTCATTCTTCATCACCTCCAATACATCCATTGGGAATCCTGTTGGAAATGCATAATGCAAACGAATCCATTCGATGCCTTCAACTTTTGCCAAAGCTTTCAACAATTCTGCTAAAGCACGTTTTTTATAAATGTCTAATCCGTAGTAGGTCAAGTCCTGAGCAATTAACATCAACTCTTTGATGCCTTTGGTAGCTAACTTTTCAGCTTCCTCCACAATCTCTTCAATAGGTGTGGATTTATGTTTCCCACGCATCAATGGAATGGCACAAAACGAACAGGGCCGATCGCACCCTTCAGCAATTTTCAAATAGGCATAATGTTTTGGTGTGGTGGTCAAACGCTCACCAATGAGTTCATGTTTGTAATCAGCTTCCAACACTTTAAGTAAATTGGGAAGGTCCTGTGTACCGAAATACTGATCGACATCTGTAATTTCCCTTTCCAAGTCTGGCTTGTAGCGCTCACTCAAACAACCCGTTACAAAGACTTTATCTACTTCCCCTGCATCTTTCTTTTCAACATAATGTAAAATGGTATCTACGGATTCTTCCTTGGCCTTACCAATGAATCCACAGGTATTGATCACTACGATGTTTCCATCGTCATTCTCGTCCTCATGAACCACTTCTTTTCCATTGGCTTTCAATTGTCCCATTAAGACCTCTGAATCATAGATGTTTTTAGAACATCCCAAAGTCACTACATTGATCTTATTTTTTTTGACTGTTTTCGTACGCATTCACTCAAAGTTTGTGCAAATATACCAATCTAGACAAGATCTGGTCCCATTTAATTCCCGTATCTTAGAGTCGTTAATTTCGAGCCTTGTGAGAAAAATTGTATTTATCCTTCTCTTTATTTTCATCATTTCTTGCAACGAAGATCCTCTGAATTCTTGTGATACTCCCGCTACGTTTGACGTTTTTGACATTACCACCAAAACAGTGGAGATAAGTTGGGTCTCATCCGAAGAAGCGAGCTATGAAATTCAAATTGGCCTTTCAGGATTCAACTTGGGAGATGGACAAGTTATTAGCAGATCAGAAACATCTGGTCAAATTGAGGATTTGGCTTCTGGAACGAGCTATGATTTCTATGTCCGAGCAATTTGTGATGCACAAAATGCAAGTGACTGGTCCGAGGTTCAAACATTTAGAACACTGCCCGACTGTGCTAAAATTACCAGTTCCGGTGTAACCAATATTACCCAAACTGCTGCATTCATTAGTTGGCAATTTTCTGGTGACATTCCTATTGGGTGGATCATAGAATACGCGGAAGAAGGTTTCACTCCAGGAACAGGAGTCATTGCAGAAACGAGTATAGACAATATTCCATTGATGAATTTGATGACCAACATCAAATACGAGTATTATCTTACCTCTAAGTGCACCGATAACAATTTAGGCGAACGCGCAGGTCCTTTTACCTTTGAAACCTTATAGTTTCCTACTCATAACCTGCAGGCAACCTTCTATGTTTTGTTAATTGTTCAAAAGCATAACCCAACACTAATAATTTCCCCTCTGATTTAGGGTTTCCAACAAAGGTCAAGCTAATGGGTTCACCTGTTTTCTTGTATCCCATTGGAACCGTTAAATTCGGATACTCTGCGACTGCAGAATATGCTGAGTGATAATTATTGATGGATAAAATCGCATCTAAGTTCTCATCTTGCAACGGTTTGAAATAACTACGAGCATTAGCCATTAAGGTCTTTTTTATTTCTTGAAGTTGTTCAATAGAAGTACTATCCACTACAATGCCATCAAACAATTGCTGACCATATGGAGCTCTGAGAATAGAATCCTTCAAGTTAAAATCGATCACATCTTTTATAGAAGTTACTCGTACATCTGAATCCGCATACTCCTTTAAATAGGCTGGCAAATCGTGCTTCATATCAATGTTCAACAAGGTCAAAAAGCCTGGCAATCCCACTTGTTCTGGAGTGATTTCTACAATCTCTGCACCCGCCTCTTTGATTTTGTTTACGTTGGCATTGTAGACAGAATCCGCCAAAAAGCTTTTAAAGACTCCAAGTCGTCTTCCTTTAAAAGAATCTTCCCAGTCAAGATCTGCTTCCTCTTCAAAATCGAAAGACTTGGGATCGCTTTCATCATAACCCAACATGGCATTGAGAAAAATCAGATTGTCAATCACACTCTTTGTCATAGGACCAGGTGTATCCAAAGTACTCGAAATCGGAACAATTCCCGTTCTACTCAAAACCCCAATGGTAGGTTTTAATCCCACTACCGAGTTCTGACTTGAAGGCGATGTGATAGAACCTGCAGTTTCTGTTCCCACAGCTGCCACGGCATAGTTTGCCGCTACTGCTGTTCCACTCGATGCACTAGAACCTCCTGTTTCAAAAACTGCTCTTCCATATGGATTCAAAGATTGACCTCCAACTGCACTGTATCCTACAGGACACCCCGAACAAAAGTAATAAGCCCACTCACTTAGGTTCGCTTTTCCTAAGATCAAGGCTCCTTCTTCTTTTAGTCGTTTTACAATAAATGCATCATCTGTATCTTCATTCTCAACCAAAGCCAAAGCGCCTGCTGTGGTTGGCATTCCTTTTGTATTGATGTTATCTTTCAATAGAATCGGCATACCATAAATCTTGAGGTCATCTAGAAACCCATCCTTTCTATTTTTATCTAATTCTCTCGCTTCCTTCAATACGTTTGGATTCAAAGAAATGATGGCATTCAATGATTTTGTGCTATCGCTTTCAAACTTTCGAATTCGATACAAGTAAAACAAGGTCAGTTTCTCATATGTGAGTTTTCCTTCCTTCACACTTGTCTGCAAGGACGGAATATCTTGCTCAATAATAAGTGGCTTTAAAGTATTGTAGTCTTCTTCCGAAAAACTGGCTAGATCATCTTCAAAGGGTTTGAAAACCTTGTTCATGTCCAAATACTTGGACTGAATCAATTTGAAGCGCATTCGACCAAAGGAGTGTTCTTGCTGCTTTTTAATGGCTTCAGTTTCGTCGTATTTTTTGAAAATCACTGGTGGTTGTTTCTCTTCACAACCAACTAAGAGTAATAGGAAAGTACTCAGGTAGAGAAATCTTTTCATGGGTTTCGTTTTGAGAATACCAAAGATAACTCTTTCAATTTTTGTAGGTAAATATTATACTTAGGACCTACTAATTACGTTGGAAATTTGCTTTAAATCCTTCGGTTTGATATTGTATGAGAAGTTTGTTTTCTCTTGGAAAATAATCTCTCCTGTCAAACCGTTAACCACAGTGACTACCTTTACTCCAGGGGTTTGAGTATACATTAAGTAGTAAAAATCTTCTTTGGCATTTAAGATCTTCTCATTAAGAACGTTGTCATCCAGGACCTCATATTTGTACTTATAAGACTTAAAGAGTTCTTCCGCAGTAATTTGCTTTTTTTTCGCCTTTCCTTTGAATGGATTGTAACTATAGATAAAGCGATCTGAAATATACAAGGGTGCATTTTTCAGTGCCTTTAATTTCTTCTTATTTTTAAAATCTTTTCGAATAGAAAACTCTTCTTCTTTTTCGGTGAAGTCATTAATCGCTTGAAGCATGTTCTTTAGATAGCCAAGATTATAGTTCAACAAATCTCCTTCAAAAGCTCCTGGACTATTGGTTGCGTTTTTTCGCCCGCTAATGTCTAACGTGAAGTAAATGGTGGCAATAATTTTTCGTGTGTATTTCTTCTCTCCATTTCTTTTTACACGTTCCTTCAGGCTGTAAAAGTCCATCACAGGAAATGTAGCTACGGATCTGCCTGTAACCACAGAATATACATAGGCATTTGCAAAACCATCTTGACCGTTATAATTGTTATAGAAGGTAGCACTATCAACCACCTTATAAGGAGTTAATTTCCAAGACTTAGCCAAAACCTCTTCATATTCTTCTTTGGTGAATCCAAAATCCTCATAAAACTGAAAATAGGTAGTTCCTGCTTTCTTAAATTTTTGAATGTCTTTTTTCTTGTAGGAACTACTTCGGATGTTTCCAGTATTGATCTGACTAAAAACTTGACCAAATACAAAGAGTACTAAGACAAGACTAAGGATATTTTTTTTATGTAACATGAAATGGGTGAATTATAGCAATGCGTAAATATAAACAATCCAGTCAGAATTCAAATCGAAAGTATCAATAAGTGGAAAGGTTATGGGTTTGGGGTGAAGGGTAAAGGGTAAAGGGTGAAAGTACAAAGCCGCGTGGCCCGTGACTGAGCGGAGTCAAAGGCAAAGGTGGGTGATTCATATATTGGTAATGAGTAAATATATTTATGTTTAGTAAATAAAATTGCACTTATTATTAATAAGCTTTGGAAGACTTTCAACATTTGGGACTCTTATTGCTCTGACTAATAACAAAAAGCTCATAACAGACAACAATAACCAGCAACTGATAACTGATAACTGATAACTGATAACTGATAACTGATAACTGATAAAGTTACTCCCTTTCTTCAAAAGGAACAATGATTCCTTTTTCCACGTAGTTTTTCAATCCATTTAGAAGCATTGCCCAACAGAAAGAAGAATGTTTGAGTTCATCGTTATTTTCTAACCAATCTGTATGACTGAATCGAAGGTAAATTCCGTTTTCTTTTTCTTCCAAAGTAAAACCAAAGGTTGTGGGATTCCAGTCTTTATCGGAGTCGGTCATTTTGATAAAGAAAGAACGATTGATTTCACAAGCTGAAACCTCACCAAACCAATTATATGCATCTGTAAAATTGAGATTGTAAACTGCTCCTACCTTGGGTTCTCCAGAAGATTTTAGTGGCCACCAATTGTAAAAATGTTCAGGTAAACTTATGGCATCAAAT
>CAZTFN010000069.1:0-14786 GCA_964612905.1 uncultured Flavobacterium sp. | reverse complement strand
AATAGGAGGAAAGATATTTATTTTATTTTGTACTTTATAAACCGGTATGTACATCACTTTCATTGCAGTGCCGTGTCAGAATAGCTCATACTTCCAGTGTGCAGAGGTCCAATGTATCCCTCGATATCAAGTCTGTGATGGTGAATCTTTCCGACGTATATGCAATGAATGGACAAGCAGAGCAGATTACGGTGTCCATTGCGGTTTCCAATAGATTTACATTGGAGGCGATTGAAGAATTGTATGCTGGAATTCAGTTGGCTTGCGAAACGTACAAAGTAGATTTAATTGGTGGCGACACTACCTCTTCAACCAAAGGGATTTTGATCTCTGTGACCGCAATTGGGAAGGCCAAGAAGGACGATGTTGTGTACAGAGATGGAGCCAAAGAAACTGATTTGATCGTTGTTTCGGGTGATTTAGGAGCAGCCTATCTAGGATTGCAAGTCTTGGAGCGAGAGAAACAAGTCTTTCAAGTGAATCCAAACAATCAACCTGATTTAGATAATTATACATACTTGATAGAGCGTCAGCTCAAACCAGAGGCTCGAAAGGATATTCCAACATTATTAAGTGAGTTGGAAGTAAAGCCAACATCCATGATTGATATTTCTGATGGTTTGTCTTCAGAGATTATGCATATCTGTTCGCAAAGTAAGGTGGGATGTAAGATCTATGAAGATAAAATCCCATTAGATCCGCAGGTAATTTCGACTTGTGAAGAGTTTCAAATAGATAGTACTATGGTAGCGTTGAGTGGAGGTGAAGATTATGAATTGTTGTTCACGGTTTCTATTGACGACTATGATAAAATCAAAGCAAATCCGCACTTAACGGTGATTGGTCATATCACGGAAAAGAACCAAGGAATGAACTTGGTAACGAGAGCCAATCAAGAAATTGAGTTGAAAGCTCAGGGTTGGAATGCGTTGAAAAACTAGGCTTCTAAACCTAAGACTGTTAGACGCGAGACTTTAAGACTTGAGACAATTGAACTAGTGCTTCTTAACGAAGATCATACAGTGTTGCCAAGGTAAGTTGCTGATGTTCTCTTTGAGTTTGAATCCAGCAGCCTTCATTTCTTTTACCGCTTGTTTTTCACTCATTTTATGCAGCTTCTTGATAGGGACTTTTGGGTCTTCAGCACGATATTCGATCAAGTAGATTTCTCCTGAAGGTTTCAAAGCTTTTTTAATGGTATTTACCATTTCTACAGGAAAGCTAAATTCATGATACACATCAACCATGAGCACCTTATCAACTGAATTTTCAGATAGATTGATACTTTTTTCCGAGCCCAAAACTGTTGTTACATTGTCTATATTGTTCGAGTATTTGCTCCGTTCTATGGAGAGAAGCATTTCCTCCTGAATGTCTACAGCATAAATCAACCCTTTGTTGGCGAGTTTTGCCATTCGGAATGCATGATATCCTGAACCTGCTCCAATATCCGCGATGACATCTGTGGGTTCAATCTTCATGTTTTGAATCAGCTGAGAAACGTTTTCTTCCTTTTCGCGTTCCGACCGCTCCAGCCAGCCAATTCCTTGATACCCCATGACATAAGCGATTTCTCTTCCTTTGTACCATTTTCCAATGCCATCGTAGCTCCCGCTTTTGTATGTGTATACTGAATCTTTTTGTTTTGATTGAGCATTACTTTTAGGCGCAATACTGAAGACTGTCAGACAAAAGACGGTGAAGAGAAGATTTTTCATGATTTTAGATTTTTCAGCCTCAGGCTTTTACAAAAATACGAAGAGCATTTAAGAGTTCTTATGAATTATTCATATCAGCGAAAGGTTGACCTCATCATTTTGAAGTATGAATGATTTCATGCAATTGCCAAAACAATTCTTCTCTTAAAGGCCCGTTGCTTTGATTGATGAAAAGAATCAATCCCCATGAGTTCTTTTTATCATAACAGAGTATGGAGGATTGCCCCATGTTATCCCCTGTTTTTAGGTATAAAGTATCTTCATGGGTGTTGATGATATTCACTGCCAACCCAATCTGCCTGCCTCCTTTGTCATAGAACGTTTGCTCTGTCACACGAGCAGCTTTCGCAATTTTACCCTCTGATGAAAGGACCGCTTGCAAAAAAGAGATCATGTCTTTGCTTGTAGATTTTACCAATCCTGCTGGGGCAACTACATTCCACGTGAAGAACTCTTGAACTCCTCCTTGCGGGTTGTAGCCTGTAATTTTATTATCGACCCCATAGTTTGTTGTGAACGTTCGCGTCATTTTTACTGGACGAATGATTTTTTCTTCCAGAATTTGAGCATACTTTTTGCCGTAAACGGTTTCTAGAATTTCCCCTAACAAAACAAAACCTAATGTGGAATATCGATATGCTCCATGGTCTATTAATTGACTACAGTTGTTCACGATTTGCTGAAGAGTCTCCCTAGTAATATGTGCTGTAGGCTGTTGAGGATTGGCTTTAATGAGCGCTCGAAAATCAATATCAGGTAAACCCGATTGGTGCGATGCCAAATCTGAAATCCTGATAGTTTCTTTCAAGGAGTTTTGAAGTTGATACCCTTTAGGTAAGTAATCGTCGATGTAATCATCACTGTTGATTTTTTTCTCTAGAATCGCTTGCGCAATCAGATGAGAAGTGAACACTTTTGTGATGGAAGCAATTTCGAATAATGTATTTTCATTGGAGGGAATACGAGTGTCTCTACTTAGCATTCCGTAGGAGTAGTGATGTACTTTATCATGTTGAATAAAACCAACATTCATCGTAATGTTGGGGTGTTTCTCGTGAGACGTTTTTAGAAACGAATCTATTTTTTGTTCTACAGATTGCGCAAAAACATGACTTGTAAAAAGGATGAAGAATAAAGAAATTTTTAATGTACTCATTTTGTGTTTTTTTAATGATGATACAAAAGTGTATTTCTCTACAGTTCTGTGCGACCGAATACATGAAGTCGAACCAATTTTCTGTCAAAAAACTGTTCGACTTTCAGCTAAAGTTCTTTTTTATGTTGATTTTCGGAAGTTGGTTGGCGTAAGTCCTGTATGTTTTTTAAACGCAGTATTGAAGGACGACTTCGAATTGAACCCTACTTCGTATAGAATTTCTAGGACAGTATGTTTTGATTTTGAAGGATCTTTTAACAAGCTCATGGCTTTTTCAATGCGATACTGATTCACAAAACCGAAAAAGTGTTGTTGTAAGTTTTGATTGATTAAAATGGAAAGCTCCCGAGGCGACCATTGCATTCGGTTTGCCAAATCCTTAAGGCTAAGGGATGCGTCTAAATAAGGCTCTTCGGCTTGCATAAAAGCCCTTAGAAGCTCAATCTCTTTTGTTGCTCTCTGTGTAGTTCTTGCTTCTTGCTTTTTTTCAATAATATCTGTTGTCGAGTTAACAGATTGAAACAAATCGGGCTGACGAAGTGCTTTCAACACAAGCCATATGACAACAAGCAAGCCTCCAACAGATACAATCATTTGAGCAACAGGAAAACTACTTTCATTGTCTACATATTTCAAGATGCTTTTTACGATTACAAAAATGTGTAGAATCACTAAAATCAAGGTAAACTGAAACAACCATTTATGCGTCTTGCTCGCTGTATTAGAAAAGTTCTGTTGGTAAATTTTTTGATACCTCTTCAGGATCAAGAAAATCAGAATGAAATAAATGATGAATTGCAAGTGAACTGAAAAATGGATAAATATCAACTCCCATATTGAATTAAAATTCTCCCATAAACTGTTAATGTAATTTTTGTCTCGACTGTAAAATCTTGGGTAGAGAATAAGATTTCCGATGAAAAATGGAAGAAGGTGTAGTAAATGTGTTCGTCTTAATCTGAAATTGGAGAAGCACACAGACAAGACATAAAAGTATAGAACAGGCATTTGCAGATAGGCAAACAGACTTTTTGCTAACACTAGGTTGCCAAAACCATCTAAAAAAAGGTTGTGAAAGTAGGCACTGATATCGATTGCAATCAGAAATAAAAATACCGCAAATAACTGGTTGCTTATCTTGTTCTTTGATTTTACAGAGAGAAGAAAGCAACCCAGCAACGCACAAAAAGAAAAGTAAATAATGGCGATAAATGTGATGAGACTAACTCCCTGCATTTTTTCAATTTATACTCAAAGATAGCTCATAAAATGAAAGCATTCAGGCTTTAATTTTGGATGACCCGTAAAAAGGATTTAAGCGCGGCTATCAACTCTTTCCGATTCTCAATATGACTCATATGTCCACCTTCCAAAATCACATATTGGGTATTAAGACCTTGTGCTTCTTCAGTGACTGAATCTACATTGATCACAGGATCGTACTTGCCAATCACATAAAAGATTTTCTTTATATTATGTAAAGTAGAAACTCTGTTCGGTCGAATTCGCATTCCTTCATTGGCCGCCATATACCCTTGTAAAGGTGTTTTGAGTGCTTCTGTCTTTACTGAGGCAACTTCATTTGCAAATAACCTTAGGCTTTCGGGTTTGAAGAGGTTTCCAACCGACATGCGAACGATGTTTTCAAAATTGGTTTGTGCCATTTTGTTGGCCCTAAGTCTGAGTTGTTGTCGGTCTTCAGAATCGGCTTGAGCCGTAGAATTCATCAAACAAATTCCTTTGACGAACTCAGGATATTTTTCGGCAAAAGCCAAAGAAACATAGCCCCCCATAGAATGACCGATAAACAATGCTCGCCTTAAATTTAAAGACCTTAGAACTGTATGAACAGCTTCTGCCATTTGCTCCATGGTGTGGATATAACCTATGCAACCCGTCTGCCCATGGCCCAATAAATCAATACAAATCACTCGGTGTTGATGAGAGAATTCTTGAGCTACGGTTTTCCACATCGTGGAATTTTCTAAAAAACCGTGAAGCAAAACAATTGCTGGACCTTTGCCTTGCTCGGAATAAAAAATTGGAGTTCCCTTGTGTTCTAAAATCATTAATTCTATATCTTCGGCAAAGATAGCTTCAAACAACAACCAATAACAACAAACATTCCTTAAAAACCATGAACAGAACAAAAGAAACTTGGATCTTAGCATTTGCACTGTTTTCCTTATTCTTCGGAGCAGGGAATTTGCTCATTCCGCCACTTTTAGGATATCAAGCTGCAGGTGATTGGTTCTGGGTTGTATTGGGTTTTGTGACCACAGGAGTGGTGATTCCAATTGTTGGAATCTTGGCGCATGCACGATTGCAGGGAACTATGTTTGATTTCGGAAAGAAAGTTTCTCCTTTGTTTAGCTCGGTGTATTGTATCATCATTTATGTGATATCGATTTCTATCCCATCACCAAGAACGGCCTCCGCAACACATGAAATTGCTATTCATCCTTTCTTTGAAACCAAGCCACTATTAACAAGCGTGGTTTACTTTGGATTGGTGTTCATCTTTGTCTTGAACCGTTCGAGAATTATCAATTTGATTGGAAAGTTTCTTACTCCATTAATTGTTACGATAGTTCTTTTGGTGATTACCATTGGTTTGTTTTCTGCTGGTTCAGGAATGAATACTCCTAAGTTTGATCAACCTTTAATCACTGGATTTCTGGAAGGATACCAAACTTTTGATGCGATTGGAGCCGTATTGATTGGAGGTGTGATTATTATTTCTCTGAACTTAAAAGGAATTACTACTGCTGAAGATAAGAAGAGACTGATTCGAAAATCAGGGTTTATTGCAGGAACTGGGTTGGCTATTATCTATATGGGACTTATTGCCGTTGGAGCTTTTTATGGTGCAGAGATTTTTGTGGATGGAAGTTTGAGTAACGACATGCAAAGAGCGAATTTATTGCGCGGAATCAGCACACACACTTTAGGAAGAGTCGGAACTACCTTTTTAAGTGTACTGGTCGCTTTGGCATGTTTTACCACGGCGGTTGGAATTGTGACGGGTACTGCGGACTATTTCAAAGGACTTTTTAAGAACTCTCAAAAAGCATACATTATCACGGCAGCTGTTGGTTCATTAGCCGGAATTCTCGTAGGGCAAATGAATTTTAGCACCATCATTCATATTGCGCTTCCTATCTTGATGTTTATCTATCCAATTACCATTGCGTTGATTTTGTTGAATGTGCTTCCTGAGAAATGGGCATCAAAGCAAGTCTTTCGAGGAGTGGTATTGGTGACATTTATTTTTAGTTTGCCTGATGTTTTAGGAACAATAAATCTAGGTCATTTGCTAGCTCCAATTGCCAAATGGATTCCCTTGGCGTCGCAAAGTTTGGGTTGGGTACTTCCCGCTTTGGTGACCTTTGTTTTGGTGAATCTATTTCAAAAGTCGAAGTAGGTCTGCATTTAATTTATTGAACAAGGTTGGAATCTTCTTCACATAAACTTTCGTTTTCTTGATGGGTTTTCCTCGCTTAAAAAAAGCAGCACCATCTTTGAGGTCGAAGGGTTGCCAACCCATGTCATATTTACTATTCAGTTTGGTAAAAACATCTATTGGTTCTAAGGTAAATTGACCTTTATCAAAACGAATCTTTACGCTATATTTTACGTTGTAATAGCTTTTCTTTACCTCAATGAAATTTCCTTTTACATCGGTAAAGAGGATAGATTCACCATCAACTTGGGTGGTTGCATATTTATAATTCTCTTGAATCCAACTAAGAGTTTGTTGTTGAAGTTCGGTTTTTGACAACCCATTTACCTTTGTCGTTACTTGGGAAGGGGTCAACCCTTTTTCCGAAAAGGTAAAGGTATTTTGACACAAAACTGTTTGTGCGATAAGGCATAAAATAACCACAAAAATTCTGCTCATTTTTCTCTAACGATTTCTGTTGCCACAAGTTAGCTAAAAAGAAATTCGAAACAAATGAATCCGAATAGAAAACGCATGAGAATTAGTTCTATCTTTACACCTTTGTAAAAACGATGTTGAACTACTATACATACCTCAATGAAAACACCACGAAGTGGGTAAGCTTTATTCATGGAGCTGGGGGTAGTAGTTCTATTTGGTTTCGGCAGATTCGAGCGTTTAAAGCAGAATACAACGTCTTGGTTTTAGATCTTAGAGGTCATGGAAATAGTAAGCCCACCATTAAAGATACCTTTAACACAAAGTATACCTTTGATTCCATCACGGACGATATTATTGAGGTCTTGGATCATCTAAAGATTCAGAAATCCCACTTTATTGGAATTTCGCTGGGAACAATCCTCATTAGAAATCTAGCTGAGAAACGTGCAGATCTTGTTGACAAAATGGTGATGGGCGGAGCCATTTTAAAGCTCAATTTTCGATCTCAAATCTTAATGCGATTGGGAATCATCTTCAAATCAGTCGTTCCTTACATGTATTTATACAAGCTTTTTGCGTTCATCATTATGCCTAGGAAGAACCATAAAGAGTCAAGGATTTTGTTTGCAAATGAAGCGAAGAAATTATATCAAAAAGAGTTTGTTCGTTGGTTTAAGTTGACCGCAGAGATCAACCCCTTACTTCGATTTTTTAGAGCAAAAGATATAGAGATTCCTACCTTGTATGTGATGGGTGGAGAAGATCATTTGTTTTTACCATCCATTCGAATGATTGCTCAGAAACACACACAGTCTGAACTTCATGTGATTGAAAATTGTGGACATGTAGTAAATGTAGAACGCCCCGATGATTTCAATACCACTACGCTACAGTTTTTACGTCTAACCGAGATGTAATCTTCTGCAAAAACTACGACCAAAGAGTAAAAATCTCCCATGGCCATTCAAGACATCCAAAGCTATCAATTTCAGAATACCTTTTCTTTAAGTGTGGTCGATTTTGAAAAAGCTTGTGTGGTCAATCAACCAGAGAAGATCGATTCCTATAATATCTTCTGGATCAAAGAAGGGAAAGGAACTTATCACATCGATTTTGATGAATTTACTTTTGATGGAAATGTATTGTTCTTCCTGTCGCCAGGACAGGTCTTTACGGTAGACTCTGAACAAATCAAAGAGGCTTATAGACTCTCTTTTGTCCGAGACTTTTATTGTATTCAAACTCATGACAAAGAGATTTCTTGCAACGGAGTGTTGTTCAATAACATTTATGAGACTCCTTTTATTGAATTGGATGATAGGGATGCAAAGAAGTTAGATTTCATCATTTCTGAACTGATTGATGAGTTCAAACAAGATGAGGCAGCTCAATATGACATGTTGCAATCTTATTTAAAGCAGTTCATTATTCACTCCGTTCGAATTCGAAAAGAACGACATGTGATGAAGGATGATGTAGATTCTAAACTCTTTAAAGACTTCAGCACATTGGTTGAGTTCAACTTCACCAAAATGCATTCGGTAACCGATTATGCGGGGCGACTAGGAATCTCTCCGAAATCATTGACCAAACACTTTCAAAAGATCGGTACCCAAACACCGAGTGACTTCATTAAGAATAGAATCATCTTAGAAGCCAAGAGAAAACTCATCTATACAGACTTCTCAGTGAAAGAAATAGCCTTTGATTTGGGTTTTAACGACCCCGCATACTTCACTAGGTTCTTCACAAAAGCCACTCAAAAATCGCCTTTGCAGTTCAAAAAAGAGCTGAAAACTGCCTAAAAATCCAATTTGTCCAAAAGGCAGGAACCTTTGTCCATTTTTCGACACCACTTCTCGTCGCACCTTTGTACTGTAATTCAAAGACAAGTAAAAATGATTTCACAAAACAAACAACAATGTCCAAACTGTTGGGGCTACCAAGAATACGACAGCAACGAAGTCATTCAAGATTTTGAATGCAACAACTAAAAAATTTATCATTTAAAATATTAAAAATTATGAGCACATTTAATGTACCAACAAGAGACCAAGTGTCTTCAAACAATCAAGCAATTTTTGACAACCTTCAAAAAGCATTAGGCTTTGTCCCTAACTTGTATGCAACCTATGCAAATAGCGACACAGCTTTGGAGAACTACTTGAACTTTGCCAATGCGAAAACATCTTTGTCAGCAAAAGAAAAAGAAGTAGTGAACTTAGCAGTAAGCCAAGTAAATGAATGTATCTACTGTTTATCGGCACACACAGCGATCGGAAAATTAAACGGATTTACAGACGAGCAAATCTTAGAATTGAGAGCCGGACGTGCTTCTTTTGACAACAAATTAGACGCTTTGGCAAGATTTGCAAAGAATGTAACGGAAAACAGAGGAAGAACCGATGCTGATGTTTTAGAGAACTTACTAAATGCTGGATATACTAAAGGATCTGTGATTGACATCATCTCATTGGTAGGAGACAAAACCATCTCAAACTACATCCACAGCACAACTCAAGTTCCTGTTGATTTCCCAGTAGCACAACCTTTAGAATTAGAAACTGTGTAAGTAAAGACACTCTGATTTTATCAGAGTGCTTTACGCTGTCATTCCCACGAAAGTGGGAATCTCAACTATTAGAAGAATAAATTACAAACCAATTAATAAATATAACACCATGAAAAAAATCATTGCAATCATTGTATTATTTGTAGGATTCTCATTTACTGCAAATGCACAAAAAGTAAAGACCGTAGCTTTAGAACAAACTTCAGGAGAGTTCACTCAGAAGCAAATTACCTTATCTGAAGGAACCTATATTTTTGAAATCGCCAACAACAATGTTGGACACGATGTAGGATTTGTTTTGGCACCAAAATCAGATGTGAAGAAACACATTAAGAATGCTTATGTAACAAGCCCAGTAAAGAACAATTCAAAGTCAACTTCTAACAAAGTGACCTTAGCAAAAGGAGAATATGTGTACTTCTGTCCACTGAACCCAACACCACAATATACGTTGGTTGTAAAGTAAATATATCGTATGGATGAACTAGCAAAATTAGGGGGTTGCTAGTCGATTTTGACCCTGACGTTACTGAATTAAGTTCAGTATAAATCGTCAGGGTTTTTTTATATGCTCTCCAAGGCTTTCACCAAGCTATCTATATCCTTTTTGGTGATGTAAATAGCAAATGAAAGGCGTACTGCATTCAACCCGAAAGTAGACATGGGTCTACAGTCAATTCCATATTGGTCAAAGAGTTGTTTCTTGACGTTTTTTACATTCTTTCCTACAATTTCCACTACTTGAATGGCTCCTGAAAGATCATCGGAAGCAGGGGTTTTGAGTTTGAATTTTGGATTGTTTTCTACCTTAGATCGGAAATAGGATTTTAACTCAAACGTTCGGTTGTGAATCTTTTGTGCACCGATAGAATTGACAAAATCGATGCTTGCACCCAAACCTAGAACTTCAGGCAGGTTTCGAGTGTTGTAGTTTTCCAAACGACGTATGCTTTTGTTTTGATAGCCTCTACAAACCACCATAGGTTTCAAGTATTTCTGACTTTCTTTCTTCGCATAAAACACACCTACACCTTTTGGAGAAAACAACCATTTGTGCGAACTGGCCGTGTAAAAATCACAACCTAAAGCGTGTAGGTCAATGTTAAACATTCCTGCCGATTGAGCACCGTCCACTGCGACTAATATCCCTTTTTGATGTGCCATTTCGGAGATTTCTTTTACAGGTAAAATCATTCCGTTGGTATTCACAATATGACACAGAGAAATCACTTTTGTTTTGGGAGTGATGGCTTTTCGATATAGCTCAACCAGATCTTCTTTGGTTTTTGGAACAATGGGTAAGGTGGGTCGCACGAGCTTGATGCCTTTTTCTTCTTGCCATACTTTCCAAGGAATGTGAGCACTGGTATGATCGTGATCTGAAATAATGACCTCGTCACCTGCTTTAAAGTTGAAACTCTTGGCAATGAGGTTCATCCCTTCTGTAGTATTATGTGTCAATGCGATTTCTTCTTTATCAACTTTGAAAAAATCCGCTACTTTTTTGCGCACATCTTCCTTGGCATTTTCCCATCCACCCCACATATATTTGGAAGGAAAATCATCCAGAATATCTCTGAATTCATTGGTTGCCTTTCGAATCGGAATGGAGGACGAACCCAAAGAAGCGTTGTTGAAATACTGAACTCCTGGAGCAAAACGAAACTGTTGTTTCACCCCTTCCCAGAAAGCTTCGGAAGTATCTTTCGAAGAGCTTAGAAAATGATGATTGATTTCTTCTAACGGAGTTTCAAGATGTGATCCAAAGAGGGGCAATACAGCTAATCCAGCGGCACTTGCAGTTAATGATTTTAAAAAGGTCCTGCGATTTTTTTCCATGTTTACAAGATATGGAAAAATCCAGTTTTGCTTTTAGATTTCTTTATCAATAAGCTCCTTCAATCCTGTTTTATCTGAAAAAGACGAATGAATAATTTTACCTGATTTATCTACCAAGACATATGTTGGACAGCCCAATACTCCAAGTTGATTAGCAAGATCTTTTCCTCCATATACGACAGGTTCTTTCAAGTTGTGCCTCTCAACAAAATTCAGTACATCCTTTCTTTGAAAACCCTGAACCTCAATGTTTACGAAATTCAGGTTTTGTCCATACCTGTCTTTTAACCCTTTAATGAAGGGTTTGGATGTTATTGCTCCTTTGCAACCGACAAAAAAGAATTCATACAATGTCAATTTATTTTTGAAATTCAAGTTTGAAAGTTCTTGACCACGAATTGTGGAAAGCTTCCAAGTTGGGAAGTCCCTGCCCAGTTGCTTATTCAATTCATTCTTCTGTCGCAGACGATATTCTTTACCAGAAATGACCGTATATTCTTCCTTGGAATTATATTCCCAGAGCCCAGGATCAATAGTAGACTTGATATTTTTATAGGTAAACCCCATGATTCCTTCTTCACTATCAAATCCCCAATAAAGCGGCGTATGATCTTTCTTTTTAACAATCAAATGATAGGTTTTACTTTTTCCTTGAGTGTCATAGAGTTGACCACCTACAATGTGTTTTCTGATTTTGAATATTATGCTAGAGGAACGTGTATCATTGATGAGTGTATCAACAATACGCAGAGAATTCATTGTTGAATCTTTCAATACCAAGGGCAAGCTTTTTCGCAAATCATAAATGTTGAAGTATAAAACCACATTACCGGCAATGAAATTATAACCCGCATTAGGGTCCTTAATAATTGTTTTGGTTTCCACTTTTTTTCGGATCAAAGTATCAGCAATTGCAAGTCTTTCAAATCCAGTTTTATTGGGTCTCGGAAACCTTTTTGAGTATACGTCAGCTCCGAGCGCATTCCTTTTGGTAAAATCCAGTGCCTGTATTCCAGAATAAGAATAATTAGAATCGGAAGATTCAAACCCTTTTTGCTCGAAGGTAAAATTGTATTGAATTTGTTCTATGTTTTGTATGTCTTCACATACGTCTTGGAAAATTTCCAAGTCAGTTTTTTGTTGGCACCCTACAATACATAAAACGACAACTAGAAAAGTAAAATACTTCACGGTTTAGGTATAGTTAGTTTAAGACTGTTTATCTATATACCTAGAATTTAAAAAAGTGTTTCAAAAAAACTTAATTTTTTGAGAATAAGCTACCTGTACAATCTGTAAAAACGAAATGATTTAGGCCAATCTTCTCTTGGTTTGAAAGCAATAGCAACCTCTTGATTGTCGAGAGCAGATTCGGTCAAGACCACGTGACCTTCAAAGGATTTTGCCTTTTCAAATTCCTTATCGTTTACCTTGCAAATGACCTTGTAGAAGGTTCCTGAAATCCATTCTTGCATGTCAGCATCCTCTTCAAACTTTTTATAGGCCGCCAAGGAAGCATGCGCAGCTGCTAATACAGCAAAGCCTTGGGGAATTGAATCTTTGAGAAGGATGTACATTTTCATGGTTACTATTGACTGAGAAGGTCTCGGACCTTGTTACTGAAGAGTTCGTAAATATAATCTTGTCGTTTGTCACGTTCGGATACCAAACAATCTCCGCCCATTAATAGAACAATTACTTTTTTATCAGCTATTGTGTCCAAGCGTATTCCGGATATTGGAGCATAACCTCCAGAGCTTTTCACTATGGCAAATTGTCTGTTTTTGAAGAACCATTTAGCAAAATAAAGAATCCTATTTTCCAGAATAGACTGTTCTTTTCGGCTCAGTTCAAATTGATCACTATCAGCATAAAAAGAGAAAATGTCGCCTAACGTGTTCAAATCAGAGTTGAGTTTAATTTTTAAAAGTCGGGAAAAACCATCTTCTGGAATTGAGTCCACCGGAATATTTAGCACATACTTCATTTGCTCAATTCCATCATCATATTTATGCAACTGCGTAAGCAGTTTGTTTTCTTGACTGTGAATAGTGAGCGCAAGACAAACAGATAGAAAAAAGACAAGTTTTTTCATAAAGTGTTTATGAATTCATCAAATTCTCAATCTCATTTGCTTCTATCGGAATGTTCTTCATCAAATTGATGGGCTCCCCAGTTTCTTGAATCACAACATCGTCTTCCAATCGAATTCCGAAACCTTCGTCTGGTAAGTAAATGCCAGGTTCCACCGTAAAGACCATATTAGGTTCCATGGGTTCGTGAAGCAATCCGTAATCATGTGTGTCTAATCCAATATGATGCGAAGTTCCGTGCATAAAGTATTTTTTGTAGGCTGGCCAGTCTGGATCTTCGTTTTGAACATCGGCTTTGTCGAGTAAACCTAAGCTCAACAATTCTGAGGTCATGATTTTTCCTACTTCCACATGATAGTCGGCCCAAATAGTTCCTGGAACTAGCATTTTAGTGGCTTCGTCCTTCACCTTGTTTACAGCGTTGTAAACTGCTTTTTGTCGATCCGTAAATCGGCCTGAAACAGGAATGGTACGTGTCATATCCGAAGAGTAATTGGCATACTCTGCTCCGACATCCATTAAAATTAGATCTCCAGCCTTGCATTGCTGATTGTTCTCAATGTAGTGCAAGACATTGGCATTGTTACCACTGGCAACAATAGGTGTATATGCAAAACCTTTGGATCGATTTCTTAGAAATTCGTGAATGTATTCCGCTTCAATTTCATACTCCCAAACGTCAGGTTTTACAAACCCTAAAATTCTTCGGAATCCTTTTTCGGTGATATCACATGCTCTTTGCATCAGAGCCAACTCGATAGAATCCTTTACAGAACGCAATCTTTGCAAAATGGGATTGCTCTTAGCAACCGAATGTGCAGGATACTTATTTTTTAGCCACTTGGTGAATCGGTCTTCACGCGTTTCGGTTTTAACACTCGCTCGATAATGTTCGTTGGTGTTGATGTATACTGTGTCGCACTGAGACATGAGTTCGAACATGATCTTTTCCATGTCTTGTAACCAATAGACAGTCTTAATACCAGACGTTCTCAACGCAGCTTCTTTGGTGAGCTTTTCTCCTTCCCAAACAGCAATGTGTTCGTTGGTTTCTTTCAAGAATAAAATCTCACGATGTTTTGCCTTGGGACAATCTGGGAAGATCACTAAAATACTTTCCTCTTGATCCACACCACTCAAATAGAAGATATCTCTATGCTGCTCAAAAGGCATGGTGCTGTCGGCGCTTATAGGATAAATATCATTGGAATTGAAAACAGCCAAACTATTTGGTTTCATTTGTGCTGCAAAATTCTTTCTGTTCTTGATAAATAGGGCGTTGTCGATTAGGTCGTATTTCATGTGAATCTTGATTTGTAAAACAAATGTAGCCAATAAAACGGAAAAAAAAGTGCCCTATCTTCGTCGATTTCGCCTTCTATTTCTTCTTCTTTTGATGTTTCTATTTCCAGATTTTTCTTCCCTTGTTTCTGGATTTTTGGCTG
Organism: uncultured Flavobacterium sp.; assembly: GCA_964612905.1. Lineage (GTDB taxonomy): Bacteria > Bacteroidota > Bacteroidia > Flavobacteriales > Flavobacteriaceae > Polaribacter. The sequence goes on along the minus strand of CAZTFN010000069.1, from coordinate 80 downwards.
TGGTATTTTTGGGGTTGGATTTCTTTTTTGGTTTCTTCCTTTGCGTTGAAGCTCTTTTGGGAGGAGCTTCGTCTGTAGGC